>CAZDPA010000079.1:0-17077 GCA_964507195.1 uncultured Salinisphaerales bacterium | reverse complement strand
CTGCAGCACTTCGGCATTGACCAGGTAATGCGGCGTCACGCCGAAACGGCCCGACGCGACCTGCTTGATCTTCGACATCTTCTCGGTGCCGTAGCGCGCCGGATCTTCGCCACCTTCACCGGAGTTGCTGCGGCCGCCGAGACGGTTCATCGCGATCGCCAGCGCTTCATGCGCTTCCGGCGACAGCGCGCCGAGCGACATGCCGGCCGAGTCGAAACGCTTGAGGATCGTCTCGATCGGTTCGACTTCGGCTAGCGGAATCGCTTCGGTCGCCTTGAGACGGAACAGGTCGCGGATCGCCGCGACCGGGCGATGGTTCACCAGCAGTGCGTAGGACTGGTAGTCCTCGTACTTGCCGCTCTTCACCGCCTGCTGCAGCGTGCCGATCACGTCCGGGTTGTAGGCGTGGTATTCGCCGCCATGCACGTACTTGTACAGGCCGCCCTGTTCGATCGGCTTGCGCATGCTCCAGGCGAGATCGGCCAGGCGCTCCTGATCGTCCTGAAGATTCTGGAACTTCGCGCCACCGATGCGCGACACCGTGCCTTCGAAGCAGACGTCGACGATCTCGTCGTGCAGGCCGACGATCTCGAACAGCTGGGCGGCGCGGTACGACGAGATCGTCGCGATGCCCATCTTCGAGATGATCTTGTACAGGCCCTTGTTGATGCCCTTGCGGTAGGACTGCGCGAGCTGCTCGGAGGCCTTGTTCTTGATCTGGCCCGCGCGGACCATTTCGTACAGCGTCGCGTAGGCGAGGTACGGATAGATCGCCGAAGCGCCGTAGCCGACGAGACAGGCGAAGTGGTGCGGATCGCGCGCGGTTGCGGTCTCGACGACGATGTTGCAGTCGCAACGCAGGCCTTCTCGGATCAGGCGGTCGTTGACGGCGCCGACCGCGAGCAGGGCGTGGATTGGCAGCTTGCCGCGTTCGATCGCGCGGTCGGTCAGGACGATGACGACCTTGCCGCCGCGTACGGCCGCAACCGCCTCGTCGCAGGCGTGTTGCACCGCCGCGCCGAGGCCGAACTGTTCCGGGTCGTAATTGAGATCGATGTACTGGTGCGCATAGGCCGGATCGGTATTGCCGATCGCGATCAGCTTCTTGAACTTGGATTCGGACAGCACCGGTGAGTCGATCAGCAGGCGCGCAGCGCGCTCCGGCGTTTCGTCGAACATGTTCTGTTCGGCGCCAAGCTGGCACTCGAGAGACATGACGATCTGCTCACGCAGCGGATCGATCGGCGGGTTGGTGACCTGCGCGAACATCTGGCGGAAGAAGTCGTAAAGCGAGCGCGGTTGGTCCGACAGCACCGCGAACGGCGTGTCGTCGCCCATCGAGCCGACCGCTTCCTGACCGGACTCCGACAGCGGACGCAGCACCTGGTCGCGCTCTTCGAACGTCAGCTGGAACATCTTGTGGTAGGTCGCGACGGTGTCCGGCGGCATCACTTCCAGCGTATGCGGATCGTCCGACAGGCTCGCCTCAAGGCGCTTCATGTTGCTCTTGAGCCACTGCTTGTACGGACGGCGCGCGGCGAGCATGCGGTCGATGTCTTCCGGGCGCAGCAGTGCGCCGGTTTCGGTGTCGACGGCGAGGATTTCGCCGGGGCGCAGGCGGCCCTTCTCGACGACATCGAGCTGGCGGAAATCGTGCACGCCGATCTCCGACGCGAGCACGATGTGACGGTCCGCAGTGATCACATAGCGCGCCGGACGCAGGCCGTTGCGATCCAGGCAGCACGCGGCATAGCGGCCGTCGGTGACGACGACGCCGGCCGGGCCGTCCCAGGGCTCCATGTTGACCGAGTTGTACTCGTAGAACGCGCGCACATCCGGGTCGAGGTCCTCGGCGTTCTGCCAGGCCGGCGGGATCAACGCGCGCAGCGACGCGAACACGTCCATGCCGCCGGCGAGCAGCACCTCGAGCATGTTGTCGAGCGACTGCGAGTCCGAGCCGGTCATGCCGACCAGCGGCGAGATCTCTTCAATGTCCGGAATTTCCGGCGTGACGAATTTCTTCGCGCGGGCGAGCGCCCACTTGCGGTTGCCGGAGATCGTGTTGATCTCGCCGTTGTGCGCCAGATAGCGGAACGGATGGCAGAGCCTCCATCGGGGGAGGGTGTTGGTCGAGAAGCGCTGGTGGAACACGCACATCGACGACTCCAGCGCTGGATCGGCGAGGTCCGGATAGAACACCGGCAACAGCTCCGGCATCACCAGGCCTTTGTAGACGATCACGCGGCACGACAGATGCGTGATGTAGAAGTCGAGGTCCTTCTCGGCATCAAGGATTTTCTCGGTGCGCCGGCGCGCGCGGAACAGCTTCAGTTCGAAGGCGAACTTGTGCATGCCTTTCGGCGCACTGATGAAGGCCTGCTCGATCTTCGGCAGGGTCTTGAGCGCTTCCTCGCCGAGGGCCGATTCGTCGGTCGGGACTTCGCGGTAGCCATTGAGGATCAGTTCGTGCAGTGCAAGGCTTTCTTCAAGGACGACCTTGGCGCGCGCGCAGCGTGCTTCATCGGGAGAGAAGAAGATGTTGCCGGCGCAATACAGTTCGCCGATCTTGAAGTCAAGGCGCTCGGCTTCGCGACGCAGGAACGCGTCCGGCTTCTTCATCAGCAGGCCGCAGCCGTCGCCGGTCTTGCCGTCCGCCGCGACGGCGCCGCGATGGGTCATGCGATGGAGGGCGGTCACTGCGGTCTGCACCAGCTTGTGGCTGGGCTGGTCGTCCATGTGCGCAATCAGGCCGAAACCGCAGCTGTCGCGCTCGAAAGCTTCGCGGTAAAGGCCATGCTCGCGGTAGCCGTAGTTCGTCGGACCGCTGTTGGGCAGGGTCGTCGAGGGCTCGGCTGGCAGGATTTCCGAGTTCGGGTCGGGCTGGCGTTCTGGCATCTTGCGGGCTCCTTATATCTGCGCGCCCGTGCGCGCGGCTCCTCACCGAGGTCGGTGGGCTGCAAAGTTTGGGTTGGCGCCGATGGCGCCGCAAATGCCGCGCCGGGGAATTCCTCCGCTGGCTACATTGCAGCAATTGATTCAAGCACTTGGATTTGCTACAAATGGCCATCTAAATGGCTATCTTGCGCAAAGTCCCGTGAAATCGGTTTCCGTCGCCCACGCCAAGAACACTCTGACCGAGTTGCTGCGGGAAGTGGAAAGCGGCCGTCCGGTCAGCATTTCGCGGCGCGGTCAGGGTGTAGCCGTGCTGCTGTCCGAGGCGGAATACGAGCGCCTCAAGATCGCCGGCGAAGCCGCGGATTTCTCGGCCTGGCTGCAGAACTGGCGCGGTCGGGTCGGCGGTGAATTCGAAGGCATCAGCGCCGATGAACTTGCACGTTGGTCAGCGGATCACTGATGGCGCGCCCCACGTATCTGTTGGATATGGCCGTGCTGGCCGAGCCGCCCCGCCGCGAACCGTCAGGTGCTGACCCGGTTCAACCAGCATCAGCACGCCAGCGCGATCGCCGCATCGGCGGCCGGGCTGTTGCTGCGCGGAATCGAAACCCTGCCGGAAGGCCCTCGACGTACGCGACTGAGCGGCTTTATTCACGAACTGCTGCGAAGCGGGCCGCAAATCCTGCCATTCGATCGCGAAGCCGCGATCTGGCTCGCCCGCGCCGCACCGCGCCGCGCACGCCAGGGGCGGGCATGGACCATGGCCGAGGGCGAGCAGGCTGCCATCGCCGCCGTGCGGGAAATGACCTTGGTGACCCGGTCACCAACGACTTACGCCGGCGCAAGTGGGCTCAACACCGAGGATTGGTTCAGGCCGTAGTCCTGCCGCGCGGGACGGGCGGCGAGTCCGGGTTCAGCGCAAGCGTCGCGGATCGAACAGCCGCTCGTATTCATCCAGGGCGAAGCGGTCCGTCATGCCGGCGATGTAGTCCGCCACCGCGCGTGCCCTCCCATCCGCACCATCCAGCGCCTCCATCTGTCGCGCGGTGGCATGGAAATCCGGCGGTAGCAGGCGCGGGTCTTCGAACAGCGCGGCAAACAGCTCCCGCACCACGCGCTTGGCCTTGACCATGATCCGGTAGACCTGATGGTGGTGATACAGGTGGTCGCGCAGGAAACGCTTGAGGTCCAGGTTTTCGGCTTCGATCTCGTCGCTGAAGCTGATCAGCGGTGCGGTCCGAGCGCGGACATCGTCGATGCTGCGCACACCGGCCGCAGCGAGTGCACGCTGTGAAGCCTGCGACAGGTCGACGACGAGGGTGTTGATGATGCGCCGCGTGGTTTCGTGGCGCTGCTGCTTTTCGCTGACGCTGCCGTAGCGTGCGATGACTTCGTCGTGGTGACGGCGGAACAGGGCGACTTCGCGCAACTGCTCGATCGTCAGCAGGCGTGCACGCAGGCCATCGTCGATGTCGTGATTGTTATAGGCAATCTCGTCCGCACGATTGGCGAGCTGGGCTTCCAGACTCGGCTGTTCGCGTTTGAGGAAACGTTCGCCAATCTCGCCGAGCGTGCGCGCGCGTGCGACGGAGCAGTGCTTGAGGATGCCCTCGCGCGTGTCGAACATCAGGTTCAAGCCAAGAAACTCTGCGTACTTGTCTTCAAGTTCATCGACCACACGCAGCGACTGCGCGTTGTGCTCGAAGCCACCGTAGGGCTTCATGCAATCGTTCAGCGCGTCCTGACCGGCGTGTCCGAAAGGCGTATGGCCAAGATCATGAGCAAGCGATACCGCTTCGCACAGCTCCTCATTGAGCTGAAGCGTGCGCGCCATTGTGCGCGCGATCTGTGCGACCTCGATCGAATGCGTCAGTCGTGTGCGGAACAGGTCACCCTCGTGATTGACGAAGACCTGGGTCTTGTACTCCAGCCGACGGAATGCGCCCGAGTGAATGATGCGATCACGGTCGCGCTGATACTCGCTGCGATGCCCGGGCCCCGGTTCCGGATGACGTCGCCCCTTTGAGCAGCTGTCATGCGCAGCATAGGGAGCGAGTTCGTTCGGCACGGCGGGCAATAGGCCTTAGCTGCAATAGTGATCCAGCGTAGCCTGCAGCGCGTCCGGCGCAAAGTCGCCGGTGACCACGGCATTGCCGAGCCCGCGCAGCAGAACCAGTCGAAGCTGGCCGGAGGCGACCTTCTTGTCGAGCGCCATCAGCTTGCGGAAGTCCGCTGGAGTCATTCCTGCAGGCGGTTGGGTCGGCAGGCCACTGCGTGCGATCAGCTTGATGCAGCGCTGCGCTTCGGCCTGCGCTATCCAGTTCAGGCGGGCAGAAAGATCGGCAGCCATGCACAGGCCGGTCGCGACGGCTTCGCCGTGCAGCCAATCGCCATAGCCGGCATGGGTTTCAATCGCGTGTGCAAAAGTGTGACCCAGATTCAGCAGAGCGCGAGGGCCGCCTTCACGCTCGTCGCGCGCGACGATGTCGGCCTTCATCTCACAGCAGCGCAGGATGGTCTGTGCAACGACGGCTTCGTCGAGCGCAAGCAGCTGATCAAGGTGCGATTCGATCCAGCCGAGAAATGCGATGTCACCGAGCATGCCGTACTTGATGACTTCGGCGACGCCGGCGAGCAGTTCGCGCTTGGGCAGCGTGCGCAGCGTGTCGGTATCCGCGAGCACCAGCTGTGGCTGGTGGAACGCGCCAATCATGTTCTTGCCGAGTGCGTGGTTGATGCCGGTCTTGCCGCCAACCGATGAATCCACCTGCGACAGCAGCGTCGTCGGAACCTGCACGAAGTCGACGCCACGCTGATAGATCGCGGCGCAGAAGCCAACGAGGTCTCCTACCACGCCGCCGCCCAGTGCGATCAGACAGCCATCGCGCGGCAGGCGGGTTTGCAGCAGCCAGCCGAGGATTTCCGCGGCAGTGTCCCAACTCTTCTGCGACTCGCCGGCGCGGAAGACATGGACGGCGTCGTCCGTGAGCTGAAGTGCGGACTGCACCGCCGCCAGGTAGTGCGGCGCGACATTGCTGTCGGTGATCAGGCGCAGCGGCCGGTGCTTGAACGCGCGCCATTGCGCCGCGTCGGCGATCAGTCCCGGCCCAATGTGGATGGGATAGCTGCGGTCGCCGAGCGAAACATCTAGAGAAGGCATGGGAAATCAAAAACCAAAGAACGAACGCGTTTGGCGTTACGCCGTCATCGGGCGATCCAGGAAATCTTCGATATCGCGAACCACGGCGCGTGCATTGCGGCGATCGGTCACGACCACCAGATCGGCAATCTCGCGATACAACGGATCGCGAATCGCGAACAGAGTTTCCAGCACGGCCTGCCGGTCATCAACTGCTCTGAGCAGCGGGCGGTTGTCAGCGCGCTCGGTGCGCAGGACCTGCTGCTCGATGCTGGCATGGAGATAGACGACCAGACCACGAGAGGACAGCCACAGGCGGTTGTCGCGATCCAGGATCGCGCCGCCACCGGTAGCGAGGACGATGCCGGTCTGCTGGGTCAGAGATTCAATGACCTGCTTCTCGCGTCTGCGGAAGCCGTCTTCGCCTTCCTTTTCGAAGATGAACGGGATATCGACGCCGGTGCGCAGCTCGATCTCATGGTCGGAATCGACAAAACCCAAGCCGCGGGTTTCAGACAGGCGGCGACCCACGGTGGTCTTGCCCGCACCCATGGGCCCGACCAGAAAAATATTGGATTGCTGTGCCATCGCTACCGCTTCAGACCGTCAGCCGGCGGACCGGCAGTATACCGGCCCAGCAGCGAAGCCCCCGGCAGGACCCGCCCCTGCCGGGGGCCGACCAACGCTGGGCTCAATTGACGGCCAGACCTTCTTGCAGGACGCGCGGCGTCACGAAGATCAGCAGTTCGCGCTTGTTGCGCGACGTGGAATCGCTGCGGAACAGCACGCCGAGCAGCGGGATGTCACCGAGCAAGGGTACTTTCGATGCGGATTTGGTGGACTCTTCCTGGAATACACCGCCCAGCACGATGGTCTCGCCGCTCTTGATCAGGACCTGGGTTTCCAGTCGACGGGTATCGATGGCCGGCGCCGAGCCGCCCAGGCTGGTGTTGACATCCTCGCCCTGTGAATCGTTGGTGACGGCCAGATCCATGACAACCCGGTTGTCCGGTGTGATCTGCGGCGATACGGTGAGCGACAGCACCGCTTTCTTGAACTGCGTCTGCGCTCCGGTGTTCCCACTGGATGATAGGTATGGGATTTCACGGCCCTGCTCGATGACCGCCTGCTTGCCGTTTGCGGTGACGACACGCGGTGTCGAGATCACCTCACCGCGATTCTCGGTCTGCAGTGCGCTGAGCTCAAGGTCGACCAGAAAGTCAGCGCCGAGGATGGTCCAGGCAATGCGGCCTGCGTTGGCCGCAGTAACCGGCATGTTGACAAGATAGCGTTCTGTCGGGGAAGGAATGGTGGCAGTGTCACCCTCCTCTCGTATGCCGGCAAGCCGTTGTGAACCTAGATTGGAGCCTGATTGGCCGATCTGGTTGCGACCAGAGGTCCCGACAGAACTCACACCAAAGCGCGTGCCCAGATCGCGCGCGAAATCATCGTTGGCGATCACGATGCGCGATTCGATCAGCACTTGGCGAACCGGGATGTCGAGCCGCGTGATCAGGGCTCGAATCTCGTCGAGCTTGTCGCGTGTCTCGAGCACCAGCAAGGTGTTGGTGCGATCATCCACCGTGACCCGCCCACGTTCGCTGAGCAGCGAAGTGTCGCCTGTCGACAGCAAGGCTTTCATGTCCGACGCTTTTGCGTAGTTGACCTGGATAATCTCCGAGCGCAGTGGTGAGAGCTCCGTCTTCTGCTTCTCCGCTTCCAGTTCCAGCTTCTCGCGCGCCGAAATTTCCTCGACCGGCGCAACCTGCATGACATTGCCGATCTGACGCATGCCCAGACCCTTGGAGCGCAGGATGATGTCCAGTGCCTGATCCCAAGGCACGTTTTCCAGACGCATGGCCATCTGACCTTTTACGGAATCGCTGATCACCATATTGGTGCCGGCGACGTCGGCAATGATCTGCAGCAGCGAACGAACATCGACGTTCTGGAACGACAGGCTGATGCGCTCGCCGGAGAACTGGGGCTGCGCCCTTTGCCGTTCCTCGACTTCTGCAACCGTCAGCGGCTGTAGCTCCAGCGTGAACAGTTCGCCGGACTGGTAGGCGGCTTGCTCGAAGTCCTTGCCTGCAATTGGCACGATCGAGATCAGGCTGTCTCCGCCGTCCGCACTGATGTCAACGAACTTTGCCGGAGTGGCGAAGTCGAGCACGTCCAGGCGCTTGGCCAACTCAGCCTGCAGCCGCGTGTTACGGAAGCGCGCGATAACCTTGCCACCTTCTTCCTTGACGTCAACCACGGTCTTTGGATCGGTGAGGTTGACAAGCACGCGGCCTTCGCCTTTCTCGCCACGGCGGAAATCAACACTGGTGATGCTGCCGGCACTTTGAGAGGAGCGAGGAAATGCGCTTGCGGCGCTGGCTGCGCGCGCGGCAGAGGCCGCCCCGTCGATCTGCAGCAGGATCTTGTTGCCGTCGACACGAACGGTGTACGGAGCCGATTTGTTGAGCTCTACAACCAGTCGGGTGCGACCGCGCGATTCGCCGGCAGCGACGGCAACAACATTGCCGATATCGACGCGCCGATAGCGCTCGACAAGATTCATGCGCGTGTCCGGAAGATCCAGCGACAGACGGGCCGGTTTGTCGACCGAAAACACCGACGGCTGTGGCGCTTCACCTGACAGCTGCAAGGTCATCAGGACCCGTCCGCCGTCGAGCGAAACCAGATCCAGTCCGTCAAGCGAGCGCCCCGATTCCTGGGCCATCGTGGTCGTCGCTGCCGCTGCAAGCAGCAGACCCCAGAGGACCTTGATGTTTTGTTTGGCCATGCGCGTGTACATGATTGTGTAACTCCGTGGAGCCTTAGTCGGATTCGCCCGTTAATCGGACAACGCCAGACTGGCGTCGCGTTGTGCCCAGCCACCGAACCCGTCGGGGACCAGCTCCTGCAGCTTGATTTCAGAACTGGTGATCGCAACGATCTGGCCGAAGTTCTGCCCCAGATAATTTCTTGTCGTGACTCGGTGGACTACCCCGTCGGGGGCCCTGATCAAAGCGAACAATCCGCCCGCTGTCTGAATCGTGCCGGACATTCGCAAGCCATCCAGCGGAAATTCCTCCAGCGGCTCGCGATTGCGGTTCATATCCGGACGAGGGCCGGTGGAAACCGTTGCTTCAGGCCGCGGCTCCACAAACGGATCGCGCCGATCGCCGGGAACATAGAGAAAGCTTTCGAACTGCTTGAGCTGCGGGATCGGCGGGATCGCTGTTGACGTCCGAGATTTGATCTCCGCCACGTACTGCTCAAGATCGGACATCCTGCTTCCGCAACCCGCAAGCGTCAGAGTCAATGCAGTGGTGATCAGCAGGGCGGCGCGGCTCATTTCTTGCCCCCTTTCTTGCCCTTACCCGGCTTTTCGGGTGGCTTGTTGGCCGCAATTTCATCGTCGTCCAGATAACGATAGGTCTGGGCGTTCGCGGTCATGCGCAGCCTGGTTTGCGACGAAGCGGTCTGCTTGGAGGCGGTCCCACCCGCTGTTGCGCCGGCTGATCTGATTTCCACGTTCTCGATGGTGACGATGCGCGGCAGGGCAGCAATCGCGCTGACAAACCCCCCCATCTCGTGATAGCTCCCCAGGAGAATCAACTTGTTTGGAATGGCAGCGTAAAAATCCTTGGGTGACTCCGGCTGCGGCTGGAACAGCTCCTCTTCCAGACTCGAAGCCACGCGGGTCTGTGATATGTCATTCAGAAGATTGGCAACTTCGGCGCGGCTGGGGAGCTGTTTGAGCATCGCGCCGAATGAACGCTCCATCTCAGCAAGTTGTTCTCGATAGGCGTCCAGGGCCGCTACCTTCTTCTGTTTGCTTTCAAAGTCGGCGCGGAGGGTGAGTTCCTGTGCGCGCGCAGCTTCAACCTGTTCGTAGATTGGCTTGAGCCAGAACCAAGTGCTGGCAGCGATCAGCAACACAGCAGTTAGTACGACCGCCCCCGCACGCGCCCACGGCGGCCATGCGCCGGGGTTCTGCATGTCCAGGGTCTGCAGCTGCTCAAAGACTTCCTGGGCGTTCATTCGATCACCTCGCCGCTATCCATCGATTCTTCGACAGGAGCGCCCGCGGTGGCTGGGGGTTTGGGTTGAATCAGGCGTTTGACCTGAAGCTGAAATTCGGCCTTCCGGCGTGGGCCCTGATCCACCGTCTTGATGACCACCAGACTCGGCTCAGAAAACCACATCGAAGCTTCGAGGTTCTTCATGTAAGTCGAGATTCGGCCGTTGGACTCGGCCACACCGTCAAGCACGACTTGGACGCCGTCCTGCTTGAGGCCGGTCAGGTTGACTCCATCAGGCAACGTGTTCACGAGCTCATCGAAGAAGTGCACGGAGGCGGTGCGGCTTGCCTGAAGATCTTCGATGACCTGCATGCGGGCAACGAGGTTGGAGCGAACGCGCTCAAGCTCCTCGATCTCGGTGATCTTGGCTTCGATCTCCTTGATCTGACCCTCGAGATAACTGTTGCGCGCGTTCTGCTGGTCAAGTTGACCGTTGACTAGCACCCAGCCAGCCAGAACGATGGCACCGGCTGCCGCTACGCCGAGGCCGAGCTTGGTCGTGAAATCCTTCTTGAGTCGCTCGCGGCGCGCCTTGCGCCAATCGAGCAGATTAATGTGAATGCTCAAGGCGACCTCCCTTCGGGGAGCTTGGCGGCGCTCATGCTTTTTCCCCGTCGAAGGCGCGGAAGGCCAGGCCGCAGGCGATCAGCAGCGCCGCTTCTTCCTGTGCGAGATTCGCTGGTTTGGCGCGCGAGGCAACGCCCATGTTGGCGAAAGGGCGCGCGATAACGGTCGGAATCTGCAGGCGGTCCTGAATCGTCCGCTCGACGCCGTCAATCTGCGCGCAGCCCCCGGCGAGAATGATCTGGTCGATGGTGTTGTACTGCGTTACCGCAGAGAAGAAGAACTGCAGCGAGCGATCAATCTGCTGAGCCATGTCGGAAACAAAATGAGACAGCACTTCCGACTCGTATCCATCCGGTAACTTGCGCGACTTCTTGGCGGCGGCAGCTTCTTCAAGCGACATGCCATAGGTGCGCATGATGTCTTCAGTGAGCTGGCGGCCGCCGAAACCCTGCTCACGCGTATACACGGTCTTACCATCGTGCAGCACCATCACCGACGTGGTCGTCGCGCCAACGTCAACGATGGCAATGACCTTTCCGCGGCCGCCCTCCGGCATCTGGTGCTGAAGGAACTGGCAGGCGTTTTCCAGGGCATAGGCCTCAACGTCCACCACCTTGGGGGTCAGACCTGCAAGCTCGACCGCCGCACAGATATGTTCGACTTGCTCGCGGCGACACGCCGCAAGAATCACATCGACGGCGTCGCCACCCTTGGTGCTCGGACCGAGCACTTCAAAGTCGAGGCTGACTTCGTCAATCGGATAGGGGATGTACTGGTCGGCTTCCGCCCGGATCTGCTCTTCGAGGGCGTCGCCAACCACGCTGCTCGGGAAATCGACAATCTTGGTGATGACCGATGCGCCGGATACCGCGACCGCGGCCTGACGCGTACGCGTCCCGGCCTTGCTGACCGCGCGTCCAATGGCTTCGCCGACCGCTTTCGGATCAGTGATTTGCTTGTCGGTGACCGCATTGGGCGGCAATGGCTCGATCGCATAGGCCTCGACGTGATAACGCGAGCCATTGCGAGAAAGCTCAAGCAGCTTCACCGCGCTGGAACTGATGTCCAGCCCGATCAGTTGCGGACTCTCCTTGCCTAACAGCGATTGCAGTATGGACATAGCGCCCCAGGCCGCCTCGTTGACATTCCCCCGCGGGACATCAAGACTCATCCCGCATCGCGTCGTACTATAACGTAATACTGCTACTACGCAACTGGAAGTAAATGCGGCAACTGACTGATCAAGCTGCAAACATTCATTTACTACTTGCTGACTTCGACCACCCCCAATGAAGCAAAAAAAGCATGGTGGGCGGGTGCTGCTCTGGCTGCTCATCGCCTTGTTGATACTCACCGCGGCCGGGGTCGCTACGGTATTTGGCGTTGCCGAATATTACGGCCGCGGCCTGCCTTCGGTTGACAGCCTACGTCAGCTACAACTCTCTGTTCCGCTTAGAATTTATAGCCGAGACGGTAAGCTGATCGGTGAATACGGATCGGAACGGCGGGCGCTGCTGGCCTACAGTGAATTGCCGCCGCAGGTCGTTCACGCGTTTCTCGCCGCCGAAGACGACCGCTTTTTCGAGCATCCCGGGGTGGACTGGCAGGGCTTGGTCCGCGCCAGCCTGAAGTTCGCCGCCACCGGCGAAAAAGCGCAGGGCGGCAGCACGATCACGATGCAGCTTGCGCGCAATGTGTTCCTGTCGAGCGAGCGTACTTTTGATCGCAAGTTCAAGGAGATTCTTCTCGCCCTGCGCATGGAGCGCGAGCTGAACAAGGAGGAGATCCTTGAGATCTATCTGAACAAGATCTTCCTCGGCGAGCGCGCCTATGGTGTCGGTGCCGCCGCGCGCGTGTATTTCGACAAGGACCTCAAGGACCTTGCATTGGGCGAAATCGCCGTCATCGCTGGCCTGCCCAAGGCACCGTCGCGCGATAATCCGGTATCGAATCCCGAACGTGCGCGCGAGCGCCGCGACTACGTTCTGCACCGCATGCGCGATCTAGAGTCGATCTCGGAACTCGAATACCAGGCGGCGTTGGCCGAGCCGGTGATCGTCCATCCGTATCGCGCCAAGGTCGAGGTCGAGGCCGACTATGTGGCCGAAATGGCGCGCGCAGAACTGGTTGCCGAATACGGTGAAGACGCATACAGCCTTGGGCTGACCGTTATCACGACGATAGATTCAGGTCGCCAGACTGCCGCCAACGCCGCATTGCGCGACGCGCTGCACGAGTACGATCAGCGCCACGGCTGGCGCGGCGCGGAAGCGCGGATCGAAGAGGCCTTGCTCAAGCAGGGTGGCGACGGTGTGCTCGATCAGGTTTTTGCGACACATCCGATGGTCGGTGGCCTGTTGCCGGCGGTGGTTGTCAGCTTTAGCGCCGACAAGCTCACCGCGCTGACGCAGACCGGCACCGTGACCTTGTCCAAGGCCGGGTTTGAGTGGGCAAAGCTGACGGCAAAGAATACCCTCAAGCCCGGCGACCTGATTCGCCTGCGACCGCAGGACAAGGGCGGCTATCAGCTGGCGCAAGTTCCGCAGGCGCAGGCAGCGCTGGTTGCCCTCGCGCCGGACGACGGCGCGATTGAATCCCTCGTCGGCGGCTTCGATTTCTACGCCGGCAAGTTCAATCGCGCCAGCCAGGGGCGACGCCAGGCGGGTTCCGGGTTCAAACCCTTCCTGTATGCGGCCGCGCTGGATGCGGGTTTTACGCCGGCATCGATCATTCTCGACGCACCGGTGGTGTTTGAAGACGACAAGCTCGAATCGACCTGGCGTCCGGAGAACTACGGCGGTGATTTCAAAGGCCCGATGCGTTTGCGCGAAGCACTGGTGCAGTCGCGCAATCTGGTCTCGATCCGCCTGCTGCAGGCGATCGGGGTCGACTACGCGCGCGAGTTCATCCCGCGTTTTGGCCTGCCGCGGGATCGCCTGCCGCATGATCTGACCATGGCCCTGGGCAGCGCCGTGTTCACGCCGCAGGAGATGGCGCGCGCTTATGCGACGATCGCCAACGGCGGCTTCCTGGTTGATCCGTACCTGATCTCGGAGATCCGCGACAGTACCGGCGCCGTGTTGTTCAAAGCCCGCCCCAAGCGGGCCTGCGCGGAGTGCATAGAACAGAGCCTGCGCGAAGCTGCGGCATCAGAGCTGCCGGAACCGGACGCTCAGCCGCGTGATTGGGTGCCAGCGCCGCGCGCGATCGATCCGAGAACGATCTGGACCATCACCGATATCCTTCACGATGTCACCGTGCGCGGCACGGCCGCCAAGGTCAACGAGCTCGGCCGCAACGATCTGCGCGGCAAGACCGGCACGACGAATGACGAGACTGATGCCTGGTTCAACGGGTTCCAGCGACATCTGGTCGCCGTCGCCTGGGTTGGCTTCGATCAGCCCGCGCCGCTGGGCCGCGGCGAAGTCGGCGGCCGCGCGGCCCTGCCGATCTGGATGGATTACATGCGTTACGCGCTCAAGGATGTCGCGAGCGAAGTGCTGCCGCGGCCGCAGGGCCTAGTCAGCGTGCGCATCAATCCTGGCACCGGCAAGCTGGCCGATGTCGGTGATCCGGATGCCATCTTTGAATCGGTTCCGCAGGAGCACATCCCGGAACCTGATTCCACCCCGCAACAGCAGCGTGATCAGAACACCGGCCTGCAGGACCTTTTCTAGGTAAAGCGCATCACACGTACCGTGCCCAACCGCGACCCTGGCGTAGTCGAAGAAGTCGCTCGCATCATCTGTGATGAGCGGGTGATCGACTATCGCGCGGCCAAGCGCAAGGCGGCGGAGCGGCTAGGCCTGCCGCCGAACTTTCCGTTGCCGGACAACGCGACGATCCATGCCGCGGTCATCGAATACCAGCGTCTGTTTGGGGGTGAGGCCTACGCGCTGCAACTGCAGCGCATGCGCAAGGCGGCACTGTCTGCGTGCCGGTTGTTTGCGCACTATTCACCGCGCGTGGTCGGTACCACGATCAGTGGTGCGGTGACCTCGGCGCATCGCGTGCAGATTCACCTGTTCTGCGACAGCGCGGAGATGATCGACATCGAACTGATCAATCGGCGCATTGCCTTCGATCAGGGCGAGCGTAACTATCGCTATGCCAACGGTCGCGACATCAGCATTCCGCTGCTGTGTCTGGACATCGATGGACAGGGTGTCGACGCTGCCGTGTTCGGCGAGCACGAACTGCGCCAGGCACCAATCAACCCGCTGGACGGCCAGCGCTTCAAGCGGATGGACGCCGTCGAGCTGGAGCAGTTGCTGCACTCAGGCCCATAAAGAAAGCCCGGCAATGCCGGGCTTTCTTGAGCAGTGATTGCAACTAGCGCTTTCCGACCGGCGTCACATTGCGTTCGGTAGCACCGGTATAGACCTGACGCGGACGCGCGATGCGCATGCCGGGATCGGAGATCATCTCGATCCAGTGTGCCACCCAGCCGACGGTACGCGCGACAGCGAACATAGGCGTGAACATGTTCACCGGTATGCCGAGCGCCTTGTAGATGATGCCTGAGTAGAAATCGACATTCGGGTATAGCTTGCGCTCCTTGAAGTAATCGTCCGACAGCGCGATCTCTTCGAGGCGCATCGCCAGCTCCAACTGCGGATCGCTGACGTTGAGCGCTTTGAGTACCTTATGGCATTCGTCGCGGATGATCGTCGCGCGCGGGTCGAAGTTCTTGTACACGCGGTGACCGAAGCCCATCAGGCGTACGCCTGAGTTCTTGTCCTTGGCCTTGTTCATGAAGTCCTTGACCTTGGACACGTCGCCGATCTCGTTGAGCATCTTGAGCACGGCTTCGTTGGCGCCACCATGCGCAGGGCCCCACAGCGCAGCGATGCCGGAGGCAATCGCGGCATACGGATTGGTGCCGGTCGAGCCGGCCATGCGTACGGTCGAAGTCGAGGCATTCTGCTCGTGGTCGGCGTGCAGGATGAACAGCACGTCCAGCGCCTTGGCGGCAACCGGATCGACGTGGTAAGGCTCGGCCGGCACGGCGAACATCATGTGCAGCAGGTTCGAGCAGTAGTCGAGCTTGTTCTGCGGATACATGAAAGGCTGGCCGCTGTAGCGCTTGAACGCAGCCGCCGCGATCGTCGGAATCTTGGCGATCATGCGGTGCGCGAAGATCTCGCGGTGGCGCGGATCCTTGTTGTTGGTCGTGTCGTGATAGAACGCCGACAGCGAGCCGACGACGCCGGTCAGCATGGCCATCGGATGAGCGTCGTAGCGGAAGCCGCTGAAGAACCCGAGCAGCGACTCGTTGATCATCGTATGGCGGCGGATGTTCTGGTCAAACTCTTCAAGCTGCGTCTTGTTGGGCAGCTCGCCGTTGAGGATCAAGTAAGCAACTTCGATGAAGCTGCAGCTTGCCGCCAACTGGGCCACCGGGTAGCCGCGATACAGCAGCACACCGGCGTCGCCGTCGATATAGGTGATGGCGCTCTGCGTCGAGCAGGTCGACGAGAAGCCGGGGTCGTAAGTGAACACGTCCATCTGGCCGTACACCTTGCCGACATCCAGGCCGACCGGGCCCAGCGATCCAGAGACGGCCGGAAGATCAGTCTTCTCGCCGGTGGCATTGTTGACCAGGCTGTAGCTGGACGTGCTCATCGTTGACCCCTGTTATATCGCCGCTTCAAAAAGCGGCCATTGTTGGCTTGGATTGAACGTCGATGCCGGAGCATCGCAAGCGACCTGCATCGCATCGGCTCGCAGGTCGCAATAATCATACCGCGTGCGCGCGCCAAATTGATCACGCCAGCATGGATTCCGAGCCATGAAGCGCAGTAAAGGTGACTCAAAGTATCGAATCGAAGGACGGATAGTGTTGCGGATACGGCAGCTGAGCTGCGCCGCTTTCCACAGCCGCGCGCGCCACAGCGGGCGCTACGCAGTCACGCAGCCGTGGGTCCAGCGGCTTGGGAATGATGTACTCGGGACTGAATGCCAGCGTCTCCTGACCGTAGGCGGCGAGCATTTCCGCCGGCACCGGTTCACGCGCCAGCGCGGCCAGCGCACGCACCGCTGCCACTTTCATTTCGCTGTTGATCAGGCGCGCTCGGACATCGAGGGCGCCGCGGAACAGGAACGGGAAGCACAACACATTATTGACTTGGTTCGGATAGTCGCTGCGTCCGGTCGCCATGATCAGATCGTTGCGGACCGCGAGCGCTTCTTCGGGAAGAATCTCCGGCGTCGGGTTCGACAGCGCAAACACGATCGGCTTTTCGTTCATCAGCATCAGCCAGTCGGTCTTCATCAGGCCGGGGCCGGACACGCCGATGAACACGTCGGCACCGGCAAGCGCGCCGGCGAGCGTGCGGCGTTCGGTCGTCGGGCCGGCAAATTCACGCTTTTCCTTGTTAAGCGTCTCGAAGTCTTCACG
>CAZDPA010000078.1:0-17160 GCA_964507195.1 uncultured Salinisphaerales bacterium | reverse complement strand
GAACCGTAGCCCGGTTTCGCCGCAGGCGAAGCCGGGAAGCCTGGCTCCGGTACTCCACCATCCCGGCTCCGCTACGCGGAACCGGGCTACGAAGCTCATCGGATTCCTGTCTGGTTTCAGCGGTTGGCCTCGACTTGACGTAGCCCGGTTTCGCCGCGGGCAAAGCCGGGAAGCACCGTTCAATTACAAACCATCCCGGCTCCGCTGCGCTGAACCGGGCTACTCCGGATCCGGCTCGCCGCCCGGCACATCGCCGATCACCGGCGGCTGCGGTCGCGCACCAGAAATCGCCTGGCGCAACTGGTAGATGTAAGTCAGCACCTGCGCCACTGCTGCGTACAGCGCGACCGGGATCTCCTTGTCCAGTTCACCGCTGCGATACAGCGCGCGCGCCAGCGGTGGTGCCGACACCATCGGGATCTTCAGTTCCTTGGCCTTCTCGCGGATCGCCTGCGCCATCAGGTCGCGGCCCTTGGCGATCAGCGTCGGTGCGCGCATCTTGCCGGCCTCGTACTTGAGCGCAACGGCGTAGTGCGTCGGGTTGAGGATGACGACATCCGCGGTCGGCAGCTTTTCCATCATGCGGCGATTGGCAATCTCCTGCTGCATGCGGCGGATGCGGCCCTTGACCTCGGGATTGCCTTCGGCCTGCTTGTGCTCGTCGCGCACTTCCTGTCGCGACATGCGCAGCTTCTTGTTGTACGACCACAGCTGCCAGGGCGCATCGATCAGGGCGATCAGCAACAGGCCACCGCAGAGCCAGATCAGGCAGCCGAACGCCAGGTCCATCGCATGCGCGAGCGCCGGTTGCAGAGCCTCACGACCGAGCATCTTCAGTTCGTCGGATCGACCCAGCACATAGGTCACCGCGATCGCACCGAGCACGGTCGATTTGAGCACCGCCTTCAGCAACTCGACCAGTGAATTCGAGGAAAATATCCGGGCTATGCCCTTGAACGGATTGCTGCGACCGAAATCGGGCTGCAGCGCCTTGACCGACAGATTCCAGCCACCGAGCGCAGCCGGCGCCAGCAGTGCGACGACCACCGCCGTCGCCAGCAGCGGTGCAACCAGCCACAGCGCCTGGATGCCGAACCCACCGAAGCGCTCCAGCATCTGCGCCGGATCGCGCAGCATTGCGGCATCGAAAGTCAGTGCGGTGCGGAACCATTCGGCCGCACCGTTCCCGACGCTGCCGGCAATCGCGAGCAAGGTCAGCACGCCGGCGCCAACACCGGCCAGCGACGCCAGTTCGCGCGAGCGCGGCACCTCGCCGCGTTCGCGTGCCTCGCGCTGACGTTTGGCTGTGGGGCGTTCGGTTTTCTCCTGCGCACTCATGGCGCCGCGGCGCCGGTGAGCTGCGCGATCACGACCCAGGCGCCATCAAGGAGGAGGCCGACCTGCTCCGTCATCGCTGGCAGGCCGGCACGCATCAGCAGCAGGCCGGCCACCAGCGTGACCGGGAAGCCGACCGCGAACAGATTCAGCGACGGTGCCGAGCGGCCGATCACGCCGAGCGAAAGATTGGCGACCAGCAGCGCAGTCACCACCGGCAGACCGAGCAGCAGGCCGCCGGAGAACAGCATCGCGCTGTAGCCAACGAGGATGCCGAGCTGCTCGCCGCCGAAACCGCCGCTGCCGACCGGCAGGCTGGTGAAAGAGCGCACCAGCAGATCGATCAATACCAAGTGACCACCCATGGCGAGAAACAGCAGCGTGGTCAGGATCAGCATGAACTGGCCAACCACTGGCGTGCTGACGCCGCGCAGCGGATCGGCGAGCTGGGCGAAGGACAGACCCATGCTGTACGCAATCATCTCACCGCCGAGCACGATCGCCTCGAAGACCAGCAACAGCACGAAGCCCATGCACAGACCGATCGCCAGTTGCTCGAACATCGTCCGCCACCAGGCCGCTTCGAACATCGGCATCGGCGCCGGTGCCGGCAGCAGCGGCGCGATGATCAGGGTGATCAGCACCGCCAGACTGATGCGGATGCGCGCCGGCACATTGCGTGCACCGACGACCGGCGCGAGCATGAACACCGCGCCGATGCGCAGGAACGGCCAGAAGTATTGCTGGACCAGGCCGAGCAAACTCGCGTCGCTGAACTCGATCATGGCTGGACCGTCACCACGCCTTCCTTCATCGAAGCTCCAACAAATCTCCGTTCGTCTCGAGTGCCGCGCGCAGCGCGGTGTATCGAGGGTGTCGCGAAGGCGACGCCAGCGCAGCCCTGTGCCGGCATCTCGATACACCACGCGCTTCGCGCGTGGCACTCGATGCGAACGGGCTGATTGGGCATGTCTGAAGGCCGGTCAGCCGATCAGCGAAGGAATGTTCTCGATCAGCCGCCGCGTGTACTCGGTCAGCAGCTGCAGCATCCACGGGCCGGTAATCGCCAGCACCGCAGCCATGCCCAGCAGCTTCGGGATGAACGACAGCGTCATCTCGTTGATCTGGGTCGCAGCCTGGAACACGCCGACCAGCACACCGATCGTCAACGCCGTCAGCAGCAGCGGCGCACCAAGCATCAGCGCCAGTGTCAGCGCTTCCTGGCCGATCGTCAGGACGCTTTCCGGCGTCATATCTGGAAGCTCGCGGCGAGCGTGCCCATCACCAGCGACCAGCCGTCGACCATCACGAACAGCATCAGCTTGAACGGCAGCGAGATCAGCATCGGCGACAGCATCATCATGCCCATGCTCATCAGCACGCTGGACACCACCAGATCGATGATCACGAACGGGATGAACAGCAGGAAGCCGATCTGGAAGGCCGTGGTCAGCTCGCTGGTCATGAACGAGGCAGCGAGCACGCTGAACGGGATGTCGTCCGGCGTTGCGTACGCGCCCTGCTCGGCAATCCGCGCGAAGGTCATCAGATCCGCTTCGCGGGTCTGCGCGAGCATGAACTGCCGCAGTGGCTTGGCACCGGCTTCGAGGGCGGGCTTGAATTCCATCTTGCCGTCGAGGTAAGGCTCGGCCGCATCGGTGTAGATGCGATCCATCACCGGGCTCATGACGAAGAACGTCATCAGCAGCGCCAGGCCGAGCAGAATCTGGTTGGTCGGGGTCTGGCCGGTGCCGAGCGCCTGACGCAGCAGGCCAAGCACGACGATGATGCGCAGGAAGGCCGTCATCGACAGCAGCAGCGCCGGCAACAGGCTCAGGCCGGTCATCACCAGCAGGGTCTGGATGCTCAGGCTGTATTCGGTGGACCCACCGGCAGCGGGTGTCGCGGTCAGCATCGGCAGGCCGGGCGCAGCGAACGCGACATCCGGCAGGATGCTGAGGGCGATGCCGAGCACGAGCCCGAGAAAGGTCCTCATTGCGGCTTCTTCTTCATCGCTTCGTCGAGCCAGCTCGAGAACGCGCGCGCCAGCGGCGGCATCGTCATCGGCGGCCGTTCGGGCAGCGGCGGCGCTTCGTCGTAGCGGTGGATCAGGTTGACGCCGTTGGCGCTGACGCCGAGCAGGAAGTGCTTGCCGCCGGCTTCCAGCCAGACCACGCGTTCCTTCGCGCCCAGGGCGACGCCGGCATGTACCTGCAGCGCACCGGCGTTGCTGCCGCGTGCGCCCTGCACGCGCTTGAGCAGCCATGCCAGCGCAAACATCACCGCCAGCACGATCAGCAGGCTCAGCACCATTTCGAGGGCGCCGCTGGCGATCGACGGCGCTGCACTGACCGGGACCGTGTTCATGATGTCTGGATCCCCGCCTGCTCGGGGATTGAAATGAACTCGATGCTGGGCATTGCGTTCATTTCAACTTGCGGATGCGCTCGGCCGGGCTGACCACATCGGTCAGGCGAATGCCGAACTTCTCGTTGACGACGACAACCTCGCCGTGCGCAATCAGGGTGCCGTTGGCATAGACATCCAGCGGTTCTCCCGCTGCGCGTTCGAGTTCGACGACCGAGCCCTGGTTGAGCTGCAGCAGATTGCGGATCGGCACGCGTGCACGCCCGACTTCCATCGACAGCGTGACCGGCACGTCGAGGATGACATCCAGATTGACATCGCCGCTGTGCTGGCCACGGTTGGCGTTGGCCTGGGCGACGTCAGATGCAGGCAAAGTTGCGGGCGTGTTCATGCGGCCTCTCGGTGAGCGGACTGTGGGTACTGCTGGCGGTGCACCGGCTCGCCGATGCGGATGACGTTGTGGCCATTGGCCTCGCCGAAGGTGCCGCGGAACAGCGGCAGCTGCTCGACGCACAGATCGAGCACCTTGGGCAGATTGACCGGGATGACATCGCCGGCCTTGAGCTGCGCAAGCTGGCGCAGGCTGATCGTCGTGCGCACCAGCTCGCTGGCGACTTCGACTTCGCAGTTTTGGAGCTGCTCGCGCAGCATCACTGCCCAGCGCTCGTCCTTGCCGCCGCGATCCGACTGGATGCCGGCATCGAGCTGCTCGCGGATCGGCTCGATCATCGAGTACGGGAAGGTCACGTGCAGGTGCCCGCCGCCGCCTTCGAGTTCGATCTTGAACTTGGAGACGACGACGATCTCGCTCGGCGAGACGATGTTGGCGAAATGCGGATTGACTTCTGAATTGATGTACTCGAATTCCATCGCCATCACCGGGCTCCAGGCCTCCTGCAGGTCGGCGAACGCCTGCTTGAGCAGCAACTGGATCACGCGCATCTCGGTCGGCGTGAACTCGCGGCCTTCGATCTTGGTGTTGAGGCGGCCATCGCCACCGAAGAAGTTCTCGACGACGGTGAAGACCAGGCGCGGCTCGAACACGAACAGCGCCGTGCCGCGCAGCGGCTTGACGCGGATCAGGCTCAGGCTGGTCGGCACGAACAGCGAATGGGTGTACTCGGAAAACTTGTGGGTCTCGATGCCAACGACGGTCAGCTCCGGCGTGCGGCGCAGCATGTTGAACAGCGAGATGCGGAACAGACGCGCGAAGCGCTCGTTGATCATTTCCAGCGTCGGCATGCGGCCGCGAATGATGCGGTCATGCGAGGCGAAATCGAAGGAGCGCGCTTCGCCGGGTGCCGCCGGTGTCGCCGTGGTGTCGACCTTGCCGTTGTCGACACCGTGCAGCAGGGCATCGATTTCATCTTGCGACAGCAGTTCACTGCTCATGGTCGTCGGCTCACTGCATCACGAAGCTGGAGAAATAGACGGCTTCCACACCGGGACTGCCGGTCTCTTCCTTGAGGATGGTCTGGATCTCGGCGAGCACGCCGGCCTGGAGCTTCTCCTTGCCTTCACGCGTGCCGAGATCGGCAACTCGCTGCTGGGCCATGAGCAGCAACAGCGCATTGCGGATGCGCGGGTTGTATCGGGCGGCGGCTTCAAGCGACGACGCGTCGCGCGCCATCAGCTCGATCTGCACCTGCAGGAACCGCCCCTCATCGGGCACATCGAGGTTGACGACAAAGGCCGGCTCCATCGTCTGGTACAGCGGCGGAGATTTCGGCGCCTCCACCTCGACGGCCTCACCCGCCTCGCCCGCATGTGCCTGGCTCGCCTTCTGCGCCTGTTGCGAGAAGAACCAGGAAATGCCGGCGCTGGCCGTGATCGACAGGATGACCGCGCCAATGATCAGGCCTATACCGCCGCGCTTGCCGGAGGCACTGGCTGCCTTGACGACGGGAGCGGAATCTTCGTCGGCGATCGCATCGGCTTTTGACTGGGCCATCGGATGGGCTCATGGAAAGGGTCTGATCCCCTCCGAGCAATTCCTGTTCCCGTTTGATTCCCCGCTGGGGCGAGGCGTGAAAGCCTGCAGACTCAAGGCTTCTGGCGCGCCGGCAGCGTGCGGTCAGAAAACCGGCGGGCGTTTATGCGGAGCTGCTGACGGAAATCCGACATCTCCCGTGTAGCCCGGTTTCGCCGAAGGTGTAGCCGGGAAACCCCGCTTCGTTATTGAGGCGGCCACTATGAACTTGAAAGTGTGTGGAACAGTTGGATGGCAGCGTTCCCTTTTCGAGCAGCGGGAGGCCGCCTCAATAACACAGAGCTATGGCCTTGTTATTGATCCGGCCACTCCCTAGCTCAATCTTCTTCACCTAACACTTCAACCTCCGGTATCTGTTCGAGCGAATAGTGGCCGGATCAATAACCTGCCGCCCCGGCTCCGCTACGCGGAACCGGGCTACGTCGACTTGCCACCACACGGCACCTCAGGCGTAGGCGTCTACCAGCAGCAGGCTGCTGATCTGACGCCGGCCGCGAAAGCCGCCGCCACGCTCGCGCGATCCGGTTTCGGTCTGGCCATGGTTGGAGGCATTCGAGGCGCTCGGTCGCTCGACCTGCGCGCGCGAAAGGCTAAGCCCCTGCACCAGCAGCAGCTCGCGCAACTGCGGCAAGGACTGCTGCAGCATGTCGCGCGCCGCTGAACTCGCAGCGACGATCGTCACCTGGGCATCGTTGCCGCGCATCTCGACGCGCACGCTCAGGCTGCCGAGCTCTGCCGGATGCAGCTCGATCACCGCATCCTGCTGCTCATCGACCGACCAGGTGATGCGCTCGCCCAGTTGCCGGGTCCACTCCGCGTGCTGCGTGTTGATCAGGCCCGGCGGCAGCGCGACGGGTACCGGCGGCTGCGGAACATTCGACGAAAGCTGGGACGGTTGCGGACTCGGTGGCGCAGACAATGCTGCATCCGGCATCACGATGGACAGCGCCGTACCCGCGTCGACGGCCTTGGGCATTGCGGCGAATGTCGTCGGATTCGATGCGATTGGCGCTTCCGGCACGCCTGGCTCCGCCAACGCTTCTGCCGGACCTTCGGTATCTGTCTGGGCCTGAGGTTCGACAGCAGCCTTGGTCTGCGGCAGCGCATCCAGCACCAGCGCCGTCGTATTCAAGACCTTGGCCTGCGCAGGCAGCGCCGGATCGGCAACCGCAGGCTCACCACTGTCCACCTGCGCCGATGATTTCGGCGCGAGCCCAACCAGCGGGCGCATCCATTGCATCCAGGTGGCCAGCAGCGGAATCGACTCACCTGCGGCCTCATCGGTTGACTCTGCGCCGGTGTCATCGGTCTCTGCGGATTCCAGCGACGGCGGTGCAGCCGACTCGACAGTCATCAGTGGAATGCCGGTTGCCGACAGCATCGCCTCGAATGCAACGGGAGCGACTGCACCCGGCGCCTGCGCTGGCGGTTTTGCCGAAGACGTCGATAACGCCGGCATCGCGGCACTGGCAGCAGGTGTCGGCATCGCCGAACTCAAGGCAGTTCGCCGGCGTCGCCGGCCCGATGCTGGCGCAGCGCATGATCGTCCAGCGTGCGCTGTCCGCGCCGGCGTTCGATCTGGCCTTCGCGATCCCGATAGACGTCGGCCAGTTGATCAAGGGTGCTGGTCTCACGATGCCTTTGCAGCCAGCGTTTGCGCTCGGCCTCCAGTTCAACGCGGGCCTGCTGCGTCAGCTGGCTCTGGAAGGCTTCGGCTTCACGCAGACGGGTGACGAACAGACGGGCGTTCAACAGCAGCTGGGTACTGGTGACCGTCGTCCGCGGTTCGTACTCACGGCAGAACTCGGAGAGCTCACGCAGCCGCGCCTCACGCTCCTCAAGCCGGCGCTGGGCCTCGCCCAGCCGGCACGCAGCCTGATCCTCGCGGGTCTTCGCGAGCTGCTGCAGGGGTTCGATCCGCTGTGACATCGACTGCGCCATGCGTTTCTGCTCAGGTCATCAAGCGATGCAGATTATCAATGCTGTCGCGCAGGCTGGCGGACTGCTTGACATCCTGGCGGAGAAATTCCTCGATGCGCGGCCATTGCGCGATCGCTGCATCGACCCGTGGATCGGCGCCGTTCTGGTAGGCGCCGATTGCAATGAGGTCGCGGTTGCGCTGGTACGCCGAGAACAGGGCGCGGAACTGACGCGCCGACGCACGGTGCTGCGGATCGACGATGTCGTGCATCACGCGTGAAATCGACGGTTCGATATCCACCGCCGGATAGACGCCGGAATCGGCGATCGCGCGCGACAGCACGATGTGTCCATCCAGAATGCCGCGCGCGGCATCGGCAATCGGATCCTGCGGATCGTCGCCTTCGGTCAGCACGGTGTAGAACGCCGTGATCGAGCCGCGACCGTCGAGGCTGTTGCCCGCGCGTTCAACCAGCTTTGGCAGACGTGCGAACACCGATGGCGGATAACCGCGCGTCGTCGGCGGCTCGCCGATGGCGAGGCCGATCTCGCGCTGGGCCTGGGCAAAGCGCGTCAGCGAATCCATCAGCAGCAACACATGCCGGCCCTGATCGCGGAAGTATTCGGCGATCGTGGTCGCGGTATAGGCGGCGCGCAGGCGTTGCAGCGGTGAACGATCGGCCGGCGTGGCAACGACGCAGGCGCGGCGCATGCCTTCGGGTCCGAGGCTGTGATCGAGAAATTCGCGGACTTCACGACCGCGTTCACCGATCAGGCCGACGACGATGACGTCGGCCTGGGTGAAGCGCGTCATCATGCCGAGCAGCGTCGATTTACCGACACCGGTACCGGCAAACAGACCGAGGCGCTGCCCGCGCCCGACCGTCAGCAAGCTGTTGATGACGCGAACGCCGACATCCAGTGGCTGCGAAATCGGCTCGCGTTGCAGCGGATTGAGTGGCCGTCCGTGCAGGGGCATATGCGCGGTGCAGGACAGGCGACCGCGGCCGTCGATCGGCTGACCCTCCCCATCGAGAACACGACCGAGCACGGCATCACCGACCGCCACTTCGGCGCTATGCCCCATCGGCACGACGCGCGCCATCGGCTGCAGGCCCTGCATGTCGCCGGAAGGCATCAGGAAAACACGCTCACCGGAAAAACCGACCGCTTCGGCCTCGATCGTCGCGCCGTCCGGATTGATGATGCGCGCACGCGCACCCAGGGCGAGCGGGCAACCGACCGCTTCCAGCGTCAATCCGACAACGCGGCGCAGCTGACCCTCGACGCCGAAGTCCGGCGCCTGCACCACCTGGCCGGCCTGCTCGCGCAGGCGCTCACCCAAGCGTTGATTGGCGCGGGCGGCGAACGGGTTCACAGGTTTTCGGCAGCCAGCACCACGCGCATCGCATCCAGCCGCGTGTCGAGACGTGCGTCGAGCTGGGTCGAGTCGGTGCTGATCCGGCAATCGCCACGCTGCAGGCTCGCATCGGCCACGATCTGAAAACTCTGTCCATTGGCCTGCATTCCCGGACGGCTGTCGATGAACGCGGCATCGTCGGCGTTCATGTGCAGGCGGATTTCGCGCACGTACGGCGGCAGGGCCGCAAGCGCGGTGCGAACCAGGGTTTCGATCAGTTCCGGCCTCAGGCTCAGCTCGGCCATCGCCAGGCGCCGCGCAATCGCGCAGGCGGTTTCGAGCATCGCCCGTTCGATCTCTTCATCGAGCTGCGCCAGCGGACGCTGGATATGTTCGATCAGCGCGCGCAGACGTTCGGCTTCCTGCTGCGCCTGGCGCTGGCCTTCGGCATAGCCCTGGACGTGACCGCGCTGCAGGCCTTCCTGCCACGCCGCGGATTCGATCTCGTCGAGATGCGCCGCGGTGTGCAGGCCACCCTCAAGCGCCGGCGGTGCGTCAAAGCTCGGAATCTGCCAGCGCATCAGGTTCGCACTGCGCTCTGCGGGAACGATTGTGGCTTCGCTTGCCGTATTGGCAACGATGTTCGAGATTGTGTCAGCCATCATCTCGCCCATCAGACCATCTCCTCACCCTTGCCACCGAGCACGATCGTGCCGGCGTCCGCGAGGCGACGCGCAGTGGCGAGAATTTCCTTCTGCGCCGCTTCGACATCCGATACCTTGGCCGGCCCCTTGGCTTCCATGTCCTCAAGCAGCATTTCGCTCGCGCGGGCCGACATGTTCTTGAGGATCTTGTCCTTGACCTTGGGCTCCGCCCCCTTGAGCGCCAGACCGAGCACTTCGCCGGGCACATCGCGCAGCAGGGTCTGGATGCTGCGGTCGTCGATCAGACCCAGATCGTCGAAGACGAACATCAGATCCTGGATGCGCTGCGAGAGATCCTGATCCATTTCGCCGATCTTGCCGATGATGATCTGTTCCGCCGTCGTATCCATCAGGTTGAGGATCGTCGCCGCGACCTTGACGCCGCCGACACTGGAAGCTTTCAGGTTGCCGCCGCCGGAGAACTGCTTCTCCATGATCTCGTCGAGTTCGCGCAGGGCCTGCGGCTGGATGCCATCGAGGCGGGCGATGCGCATCAGCACATCGCTGCGCATGCGCTCGGGCAACTGCAACACGACATCGGCAGCCTGATCGGGATCAAGGTAGGCCAGCACGATGGCGACGATCTGCGGATGTTCATTGCGGACGATATCCGCGACTGCGCGCGTTTCCATCCACTTCAGGGCTTCAAGACCCTTGCTGTTGCGGCCCAGCAGAATGCGATCGATCAGGCCGTTGGCCTTGTCCTGGCCGAGGGCGTTGACCATCACCCGGCGCACATAGTCGTCGGCGCCGACGCCGAGCGAAGTCTGTGCATCCACGGCGACGACAAACTCGTCGATCACCAATGTCGCCCGTTCCTGGGTGACATTGGTCAGCGCCGCCATTGCAGCGCCAACCTTCTGCACGTCCTTGGCGCCCATGTGCTTCAGCACTTCGGCGGCTTCGGCTTCGCCGAGCGACATCAGCAGGATGGCCGCACGCTCCACGCCGGTTGGTGCTGCTGCAGCTGCGTGTGCATCGCCCATCTCAAGCCTCCTGTCCAACCCAGTTCTTGACCACCTGCGCGACCCGCTTCGGGTCCTGTGCAACAGCCTGACGCGCCGCCTGCAGCTTCTGCTCGTAGGCGATTTGATGGGGCTGCGCACTCACGACCTGCGCATGACTACGCACACCGCCCTGATCATCATCGACCGCCAAACCCGGCAGCGCCTGCTGGATGGCTGACCGCACCGGTGCATTGAGCAGACTGCGCAAAGCCGGTCTGACCACGACGAAGATCAGGATCAGCAGCAGCAGCAGACCGGCGCCAAGGCGCGCATAGCCCTGCACCTGCGGCTCGCGCCAGATCGGCAGTGCTTCGACCGCGGTGATTTCGCTCTGCAGGAACGCGGCGTTCTGGATTTCGACCGAGTCCCCGCGCGTAGCGTTGAAGCCGACGGCTTCCTTCACCAGGGCCTGGACCTGCGTCAGTTCCGCGGCGCTCAGCGGCATCAGCTCGACCTCGTTGGGCTTGCCGCCCGATTTTGGTCGCGGCACGTGGTCAACCAGCACCGCAACCGACAGGCGCTTGAGTTTGCCGGCCGACTGGCGGGTATGGCTGAGCGTGCGATCGAGCTCGTAGCTGCGGGTGGCCTGCTTGCTCTGGGTCTGGATGTCCGACTGCGCAGTGCCTGCGGCATTGACCGCATTGAGCGGCGGATTGGCCTTGTCCGGCGGCGGCTGATTCGACGTCGCCCCGGGAATGCCGACCGCGGCGCTGCCGGCGCCGGCGCGGGTGACGTCCTCGGAAATCTGTTCGCTGCGGACCTTGCTTGCGTCCGGCGTATAGCTTTCGCGCGCTTCCTCGGTCACCGAGAAGTCGATGTCGGCGGCAACCTGGGCACTGATCCGGCCGGCACCCACCAGCGGTGTCAGCAGCTGCTCGATGCGTCGCGCGTAGTCGCCTTCGACCCGGCGCTGATAGCTGAGCTGCTCGGAACTCTGCGCCAGCGCGCTGTCGCCCTGGTTCGACATCAGGCGGCCACTCTGGTCGACCACAGCGACATCCTGCGCCGACAGACCCGGCACGCTGGCGGCGACCATATGAATGATCGATGCAACCTGACTCTGTTCGAGCTCGCGCCCGCTCTGCAGCTGGACGAACACCGAAGCGCTCGGCGCCTCGCGATTGCGTGTGAACGCCGACGGCTTGGGAATGGCGAGGTGAACGCGCGCCGCGCGCACCGGCTGCAGATTGCCGATCGTGCGCGCCAGCTCGGTTTCCAGCGCGTGCTGATAGCGCGCGGTCTCGATGAACTGGCTGGTGCCGAAGCCCTGCTCCTGCCCCATCGCTTCGAAACCCTGTCCCGAACCGCGCGGCAGACCCTGGCCGGCGAGCTTGAGGCGCGCCTCGTGAACCTGGTCACCCGGCACCAGCACCGAACCGCTGACGCGATCCAGCTCGAACGGAATCAGAGACGTGCGCAGTGCTTCGGAAAGCTCGGCGGCGTCGCGATCGGAAAGATTGGCGTACACCGGTACATAAGCCGGGCGCTGCGACCAGCTCCAGCCCCACAGGCCGATGGCGACAGCGACGGCGATGCCGGTCAGCACCGCAAACTGCCGCAGCGCCGGAATGTCCTTGAGTTGCCGGATCGTCGAGAGTGATTGACTGGCCATGGCTCAGCTCACAGCGGCATGTTCATGATGTCCTGGTACGCCGCGACCATGCGGTTGCGCACCTCGACCAGGCCGCGAAACTCGACCTGCGCCTTGGCGCCAGCGAGCATCACGGTCGACAAATCGGTGTTGTTGTCTCCGCGAGCGAACGACTCCTGCAGCTTCGCCGAAGCCTTCTGCGACTGGTTGACCTGTTCGATCGCGCCTTTGAGCAGGGTGTCGAAACCGCCCTTGGGCATGGCTTCGGCAGCAGCCGGGGCAGCCGGCCTGCTGCTCGCCTGCGCCTGCAGCGTGCGGATTTGCGCGAGCACCCGGCTGACATCCATCTCGTTCATCGCTGCGACCCTGGAACCGTTTTCAGGGCAAGGTGCAAGACCTGTTCCCGTCCGGTTCGGGACGCCGCGTCAACAATTTGGCGTAGCCCGGTTTTGCCGCAGGCAAAGCCGGGAGGCTCGGCTACGTCCCAGGCGTCCCGGCTCCGCTGCGCGGAACCGCGCTACCGGTTCCTGCGGCATCGCCCCTCGCCCCGCACACGGGGAGAGGGAGATGAAAGAGAGCGCAAAACGAATCGGCCGGCATTGCGCCGGCCGACCACTGCCATCTAACGAACGCCTTTAGCTGCGCTCGATCACGACCAGCAGATCATGCGCGTTGACGATCGCGCCGCGCTGGGTCAGGACCTGCGTGATCGTCGCGTCCGCCTCGGCGCGCAGCTGGGTTTCCATCTTCATCGCCTCGATCGACAGCAGCGGGTCGCCCTTCTTGACCTTCTGGCCCGGTTTGACCGCGACCGTCACCACCATGCCCGGCATCGGCGCGCCGACGTGATTCGGGTTGCCATCCTCGGCCTTGGGGTTCTCCGCCTTGGTCACGGCGCCGGCCTTGGGCACGCGGACCACGCGCGGCTGGCCGTTGAGCTCGAAGAACAGCTTGACCGCGCCTTCCTCCGGCAGATCGGTCTGGCCCTGCAGCTTGATCAGCAGGGTCTTGCCGGGCTCAAGGTCGATCGAGACTTCCTCGCCTTCGCTCATGCCATAGAAGAACAGAGGAGTGGGCAGCGCGGACACGTCACCGAAATGGCTGCGGTGCTCGGCATACTCGCGGAACACCTTCGGATACATCAGGCTCGATGCGAGGTCGGTGTCGGTCAGCTTCCGACCGATGGTCTTCTCGGCCTCGGCGCGCGCGGCTTCCACATCCACCGGCGCCAGCGAAGCACCCGGCCGACCCACGCGCGGTGATTCACCCTTGAGCACCTTGGCGGTCAGCGCCTCGGGGAAACCATCCGGCGGGAAACCCAGATCGCCGCGGAACAGCTGGATCACCGATTCCGGAAACGCGACCTCGCGCGTCGGATCGGTGATGTCGGCCGCGTGCAGGTCATTGGCGACCATGAACAGCGCCATGTCGCCGACGACCTTGGACGTCGGCGTGACCTTGACGATGTCGCCGAACAGCTGGTTGACCTCGGCATAGGCGCGCGACACTTCCGGCCAGCGCGCGCTCAGGCCCAGCGAACGCGCCTGTTCGCGCAGGTTGGTGTACTGGCCGCCCGGCATCTCGTGGCGGTAGACGTCCGAAGTACCCGAGCGAATGTCCGCCTCGAACGGTGCGTAGTAACGCCGCGTACCTTCCCAGTAGGTCGACAGCGCCTGCAGGTGATCGAACGACAGGCCTGGATCACGCTCGGTGCCGACGAGCGCACTGGCGATCGCACCGAGATTCGGCTGCGAGGTCAGGCCGGACATCGAATCGAGGGCACCGTCGACCGCATCGCAACCGGCGTCGATCGCGGCGAGCACGCTGGCGGCGCTGATGCCGCTGGTGTCGTGGGTATGGAAATGGATCGGCAGGCCGACTTCCTGCTTGAGCGCCGTCACCAGCGCATGCGCCGCGCGGGGACGGCAGACGCCGGCCATGTCCTTGATGCCGATGATGTGCGCCCCGGCCTTTTCCAGTGCCTTGGCCATGTCGACGTAGTACTTGAGGTTGTACTTGGGCCGCGATTCGTCGAACAGATCGCCGGTGTAGCAGATCGCGGCTTCACACAGCGCACCGGTCTCGCGCACCGCGTCGATCGCCACGCGCATGTTCTCGACCCAGTTCAGGGAGTCGAAGACACGGAACAGGTCGATGCCGTTGCCGGCGGCCTGCTGGACGAAGTGGCGCACGACGTTGTCCGGGTAGTTGGTGTAGCCGACCGCATTCGACGAGCGCAGCAGCATCTGGAACAGGATGTTCGGTACCGCCTCGCGCAGCTGCGCGAGGCGATGCCAGGGATCTTCCTTGAGGAAGCGCAAGGCCACATCGAAGGTCGCCCCACCCCAGCATTCCAGCGAGAACAGCTGCGGCGCCATGCGCGCGTAGTACGGTGCGATGGCCTCCATGTCTCGGGTACGCATGCGCGTCGCGAACAGCGACTGGTGGGCATCGCGCATTGTCGTGTCGGTCAGCAGCACCTGCGGCTGCTTGAGCATCCACGCGGCGAAACCATCCGGCCCGAGTTCCTTGAGGCGCTGACGCGAGCCGGGCTGGATCTTGTGCGCCAGGTCGAAGTCCGGCAGCATTGGCTCGGCCATCGGCGTCGGTGGCGCGATGCGTCCCTTCATCTCCGGGTTGCCGTTGACGACGACTTCGCCGATGAAGCGCAGCAGGCGGGTCGCGCGGTCGCGGCGGCGCGCGAAGGTGAACAGCTCGGGCGTCGTATCGATGAAGCGCGTCGTGTTCTCGCCCGACTGGAAGGTCGGATGGTTGATGACGTTCTCAAGGAACTGCAGGTTGCTCGACAGGCCGCGGATGCGGAACTCGCGCAGTGCGCGGTCCATGCGCTGGATCGCCTCGGCCGAAGTGGCACCCCAGGTCGTCACCTTGACCAGCAGCGAGTCGTAGAACGGCGTGATCACCGCACCTGAATAAGCGGTGCCGCCATCCAGGCGCACGCCGAAGCCGGCGGCGCTGCGATAGGCGGTCAGGCGCCCGTAGTCCGGCGTGAAGTTGTTCTCGGGATCCTCGGTCGTGACGCGGCACTGCAATGCGTGACCGGTAATCGAGATGCCCTCCTGCGCGGGCACCCCGCTCTGCGGCGTACCGATGCGCGCGCCCTCGGTGACGCGGATCTGCGCCTTGACGATGTCAATGCCGGTGATCTCCTCGGTCACCGTGTGCTCGACCTGAATGCGCGGATTGACCTCGATGAAGTAGTACTGCTCGGTGTCGGCATCCATCAGGAACTCGACGGTGCCGGCATGGGTGTAGTTCACCGCACGGCCGAGCTTGAGCGCCGATTCGCACAGGGACAGCTGCTGCTCCTTGTTCAGATAAGGCGCCGGCGCGCGCTCGACGACCTTCTGGTTGCGCCGCTGCACCGAGCAGTCGCGCTCATACAGGTGGACGAGCTGGCCGTGCTGGTCGCCGAGGATCTGCACCTCGACATGGCGCGCATTGCGCACCAGTTTCTCCAGGTACACCTCGTCGTTGCCGAAGGCGGACAGGGCCTCACGGCGGGCGACGTCGACCTGCGTCGCCAGGTCGGCTTCCGATTCGATGACACGCATGCCGCGGCCACCACCACCCCAGCTGGCCTTGAGCATCAGCGGGTAGCCGACCGCGCCGGCCATCTGCTTCACCTGCGCGATGTCCTTGGGCAGAGGCCCGGTCGCCGGCATCACCGGCACGCCGGCCTGCACCGCGACATTGCGCGCCGCGACCTTGTTGCCCAGCGTGCGCATCACATCCGCGCGCGGCCCGATGAAGAGGATCCCTGCCTGGTCGCAGGCTTCGGCGAAGTCGGGATTCTCGGAAAGGAAGCCGTAGCCCGGGTGAATCGCATCGACACCCGCCTTGCGCGCCACCTTGAGGATGCCGTCGATATCGAGATAGGCGGCGATCGGCTTCTGCCCCGCACCGATGCGGTAGCTCTCGTCCGCCTTGAAACGGTGCAGTGCGTAGCGGTCTTCATTGGCGTAGATCGCCACCGTGCGTATGCCCAGTTCCGCCGCCGCACGCATGACGCGGATGGCGATCTCCGAACGATTGGCAACCAGCAATTTGCGGATTTGGCGCATTCAGACAGTTCCTGTGAATCGATTTGATCGGGGGGCAGTGCCGCATTTCCGGGCACCGCGACGGATGGACAATATACCGATACAACGAGTGTGCCACCTACCCCATCAAGCAGGGGTGAATACAATTTTCCCTACGTACGCGCAGTTTTCAGCGCGTTCATGTGTCGCTTCGAATGACCGTCGATGACCTTCTCGCGCACCGGAATCGGCGCTGATTTCCGGGTCGGCGCGCGCCCTAGAGAGTCCTCTAGGGAAGCACTTGAGAAAAACACTAGTGCTCCGCGTTTGATTTCGATATAGCATACGGTGCCCGTCATGGGCGTACTTTCTGGGAGATCGTTAATGGCCAAGGCCAAGAAGAAACCTGCTGCGAAGAAAGCACCCGCTAAGAAGGCTGCACCGAAGAAAGCGGCAGCGAAGAAGGCTGCACCGAAGAAAGCTGTGAAGAAGGCTGCAGCGAAGAAGGCTGCACCGAAGAAGGCTGCGAAGAAAGCAGCTCCGAAGAAGGTCGCAAAGAAAGCTGCTCCGAAGAAGGCAGTCAAGAAGGCCAAGGTCAAGCGCAAGCCGAATCCGGCTCTGATGAAGCCCATGACGCCGAGCCCAACGCTCGCCGAAGTGGTCGGCAACAAGCCGCAGGCTCGTGGGCAGATCACCAAGAACCTCTGGGCTTACATCAAGAAGAACGGTTTGCAGGATCAGGCCAACAAGCGCCAGATCAATGCGGATGCGAAGCTGCAGAAGGTGTTCGGCGGCCGTACGTCCGTCAACATGTTCGAGATGACCAAGCTGGTCAGCAAGCAC
>CAZDPA010000077.1:0-17484 GCA_964507195.1 uncultured Salinisphaerales bacterium | reverse complement strand
CCAACGCCCTGCAGATCAAGACCGGCTCGCTGTGCCGTTCGGATCGCATGGCCAAGTACAACCGGCTGCTGCGCATTGAGCGTGAACTCGGCAAGCGTGCCCGCTACCCGGGCAAGGCTGCTTTCCCGGTGGAGATTTAATCCAGCAAATGGCGAATCGCGCCGCCCTCGCAATCCTTGGAAGCCTGCTGCTGATTCTGCAGTGGCGCCTCTGGATCGCCGACGGCGGCATTTCGCACACCCATCGGCTCAAGGGTGAACTGGCTGCATATAGCGAAAGGAACGATCAGTTGCGCGCGCGCAATGTGGCGCTCGATGCCGAGGTCCGCGATCTCGGCAACGGCACCAACGCCATCGAGGCCCGCGCACGCACGACGCTGGGCATGATCAAGGAAGGCGAGACCTTTTATCTCGTTGTGAATCCCTAGGGAAACTCTGAAAAGCTACTGCGCTCGGCATCTTGTCTGCCGGCGGTGCTCGGAATGCTCATGTATTCACACATACACTCCGCTTCCTGCGCTCCGGCGGCAGTCAACCTGCCTTCGCTCGCTACGCTTTTCAGAGCTTCCTAGTCTTGGGAACGGTGCAGCAGGTTCCGCGCTATTGGGCCGTGATTCCCGCCGCTGGTGGCGGCAGCCGCATGGGCATCGACCAGCCCAAGCAATACGTCAAGCTGCGTGGGCGCAGCCTGCTCGAATGGAGCCTTGCGCCGTTTCTCAATCTGGGCTGGATCGATGGCATCGTCCTCGTGCTCGCGCGCCAGGACAATGAGTTCGCCAGGCTGCCGCTGGCGCGGCACCCACGCATCGTCACGACGGTCGGCGGCAAGGCGCGGTCCGAGTCCGTGCTTGCGGGCCTCAACATCGTCGCCGAGCGCAGCGCCGGCTTCAACGATGTGCGCGTGCTGGTGCACGATGCCGCACGGCCGTGCGTCACCCTGTCGGAGATCCGCCGCCTTCACGAGGAAGTCACCGACCGTGATGGCGGTCTGCTCGCCGTGCCGGTGGCCGATACGCTCAAGCGCGGCAACCAGGCGCGGGTCACTGCGACGGTGGATCGCTCGGCATGCTGGCGCGCACTGACGCCACAGCTGTTTCCGCTGCGGGAACTGATGGGCGCCTTGCAGGCAAGTGCTTCGAGCGGTCATGACGTCACCGACGAAAGCAGCGCAATGGAACAAGCCGGCTTCAAGCCGCGCCTGGTGCGCGGGCAGTCGTCGAACATCAAGGTCACCTACGCCGAAGATCTGCCACTCGCTGAGTTCTTCCTCGCCCAGCAAAGGCCGCCCTCGTGAAACTCCGTATCGGGCACGGCTTTGATTCGCACCGGCTCGAAGCCGGCGCTGCGGTGATGCTCGGTGGTGTGCGCATCGAATGCCCGTTCCGGCTGATTGCGCATTCCGACGGCGATGCGCTGATTCATGCGCTCTGCGATGCGCTGCTCGGCGCGATTGCGGCCGGCGACATCGGCAAGCTGTTCCCGGATACCGATCCGCAGTACAGCGGTGCCGACAGTCGCGTATTGCTGCGCGAAGTCATGCGCCGCGTGCGGGCTGCGGGCTACACGGTCGTCAACGCCGATCTCACGCTGATCGCCCAGGCACCGCGCGTGGCGAACTACATCGCTGCGATGCGTGAAACCCTCGCGCAGGACCTGCAGGTCTCGCTCGATCAGGTCAACGTCAAGGCCACGACCAATGAAGGCATGGACGCAATCGGCCGCAAGGAAGGGTTGGCGGCGCATGCTGTGGTGCTGTTGACCTCCGCCTAGGAGTAGCCCGGTTTCGCCGTAGGTGAAGCCGGGACGCTGCGCCAACCATCCCGGCTCCGCTACGCGGAACCGGGCTACTCAGTTCGTCAGCGCGTCCGCAACAGCACGTAGATCGCGCCGCTGCCGCCATCGACCTGGCGCGCACTGCAGTAGGCGATGACGTCCTTGCGTTTGCGCAGCCAGCTGTCGAGCAGGCGCTTGATGACCGGGCCGCTGTTCGGTGAACCGTTGCCCTTGCCGTGGACGATGCGGACGCTGTGCTGGCCGAGGTGCAGGCACTCGGCAAGGAAATCGTTCAGTGCGGCGTGGGCCTGGAAGCGGTTGTGGCCGTGGAGGTCGAGATTGGCTTCGATGCGGTAATGACCGCGGCGCAGGCGGCGCAGCACGGCTTCGGGCTGGCCGGGTGCGCGGTACTGCAGGGTTTCGCCGTGCTCCAGCGCGTCCGGGTCGGGTTCCATGAGCAGTTCGCGCAGGACTTCGGCATCGTCGAGCTGCTGCTGCCGGGCAACGGCTTTCGGCTTGGGCAGACCGGTGTCAGCGCGCTCCGAGGGCTTCGCACGACGGACGTCGCGGGTGGCCTGGCGGAACAGCTCGGTGTCGTCCTCGTCGGTCGGGCACATGAGGTGGGCGCGATGAAAATAAAGCGGCTTTGTCGCTGCTCGGGCGCCCATCATAGCGAGCGAAATCGGTACACTGGCGCGAACTGAATTCGTTCCCATGAAAATCCTGCTTTCCAACGACGACGGCTGCATGGCGCCGGGCCTCGTCTGCCTGCGCGACCAATTGCGCACCCGCCATCAGGTCACCGTGGTTGCGCCTGACCGCAACCGCAGCGGTGCCAGCAACTCGTTGACCCTGCTCAACCCGGTGCGTGTGCAGCACCATGCCGACGGCACGATGTGCGTCGACGGCACGCCAACCGACTGTGTGCATCTGGCCCTGACCGGCCTGCTCGACGAGCAGCCGGACATGGTCGTCTCCGGCATCAATGCCGGCGCGAATCTGGGCGACGACACGCTGTACTCGGGCACGGTCGCGGCAGCAATGGAAGGCCGGCACCTCGGCTACTCGGCGATCGCGATTTCCAGCGTTGGCGTTTCGCCGAAGCACTACGCCACTGCGGCGCGCGTGGCGCTGCGCATGGTCGAGCGACTTGAAGCGATGCCGCTGCCGGGTGACACCATACTCAACGTCAACGTGCCTGACGTGCCTTGGGAAGAACTGAAGGGCTTCGAGGTCACCCGCCTGGGCAACCGTCACCGCTCGGAGTCGGTACTCAAGACCCAGGATCCGCGGGGTCGGCCGATCTACTGGATCGGCGGCGCCGGCGGCGAAGCGGACTGCGGACCGGGCACCGATTTTCATGCAATCGCCAATGGCCGGGTCGCGCTGACGCCGTTGCTGGTGGATCTGACGCGCCATGCGGCACTGGAACGCCTTGCCGGCTGGGCGACCGCGCTGTGACGCCGTTGCGCAACAGCCGCGCAACGCCGGCCACCTCGCCCAGCAATGCCCAGCAGCGCCTGGTCGACGAGCTGCGCAAGCAGGGCATCACCGAAGAGCGCGTGCTCGCAGCGATTGCCAAGGTACCGCGCCACGAATTTGTCGATGACGCGCTGAAGAACCGCGCCTACGAGAACAATGCGCTGCCGATCGGCCATGCGCAGACGATCTCGCAGCCCTTCGTCGTCGCGCTGATGACCCAGGTGCTGCTGACTGCGCGCAAGGTGCCGTTGCGCGTGCTCGAGATCGGTACCGGCTGTGGCTACCAGACCGCGGTGCTGGCCGAACTGGTGCAGACCGTGTTCACCGTCGAGCGCATCAAGCCGTTGTCGGAGCACGCCCGCAAGCGCCTGTCGGCGCTGCACTATCGCAATATCCATTTCGGCTATGCCGACGGCATGAACGGCTGGGCGCCGTACGCGCCCTACGACGGCATCATCGTCACTGCCGGCGCCGAGTCCGTGCCACCGGCGCTGATCCAGCAGCTCGCGCCGGGCGGACGCCTGGTGATTCCGGTGGGCCCGCAGGGGGGGCAGACGCTCAAGCTGCTGGAGCGTCGCGGAGCCGGGGCTCGCGAACAGGACGTGAGCCGCGTCAGTTTTGTGCCCTTGCTGCCGGGCAAGGCTTGATCGAGGTTTCGTCGAAAGTGAACCGCGCCATGCGTCTGGAAGATTCGAAACGCTTGCGCGCATTCGCGCTGCTGAGCGTCGTTCTGCTTGGCGGCTGCGCAGGTTGGTCGAGTTGGGAGGACGAGCGTGACCGTCCAAGAGTCCCGCCGGCGAATCAGACTCCGATCAACGACGGCGAGTACCGGGTCGTTCGCGGCGATACCGTTTACTCGATCGCCTTTCGCAACAACATCGATTTCCGCCGGCTCGCGAGCTGGAACAAGATCGGCAATGAGTATCTGATCTATCCAGGACAGGTTCTGCGCCTGACGCAACCCGCGCCGGAAAAGCGCATTTCCGGTGAGATCGAGTCTGTCGGTATTGCCGATGTCAACATCGGCAAGCCGCAGCCGGTGACGCCCAACAGCGCGCCGCCGACGCAGGCTCAGATGCCGTCGGTGCAGGAATACGACGAACTGCCGCCGGCCGTTGCCGGCGACTATGCCTGGGTCTGGCCGGCGGAAGGAAGCCTGCTGCGCAATTTCGCGCAGAGCAGCAACCGCGGCATGGATATCGGCGGCCGCAGCGGCCAGCCGGTGTTTGCGGCGGCGCCAGGCCGGGTGGTCTACAGCGGCAATGCCCTCAAGGGCTACGGCGAGCTGATCATCATCAAGCACGATGAGGTCTATCTCTCGGCCTACGGCTACAACCGCTCGCGTCACGTCAAGGAAGGTGATTTCGTCACCGCAGGCCAGCCGATCGCCGAAATGGGCCGCGGTCCGGAGAACAAGCCCCTGCTGCACTTCGAGATCCGCAAGAGTGGCAAGCCGATCGATCCGGCGACCAAGCTGGTGGGGTCGACGGTTTCGACCCGATAAGGCCAAGGCCTGTCTCGCGCAAAGGACGCCAGGAACGTCAAGCGGCTTGGCGGTTTTCCCCCGGCGGTCTTCACGTCCTTCGCGCGAGCCTGCTTCTTTGCAAGTTGCAGAGTGCAACCGGATAATACGGCCCCTTTTTCGTCCGCCGTCTGGACTTTCCCCCGGGACCACCGTGAACACCGTCTTTCCGCGCATCGAGCGCCTGCCGCCCTACGTCTTCAATATCATCGGCGAGTTGAAGCAGGCGGCCCGAGCCCGGGGCGAGGACATCATCGACTTCGGCATGGGCAATCCCGACCAGCCGACGCCGCGGCACATCGTCGACAAGCTCGTGGAAGCCGCCGTGCGCGGTACCGACTCCGAGTACGTCAAGCCCGAGCATCACGACGAAGACGGCACCCACACGCACCGCTACTCGGTGTCCAAGGGTGTGCCGCGTCTGCGCCGTGCGATCACGCGCTGGTACAAGAACCGCTACGACGTCGACCTCGACTCGACATCCGAAGTCATCGCGACGATCGGCTCCAAGGAAGGCCTGGCGCACCTGGCCTTCGCGACGCTCGCTCCGGGCGATGTCGTGATGGTGCCGAATCCGGCATATCCGATTCACCCCTACGGCGTCGTGCTCGCCGGCGCCGATGTGCGCCATGTGCGGATGACGCCAGACGTCGATTTCTTCGAAGAGCTGCAGCGCGCGATCAAGGAAACCTGGCCCGCGCCGAAGATGCTGATCCTCAATTTCCCGGGCAATCCGACCACGCAGTGCGTGGACCTGGCGTTCTTCGAGAAGGCGGTTGCGCTGTGCCGCGAGAATGAGATCTGGCTGGTGCATGACCTGGCCTATGCCGACATCGTGTTCGACGGCTACAAGGCGCCGTCGGTGCTGCAGGTGCCGGGCGCGAAGGACGTCGCCGTCGAGTTCTTCACGTTGTCGAAGTCGTACAACATGCCGGGCTGGCGTGTCGGCTTCATGGCCGGCAACCCGACGCTCGTCGCCGCGCTCGGACGCATGAAGTCCTACCTCGACTACGGCATGTTCACGCCGATCCAGGTTGCCGCTATCGCCGCGCTCGAAGGCCCGCAGGATTGCGTGTCCGAAATCTGCGAAATGTATCGCTCGCGTCGCGACGTGCTGTGCGATGGCCTCAATGCCGCTGGCTGGAAGGTCGACAAGCCGAAGGCGACGATGTTCGTCTGGGCCGAGATCCCGGAGCCGTTCAAGAAGCTCGGCTCGATCGAGTTTGCCAAGCGTCTGCTCGAAGAAGCCAAGGTTGCGGTGTCGCCGGGTATCGGTTTCGGCGAGTACGGCGACACGCATGTGCGTTTCGCACTCATCGAGAACGAGCACCGCACGCGCCAGGCGTTGCGCGGCATCAAGAAGCTGCTCAAGGGAGCCCAGGCATGACCGCGCCAGTCCGTGTTGGTGTCATCGGTCTGGGCACCGTCGGCCAGGGCGTGCTGCGTCTGCTGGCCAACAACGCCGCTGAAATTTCGCGCCGTGTCGGCCGTCCCGTCGTCGTCACCGATGCGAACTCGCGCGATCTGAAGCGCGAGCGCGACTGCGCGCTCGACGGCGTGCAGCTGTGGGAAGACGGCGTGCGCATGGTGCGCGAGGCCAAGATCGACATCGTCGTCGAGCTGATCGGCGGTCAGGGCACTGCACGCGATGTCACGCTCGCCGCGATTGCTGCGGGCAAGCCGGTTGTCACCGCCAACAAGGCGCTGCTCGCCGAAAAAGGCAACGAAATTTTTGAGGCTGCGCGTCGCGCCGGCACCGTTGTTGCGTTCGAAGCCGCAGTCGCCGGCGGCATCCCGATCATCAAGGCGATTCGCGAAGGTCTTGCGGGCAACGTCATTCACGGCATCGCCGGCATCATCAACGGCACCTGCAACTACATCCTGACGCAGATGGCGGAGAAGGGCGAATCCTTCGCCGATGCATTGGCCGCTGCGCAGAAGCTCGGCTATGCCGAGGCCGACCCGACATTCGACGTCGAAGGCGTCGATGCCGCGCACAAGCTGTCGATCCTCGCGGCAATCGGTTTCGGCATGCCGCTGTCCTTCGACCGCGTCGCGATCGAAGGCATCACCAACGTGACGCCGGAAGACATCAAGATCGCCCAGGTCTTCGGCTACCGGATCAAGCTGCTCGGCATCGCCAAGAGCTGCGCGTGCATCCGACGCTGATTCCGGAGGACCAGTTGATCGCCAAGGTCGACGGCGTGCTCAACGCCGTCGTCGTGCAGGGCAATGCGGTTGGTCAGGTCGGTTTCTACGGCCGCGGTGCCGGTGGCGATGCGACGGCTTCTGCAGTCGTTGCCGACATCCTCGACATCGCGCGTGCGCTGACCGTCGATCCGCGTCATGCGGTGCCGGCGCTGGCCTTCCAACCGGAGGCCGTGCGGTCGCTGCCGGTGATTGCGCCGGCGCAGACCGAGAGCGCGATCTATCTGCGTCTGCGCGTCGCCGACGAGCCGGGCGTGCTGTCGCAGCTGACCGCGATCCTCGCCGCGCACGACATCAGCGTCGAGGCGATCCTGCAACGCGAGCCGCGCGGCGGCGACGATGCAACGGTCGCGCTGATCACCTCGGTCATCGCCGAGCATCATTTCTCGGCGGCACTCGCCGAGATCCAGAAGCTGCCGTTCGTGCGCGCGGGTGCCACCCGATTCCGCGTCGAAAAGTTCGCTTAAGTCCAGTTCCCAAGGTTTTCCCATGACTCGTTACACCGGCGTCATCGAGCACTACCGCAAGCGCCTGCCGTTTGCCGACAAGGTCCGCGCGGTTTCGCTGGGCGAAGGCCGTACGCCGCTGATCAAGCTCGACAACCTGCCGCGCAGCGTCGGCTTCGAAGGCGAGCTGTACGTCAAGTTCGAAGGTCTGAATCCGACCGGTTCGTTCAAGGACCGCGGCATGACCACGGCGGTCACCCAGGCCGTGCATGAAGGCTCGAAAGCGATCATCTGCGCCTCGACCGGCAACACTTCGGCCGCTGCTGCGGCCTACGCGGCGCGCGCCGGCATTACTGCCTTCGTGCTGATTCCGGAAGGCAAGATCGCACTCGGCAAACTCGCCCAGGCGGTCGTGCATGGTGCAGTCGTTGTGCAGATCCAGGGCAACTTCGACGACGGCATGCGCCTGGTCAAGGAAGTCGCGCAGACCGCGCCGGTCGCGATCGTCAACTCGATCAATCCCTACCGCCTGCAGGGTCAGAAGACCGCGGCGTTCGAAATCGTCGAAGCGCTCGGCCGTGCACCGGATGTGCATGCACTGCCGGTCGGCAACGCCGGCAACATCAGCGCGTACTGGATGGGCTACAAGGAAGCGACCGGCCAGCGCTCGACGGCGAGCATGGATGGCTATTCGCTCGAAGCGTTCACGAAGAATCTGCCGAAGATGGCAGGCTTCCAGGCTGCCGGTGCGGCGCCGTTCCTGCGTGGCGGCCCGGTTGCCGAGCCCGAAACCGTGGCGACTGCGATCCGCATCGGCAATCCGCAGTCCTGGGATCACGCCTGGGCGGCGCAGAAGGAATCCGGCGGCTGGTTCGACGAATGTACCGACGCCGAAATCCTCGCAACGCAGCGCCTGCTGTCGGCAACCGAGGGCGTATTCTGCGAGCCGGCTTCGGCCGCTTCGCTGTGCGGTGCGCTGCGTGACATCAAGTCCGGCAGGATCGCGCAGGGCTCAACCGTCGTCTGCACGCTGACCGGCAACGGCCTGAAGGATCCGGACATCGTCATGAAGGATGGCCTGCAGGGGCTGATCAAGGTAGCGGCCGAACGCGGCGCGGTTGAGCGCGCGCTGCTGGAAAGGCTGTAACAGCGCAGTCGATTGCCTGCTGTGTCTTCGGAGATGCACAAAAGCTCCGTTCGCATCGAGTGCCTGCGAAGCAGGTGTATCGAGATGCCGCAGCTGCGGCTGTGGTGCTCGGAGGTCGTGCGCAGGTCTCTCGATACGCCGCGCGGTGCGCGGCACTCGAGACGGACGGTGACTATCTCCCTCCGTATGACGGTTCAGCCGGGTCTTCCCTGTGCCCGCTGAGCCGGTCATCCGCCGTCGAGCAGTCGGCCAGCCCGAGCTGTTTCCCTCTACGCTGAATCCGGTGCTGCGGCGCGTCTATGCCGCACGCGGCATCGTGCCTGCAGACCTGTCGATGGAGCTGGCCGACCTGCTGCCGCCATCGGGTCTGCTGGGCATCGACAGCGCTGCACGGCAGCTCGCGGATGCGATCGAACAGTCGGCGAGCATCGTGATTGCCGGTGACTACGACGCCGATGGCGCAACCGGCACCGCGCTTGGCGTGCTCGGCTTGCGGGCGATGGGCGCTGCACAGGTTCACTACGTGGTGCCAGATCGCTTCCGTATGGGTTATGGCCTGTCGCCGGCTCTGGCCGAACTTGCGGCGGGGACGCGCGCGACAGTGCTTGTGACGGTCGACAATGGCATTGCCAGTGTTGAAGGTGTTGCGCGTGCGCAGCAGCTCGGATTGCGCGTGATCGTCACCGATCATCATCTGCCGGGTCCGGTATTGCCGGCAGCCGATGCGATCGTCAATCCGAACCAGCCCGGCTGCACGTTTGCCTCCAAGTCGCTGGCCGGTGTCGGCACGTTGTTCTACGTGCTGCTCGCCGTGCGTGCGGAGCTGCGCAGGCGCAATCACTTTGCGCAGGGCCGTGAGCCGAATCTGTCGGACTTTCTGGACCTCGTCGCGCTCGGCACGGTCGCCGATCTGGTCAAGCTGGATCGCAACAATCGCATCCTCGTCGAGCAGGGCCTGCGCCGCATCCGCGCCGGCCGCGCACGACCGGGCCTGCTCGCACTGCTGCGCAGTGCAGGGCGCGACGCGACGCGCTGCAGTGCGTCCGATCTCGGCTTTGCGCTCGGCCCGCGCATCAATGCGGCGGGCAGGCTCGACGACATGCGCATGGGCATCGAGTGCCTGCTTGCAGAAAGCGAAACCGAAACCGCTGCACAACCATTGGCTCAATCACTCGATCGCCTGAATCGCGAGCGCCGTGAAGTGCAGGACCAGATGCAGGTGGATGCGCTGGAGATGGTCGATGGCGCAGGTAGTGTCGGCCTGTGCCTGTTTCATCCGGACTGGCATGAGGGCGTCGTCGGCCTGGTGGCGTCCAAGGTCAAGGAGGCGCGTCATCTGCCGGTGATTGCGTTTGCACGTGCGCAGCAGGCAGGTGAACTCAAGGGCTCCGGGCGCTCGATTCCCGGCCTGCACCTGCGTGATGCACTCGCCGCGATTGCCGCGCGCCATCCCGGACTGGTTCCGCGCTTTGGCGGTCACGCGATGGCGGCGGGGCTGGGTCTCGATGCCGCGCGTCTGGACGAGTTTGCCGAAGCCTTCGATCGTGAATGCATGGTGCAGCTCGACGAAGCCGCTCTGCAACGCGTCATCGAAACCGATGGCCCGCTGGCAGGCGATGAGTTGAGCGTGGAAACCGCCGTCGCGCTGGAGCACGCCGGTCCCTGGGGGCAGGGTTTTGCGGAGCCGCTGTTCGAGGGGCGCTTCGAGGTCGAGCAGTCTCGGCCTGTCGGCAGCAGCGGGGATCACGTGAAGTACACGCTGCGGCATCAGGGCGCCAGCATCGGCGCGATCGACTTCAACGGCGCCGAACGGCGCTGCGCATCGGGTTTTGTCGACGTGCTGTACGTGCCGACGGTCAACCGCTGGCAGGGCCGTGAAAGTCTCGATCTGCGCATCGTGCAGCTGGTCGCGAACGGGGCGGTGGCAGGGAAAGCCTGATAACGGAGTTGCCGAGGTTTCCGTCGCCGCGCGATAGCGGCATCATGCAAGCTCTGAGTCCACAGACTGCCTGCCGCCCATGACCCGCAATCCACTGCCGTTTTCCCTCGGTACTTCAGAACTTCCGCTACTGATCGAGCCGGGCGAGATCGCAACGCATGAGCGTCTCGCCGAGTGGCTGCTTGCGCATCGCGACTGGGTCAGCGAGCAGCTGCTGCAGCATGGCGCGATGCTGTTCCGCGGCTTCGGCGTGAAAAATGTCGACGAAGTGGAAATCGTCGCGCGCGCCATCGACCCCGATCTCAAGAACGAGTATCTCGGCACTTCGCCGCGTCAGGCGCTGAGCCGCAGCGGCTATATCTTCTCGGCCAGCGAACTGCCGGGCTTCTATCCGATTCCCGCGCACAACGAGATGTCGTTCACGGCCAATCCGCCGGACCACATCTTCTTCGCCTGCACGATTGCACCGGAGAAGTTCGGCGAGACGCCGCTGGTGGACTTTCGCGGTGTCTGGCGTGATCTCGATCCGGCGCTGCGCGAGCGCTGGGCGACGAAGGGCCTGCGCATCATCCGCAACTACGCGGGGCCGGATCATCAGGGCAAGGATCTGTTCCAGCTCAAGAAGTGGACGGAGATCTTCAATACCACCGACCGTGCCGAGATCGAGCGCATCTGCGCGCGCGAGGGCTTCACCGCACAATGGAAATCGGGCGGTAGCCTCGCGCTGATCAGCGAGCACACGCCAGTGCATGCGCATCCGAAAACCGGCGTGCCGGTCTGGTTCAACCATATCCAGGTGTTTCACCTCGACGCCGGACATACCGAGTATTTCCGCATTTTCAGGAAGCGCCCGACGCTGACCCATCTGCGTTTCTGGCTGCTCGCGCGTGCGCTGAGCGCATGGAAGCACCTGACGGTGAAGCCGGAGGACCAGGCCATGCATACGACCTTCGCCGACGGCAGCCCGATTCCGGCCGCCGATCTCAGACAGGTGTTCGACGCCATGTGGAAGAACATGGTCGTCACGCCCTGGCGGTTGGGCGACATCGTCGCAATCGACAACCGTTCCATCGGTCATGGCCGGCTGCCGTTCAAGGGCCCGCGCGAGATCGTTGTCGCGTGGTCGTAAGCCCTGTCTGACGCGGGACAGCTTGTCCGCTAAGTTATATCTACCCTCGCACTACGTGGCGCTGCTGCCTACGATACGTAACATAGCTGTCATACGCTGAGGGGAGACAAGGTGCGAAATCTGAAAACCGGCTTGGCGGCCGCGCTGGCCGTGGCGCTGCTGTCCGCATGCAGCAGTTCTGATCCGATAGACGCGAATGCCGGGGCCGGCAGCACGGCCCGCCCGCAAACCCGTTTCGATCTCGCCAACCGCTGCTTCGCACTGCGCGAGCTCGACAGCAAGCAGTACGTGCAGCGCGCCGGTGATGGCTACGCCGCGACTGCGCCCAGGCTCGCAGATGCAGAGCGTTTCTATCTGAAGCCGACGGCGCTGGGCAAATACCTGCTGCACACGCCGGACAGCACGCTGCTTGCCGGCGACGGCAGCAGCATCACGACCGCGGAAGCGCCGTCCGACCAGTGCAACTGGACGGTCGAAGCGACCTCGCCGGGCAAGTACACGGCGCAGCTCGAATCCGAAGGCCGGTCTCTGGCCGCCAATGAGCAGGGACAGCTGGTGCTCGGCGCGGCACCTTCCGGTTTTGCCTTCGTGCCGGCCAATGGCTGCACCGCGTATCCGGAAATCTCCACCAACAGTATTGGCGAGACCTACAAGGGCAAGGGTACGGATGCGCCGGTCGTCGGCTTTGCCGAAGTGCACACGCACATGGCGATGGGCCACGAGATGTCCGACGGCAGCGGCGATGTCGGCCCTGCCGCCGGCGGCGTGCTCTACGGACAGATGTACAACCGCTTCGGCGCGCCGGTGGCGCTGGAGAATTGCCAGGCCTACCACGGTGTGAACGGCATCCAGGATCCGGAAGCGCTGATTCTCGATTTCACGCCGCTGACCCTGCACGATACCCAGGGCTGGCCGAGCTTCGTCGACTGGCCGGGCAACGTTTCGCAGCTGCATCAGGCGATGTACTACAAGTGGGTCGAACGCGCCTAGAAATCCGGTCTGCGCATCATGGTGTCTGAAGGCACCAACATCGCGGCGCTCTGCGAAGTGGCGCGGATCTACGCAACGACGATCAATCCGGCGGCGCTCGGCTACGACTGCAATGACATGAGCCTGGGCATCAACCAGGTGAAGTATCTCAAGACCCTGCAGGACTACGTCGACGCGCAGGAAGGCGGCCCCGGCAAGGGCTGGTTCCGCATCGTCGGTGACCCGGTGCAGGCGCGACAGGTCATCAACGATGGCAAGCTCGCCGTCGTGCCGGGCCTGGAGTTCTCCAACCTGTTCGACTGCACCAGCCGCTCGGTACTGGGCATCGGCGAAGTTGCCGGCTGCACCGAGGCAGACATCGATCGTCAGATCGACGAAGTCTGGGATCTCGGCGTGCGCGAGTTGTTCCCGTACCACGACGTCGACAGCGCGCTCGGCGGCACCGGGATCTTCAACGGTCTCGTGATCAACCTCGTCGGCTTCTGGGGCACGGGACATTTCTGGGATACCTACGACTGCCCGGATGGCGGTGAAGGCGAAACCTACTTCTACAACGCGGGCGCAGTGATGACGACCGCGATTCCCGGCACCGGCAACGATCCGCTGACCAGCATCGTGCTTGGCACGCTCGGCGGCACGCTGCCGCTGTATCCGCCGGGTCGCCAATGCAATTCGCGTGGCATGACCGAACTCGGGCGTTACACCGTGCAGAAGCTGATGGACAAGCGGTTCATCATCGACATCGACCACGCCGAATTGTCGATCAAGCAGGACATGATCGACATGGCCAAGGAACAGAATCCGCCGTATCCGCTGATCTCGGCGCATGGCGGCCACGGCGGCATCTCGAACGAGCAGGCCAAGGACATCCTTGCGCTCGGCGGCTTGATCTATCCGATGAAACCCAATGGCAAGGGCCATATGGAGTTCATCGAGAAGCTCAAGCCGATCTGGGAAGCCTCCGGCCGCACCGATCCGATCGCCGTCGGCTATGGCATGGACGCCAACGGCATTGCCGACCGCGCCGGTCCGCGCGGCGCGGGCAGCGAACCGGTGGTCTATCCGTTCACGCTGTTCCAGGGCGAAGACTGGGGCCCGCAGTTCGCCGGCTTCAAGCCGGTGACCTTCGAGCTGCAGACGATTCCGGAGAGCGGCAAGACCTGGAACATCGATGAAGTCGGCACCGCGCATTACGGCATGGTCGCGGACTACGTTGAAGAGATCCGTCTTGAAGGTGGCAGCGAAGGGCTGGACGCGCTCTACAACTCGGCCGAAGCCTATCTGCGGATGTGGGAACAGACGGTCGATCGGTGAATGTTGCGATGATCCGTACCGGGATTTTCTTTGCGCTGGCCATGGCCCTGTTAATGGGGCTATGGCAGCTGATGCGACCACTGGCATCGACTGCGCAGTCGATGCCAGTCGCCGCGTCATCGGCTACGGCTAACCCATCGGTCGACATCGTGCGGGTACCGGTCGACGTCGTCGTTGTGGCCGCGCCGAAGCGTTTCATGCTGCAGCCCGGCGCGCCGGGCACGGCCGAGCCGCTGCAGGTGCAGGTCGGCGACGAAGTCGAACTGAGCATCACGACGGCGGACGACGATGAGCTGCACCTGCATGGCTACGATCTTGCACTGCCGCTGCGCGCCGGAGAAACCGGCACGCTGCGTTTTGTTGCGGAGCACGCCGGTCGCTTCGAGCTGGAACTGCATCACGCCCATGCCGAACTCGGTGTGCTCGAAGTCAGCCCGCGTTAGCGCTGCATCGAGACTGCCCAGCGTCGCTGCAGTCAGCGTCGCGCTGTTGCTGCCATCAACGGCAGCTGCACATTCCTTCGGTCGCATCTACAACCTGCCGGTGCCGTTCTGGCTCTATGCCTATGGCGCCGCAGCGGCATTGCTGCTGTCGTTCCTGATCGCGGCGTTCTTCGCGACCGCAGGCAAGGAAAAGGACACGGTCTGGTCCTTCGATCTCTCGGGCAATGCGCTGGTCGTGGCACTTCGCCGCCTGCATCTGCGTGGTCTGCTGCAAGCCCTGGCGCTGCTGTGTCTGCTGTTGTGCGTGGTCACCGGCTTCTTCGGCAGCCGCGATCCTTACCGCAACTTCAACATGACCTTCTTCTGGGTCGTGTTCGTGCTCGGCTTTGCCTATCTGACAGCACTGATCGGCGATCTGTATGCCGCGATCAATCCCTGGCGCACGCTGGCGAAGCTGATCGATCGCGTCTGGCGCGGTTACCTGCAGGGCCGTGTGAGATATCCGCCGTGGCTGGCGTACTGGCCGGCGTTGGCGCTGTTCATGCTGTTCATCTGGATCGAGCTGTTCGGCTTCACGCGCCCGTTTTCACTTGCTGAATGGCTGAGCGGCTACACCGTGCTGAATCTGATTGCGGTGTGGCTGTTCGGTGCCACGGCGTGGTTTCGCCATGGCGAGTTCTTCTCGGTGTTCCTCAACCTGACCGCGCGCATGGCGCCGATCGACTACGTGCCGGGACGGCGCCTGCAGTTGCGTGCACCGTTTGCCGGCCTGCTGCAACAGCGCGCCGCAGCGTGGAGCCTGCTGATCTTCGTGCTGTTCATGCTGTCGTCGACCGCCTTCGATGGCCTGCGCGTGACGCGCGCGTGGTACATGCTGTTCTGGGGTGACGCCAGCGGCTTCTTCACGCAGTGGTTCGGCCGCCCGCCGATCCATCTCTATCCCCAGCTGCGGTCGTGGTACCTGGCCTTCGAGACCCTGTGTCTGATCCTGTCGCCATTCCTCTATCTGGCGGTGTATCTGCTGTTCGTCGTGCTGGCGAAATGGCTGGGCCGCAGCGCCTGCAGCCTGCGCGAGCTGGCGCTGGCCTTTGCGCATTCGCTGCTGCCGATCGCGCTGGTCTATCACATCACTCACTACTACACGCTGATCCTCACGCAAGGTGTGAAGATCATCAGCCTGCTGTCGGATCCTTTCGGTTACGGCTGGAACCTGTTCGGCACGGCGGGACTTTTTCGCGCGCCGTTCCTGCCGGACCTCGGGCTGGTCTGGCATACACAGGTCAGCCTGATCCTGTTCGGCCACATCGTCAGCGTGTGGATTGCCCACGTCGAAGCGCTGCGTCTGTTTCCGACGCGTGGGCGCGCGCTGCTGAGTCAGATCCCGATACTGTTGCTGATGGTCGTCTTCACAACTTTCGGCTTGTGGATCCTTGCCCAGCCGATCCAGGGGCGCTGAGGCGTGATCGTGAGGTGATGGCTGCGCATCAGGCGCGCTGCACCGGAACCTTGGTACGGTATGGTGATCGCGGCGGTTCGCGGGCGCAGGGAGAGTCCCATGGACGATTGGCTTGATCGCGCGGTCAAATTCATCGATTGGCTCGCGCTGGTCCTGGATCGTGCGGCAGACCAGCTCGGTTTTGGTGCCGAGTACCTTGTGGCTGTTGTGATCGTGATCTATCTCATCGTCGACCTGGTCCGCAAGGTGCCGAGCCAGCGCGCCGACCGCGATCGGCATGAACCCGCAGTTGCCAATCGCCAGCTGGATGCATTGCATCGTCGAGACGAACTTGCTTCGAATCGCGCGAAGGCAGAGTCCGATCTGGCCAGAGAGGCCGCTGTCGGGGACGGGCAGGCGTCCAGACTGGTCGCCGCCGGGTTTGCCTTTGCCGGGCTCGCCATCTGCGCCGCCGCAGGCTACTGGATGTACACCGCGCTGCAGGGCGCGGCGGAGTCCCGGCCAAACGCTTTCCTGTTCGGCTCGCTGCTCGCGCTGATCGGGATTGCGCTCGCACGTGCCGGAGCAGGCGGACTGCTTCGTTCTTCGGCATCCGTCAAGCGCAACAGCGGCTGGCTGAACGATGCGCGCTGGTCAGCCGACGGCACCGGACCGGTCGCGTCCGAGCGGCTGGTCAGCGGCCTGATCGGCCTGACGCTTTTTGCCGCCTACCTTGTGCCGTTTCACACGCTGCTCGCGCCGCCCTGGACGCAGTTCGGCTTCTGGCTGATGCTGGCCCTGCTCGATCTGCTGCTGATGGTGGCACTGGTGTTCTACCTGCGCAGCCTGAGGGCCTGGATGCTCGGCGGTCGTGCGCGACTGATCTGGAGCAACGCGCCATTCCGCACCGGGCAGGCCATGCGCGTCCGCTTCGAGACGAGCAAGGCGCTGGCCGCGGAAGCGACCGTAGTGCTGTTCTGCCTGCGCGGCAGCAGCGGTGGGCAATTGCTGGATGAGGAGCCTCCGCCGGATGCGAAGGAGGTCTATACGGACCAGTGCCGGTTTCATCTGCAGCGCAGTGTCAGCGGCGGCTGCTACGCGGACATCCATTTTCAGATTCCACAGGAGCAGCCTGGATCGCTGCGCAGCGGCGGCAGGTTCGTCTGCTGGCGCCTTGCTGTGCGCGCCGCCGTGAACGGCCCGGATTACGAGGTGAGCTTTGCCTTGCCGCTGTACAGCACCGAGGCTTGAGCGCGGAGCCGATGCCAGAGTACTAGGCGCGGCGCGCTGCCCGCGCAAACTGGCGCTGGGCGAGGCGGGTCGCCAGCAGTCCCGTCGCGAGGCCGCCGAGCAAAGCCGGCAGGAAGGCGAGCAGACCCAGCGTCGCCATCGTGTGACCGAGGATCAGGAAGAACACGCCGAAGCCCATCAGGCCCGTCAGAAAGCCACGCAGCGTCAGCAGCAGCGCGTCACGACCGGCAACCGCGAAGGTGAACGCAGGAATGACCACGGCCGCGACCGGCGCGCCGGACAGAATGCCGGTCAGCTGCGGGCCGAGGCGATCCGAAACCGCAGTCAGCGTCAGCACCAGGGTCGCCGCCGCCGCGACGCGCGCCAGCAGTTCGACCGGTGGCAGGTGCGCACGCGGTGGCAGTGT
>CAZDPA010000076.1:2235-17678 GCA_964507195.1 uncultured Salinisphaerales bacterium | reverse complement strand
GCGATTGAGCTGGGCGATGTCCTTGTCGGACATCGTGCTGACCAGGCGCTGCAGCTCCGGATACTTGCCGAAGAAATGTTCGCGCGTGTACTTGCCGCCCTTGGCCTTGTAGTTCTGGTACTCGCCATCGACGGTTTCGTTCATCGCCTGCAGCAGCTTGCCGCTGGTGTCCTGTGCGATCAGTGCATCCCAGGCGGATCCCCAGATCACCTTGAGCACGTTCCAGCCGGCGCCGCGGAAAGCCCCCTCGAGTTCCTGGATGATCTTGCCGTTGCCGCGCACCGGACCATCGAGGCGCTGCAGATTGCAGTTGACGACGAACACCAGGTTGTCGAGCTTCTCGCGTGCGGCAATGTCGATCGCGCCCAGCGATTCGGGCTCATCCATCTCGCCGTCGCCGCAGAAGCACCAGACCTTGCGGCCGGTCGCTTCCTTGATGCCGCGGTTCTCGAGGTACTTCATCAGGCGTGCCTGGTAGATCGCCATGATCGGCCCCAAGCCCATCGACACCGTCGCGAGCTGCCAGAAATCCGGCATCAGCCAGGGATGCGGATAGCTCGACAGGCCCGGCTTGAGTGCCTCCATGCGGAAGCGTTCGAGCTGGGCTTCGGTCAGGCGCCCTTCGAGGAACGCACGTGCATAGATGCCCGGCGTGCAATGACCCTGGATGTAGATCAGATCGCCGCCGGACGGATGATCCGGGCCTTTCCAGAAGTGATTGAAACCGACGTCGTACAGCGTCGCCGCCGACGCAAAACTCGCGATATGTCCGCCGATGCCGGAATGCTCGCGGTTGGAATTGACGACCATCGCCATCGCGTTCCAGCGGATGATCGAGCGGATCCGCCACTCCAGCGCGTGATCGCCGGGCGAGCGTTTTTCGAGATGCGGCGGAATCGTGTTGATGTAGGCCGTGTTCGCCGAGAACGGAATGAAGGCGCCGCTGCGGCGCGCCTTCTCGGTCAGGGTTTCGAGCAGATGATGCGCGCGCTCCGGGCCGACGTTGTCGAGCACCGCCTGCAGGGCATCCAGCCATTCGCGGGTCTCTTCCGGGTCGTTGTCGGGGCCCAGCGTCGTTGTTTGATTCACAGCGTGCTCCTCGCATTCTCAACCGTCATTCCCGCCCGCGCGGGAATGACGACTTGTTCGGGTTTCGTTGATGCCAATGTAGACCGCCGTATCGCGATACGTCCAATATATGAAAACATTGATTGCGATCTGATCTGGATATATCACATGGAACTTCGTCATCTGCGGTATTGCGTCGCGGTCGCCGATGCGAAGCACTTCCCCCGCGCGGCCAAGCAGCTCGGCATCGGCCAGCCGCCGCTGTCGCAGCAGATCCAGGCCCTGGAGCGTGAACTCGGCACGGTGATTTTCAAGCGCCTGCCGCGTGGCGTCGCCCTGACCAATGCCGGCGCAGCCTTTGTCGAGGACGCACGGCGCATCCTCAAGGACGTCGAGCAGGCGACGGAAAGGGCAATGCGTGTCTCGCGCGGCGAGGTCGGCCGGGTCCGGGTCGGCATGATCAACTCGGCGCCGTTCCATCCGCTGATCCCGAAGCTGATCCGCGAGTTCCGGCGCCAGTATCCGAATGTCGCACTGAGCCTGGAAGAACAGACGACGCCGGGCCTCGCCGCCGCGGTGCGCAATCAGTCGATTGATGTCGCCTTCGTGCGGCCCCTGCTTGATGACGAACAGGGCTTGTGTGTCGAAACCCTGCTCGACGAGGACCTCGTCATCGCGCTGCCGTCCGGCCATCCACTGACCAGGCGCACACGCGTGCCCCTGATGGCACTGTCGATCGAGCCCTTCGTGCTGTTTCCGCGCGCGGTCGGCGCCGGCCTGCACGACGAGATCATCAGCGCCTGCCGCAATGCCGGCTTCTCGCCGCGCATCGTCCAGGAAACCTCACAGGTCACGTCGATCGTCAATCTGGTTGCCGCCGGCATGGGCGTATCGATCGTGCCGGCGTCAATGCAGCAGATACACAGCGACGGCGTGAGTTATCGTCCGATCCAGAAACCGACGCCAAAGGCACGCCTGTCATTGATCTTCCGCGATGCGGACCGCAGTGCACCGCATATCCGCGGTCTGCTCGAACTGACACGCAGTCTGGCCGGCCCCATTTCGCGAACTGCGAGCGTTGAACGATGAATGCCAACCGGACCGAAGACGAACTCGAAGCCGCGGTCGACCGCATCATTGCCACGGTCGGCAAACGCATTGTGCTGGGCCTGCCGCTCGGTCTCGGCAAGCCGGTCGAGCTGGTCAACACGCTGTACCGGCGCGCTGAACGCGACCCCAGCCTGCAGCTGCGCATCCTCACTGCGCTGTCGCTGGAAAAGCCGCGCGGCGCGAACGCGATCGAGCAGCATTTCATGCAGCCCTTCGTCGAGCGCGTGTTTGCCGGCGTACCGGATCTGGACTACGTCGCCGCTCTGGGCAAGCGCAAGCTGCCGGCCAACATCGAGGTCTGCGAGTTCTACTTCAGGCCGGGCTCGATGATCGGCAATGCCGATGCGCAGCAGCGCTACGTCAGCAGCAACTACACGCATGCTGCGCGCGATGTCTTCAACCAGGGCTGCAATGTTTCGGTGCAGAGCATTGCCAGGCGCGACGCAGGCAGCGAGACCCGCTACAGCCTGTCGTGCAATCCGGATACTTCGCCGGAGCTGGCGGCGCTGATGCGTGCCAGCGGCCGTCCACACCTGATCATTGGTGTGGTCAACCAGAACCTGCCGTTCATGGCGAACGACGCCGAAGTCGGCGCCGACTTCTTCGATGTGATCATCGATGCGCCGCAGTACAGCAGTGCGCTGTTCCCCGTTCCGAAGCTGGCGGTGACCGCGGCGGACTATGCGATCGGCCTCAACGCAAGCACGCTGGTCCGCGACGGCGGCACGCTGCAGATCGGCATCGGCGCGCTGGGCGATGCGCTGATTCATTCGCTGCAACTGCGGCACAAGCACAATGCAGCGTATCGCTCGGCCGCAACCGACCTGGGTGTCGCCCTGCATAGCCCGTCGCTGATCGAGGACTTCGGCGGTCTCGCGCCATTCGAGCAGGGGCTGTACAGCGCTACGGAGATGTTCGTCGACGGCTTCCTGCACCTGATGCGCGACGGTATCCTCAAGCGCCGGGTCTATGACTTCTGGGCGCTGCAACAGCTGATCAACGAAGGCCGCTGCGATCCGCAGGCGCTGCATCCGGACGCTCTGCTCGGCCTGGCCAAGCTTGGCGTGCGCGTGATCCGCGGCAGCGACTTCGCGGTCCTGCAGCACCACGGCTTCTTCAATGACGCTTGTCGCTACGACGACGGCTACATCATTGCGCCGGACGGCGAGCGCATCATTGCCAATGTCGCGAATCCGCAGGCGCGTGAGCTGATGGCGCGCTGCCTGGGCACGAGGCTGCGCCGCGGCATCTCTCTGCACGGCGGCTTCTTTGTCGGTCCGACCGACTTCTATGCGGCTTTGCGCGACATGGACGTGATGCAGCGCGACGCGATCTGCATGACCAGCGTCTACAAGACCAACCAGCTCGACCACAATCCGCGCCTGTACCAGCAGCAACGGCGAGAGGCGCGCTTCATCAACACCGGCATGATGGCGACGCTGTCCGGCGCAGTCTGTTCGGACGGCCTCGACAACCTGCAGGTGGTTTCCGGTGTCGGTGGCCAGTACAACTTCGTGGCAATGGCGCACCAGCTGCACCGCGGACGCTCGATCCTGCTGGTGCGCGCGGCCCGCGAACGCGGCAACGGAACCGGCAGCAGCAACATCGTATTCAACTACGGCCACACGACAATCCCGCGCCATCTCCGCGACATCGTCATCACCGAGTACGGCATTGCCGACCTGCGCTCCCGCACAGACAGCGAGGTTGCACAAGCCCTGATCGAGATCGCCGACTCACGCTTCCAGAAAGAGTTGCTCGAACAGGCGCAACGCGCCGGCAAGATCCCGTCCGATTACCGGATTCCCGAGCATCGGCAGAACAACCGGCTCGAACGCATCGAAGCGACGTTCGAGCGGCATCGGCAGGATGGCCGTTTCACGGCATTTCCGCTGGGCTGCGACTTCACCGCCGACGAGCTGAAGCTCGGGGCTGCGTTGAAGCAGGTTCAACAGCGCGCGGCGCAGACGCCGAAGTGGAAGCTGGCGCTGGCGCTGCTGGGTTTTCGCCAGTCACAGATTCCGGCATCAGCCCGCCCGCATCTGCAGCGCCTGAAGCTCGAAGCGCCGCAGACTCTGCAGGATCGGGTGGCGCAGATGCTGGTGGTCGAAGCGCTGGCCTGACCCGTAGCCCGGTTTTGCCGCAGGCAAAGCCGGGACGCGTTGGCCGGCAGGTTCCCGGCTCCGCTGCGCGGAACCGGGCTACTCAGGGTTTGGAAAACTCCATCCCCTCATCGACCACCGACCGGTACTTCAGCAGGATCAGATCCTTCACATAGTTCTGGTGCAGTCGCCACGGCGTGCGCGCACCCTGCTTCGGCAACTGGTCGATCGCGCGCTGGACGTAACCAGAGGAAAAGTCGATCAGCGGCAGTTCCGGCATGTCCGGATCGAGATTGCGCGGCATGCACTGGCGGTAGCCGTTTGCATCCATGTGCTTGAGCAGGCGGCACATGTACAGGCTGGTCAGATCGCACTTCAGCGTCCACGAGGCATTGGTGTAGCCGATCGCAAACGCGAGATTCGGCACGCCACTGCACATCATGCCCTTGTAGCTCAGGGTCTTTGACGCATCGACGCGCTCGCCGTCGACGCTCAGTGCCGCGCCGCCGAGCAGCTGCAGGTTCAGACCGGTTGCGGTGACGATCAGGTCGGCGTCGAGATGCGCACCGGACTTGAGCCGGATACCGGTCTTCGTGAACCGCTCGATCTGGTCGGTGACGATAGCCGCGCGCCCGGAACGCAGCGTCTTGAACAGATCGCCGTCCGGCACCAGGCACATGCGCTGGTCCCAGGGCTTGTAGCTCGGCGTGAAGTGCGGGTCGATCTGCGCGTCGCGGCCGAGGCCCATGCGCACGCCCTTGCGGACCATTCGCTGCACCAGCTCCGGACGGGTACGGCACAGATGGAAGAAGAACATCCCCATCAGCACGTTCTTCCAGCGCGTGATCGCGTAGGCGAGTCGTGAGGGTGCGATGCGGCGCAGCGCATTGGCGATCCTGTCGCGTGCCGGCAGCGAGAGAATATAGGTCGGCGAGCGCTGCAGCATCGTCACATGCGCTGCCTTCTCGGCCAGGCTGGGTACCAGCGTCACCGCTGTCGCGCCGCTGCCGATGATAACGACGCGCTTGCCGGCGTAGTCGATGTCTTCCGTCCATTTCTGCGGATGAACAATGCGGCCGGCGAAGTTCTCGCTGCCCTCGAACTTCGGCGTGTAGCCCTCGGCGTAGTTGTAGTAGCCACTGCACATGTAGAGAAAACTGCAGCTCGTGCGCACGAGCTGGCCATCGCGTTCGGACTCGACGGTCCAGCGCGCATCGGCGCTCGACCAGTCGGCGCGGACGACGCGATGCCGGTAGCGGATCTTCGCTTCGACACCATGGTCCTTCGCAGTCTGGCGCACGTACTCGAGAATGGCCGGGCCGTCGGCAATCGCCTTCGCCGCCTTCCACGGCCGGAACGAATAGCCAAGCGTGTACATGTCGGAATCCGAGCGAATGCCCGGATAGCGGAACAGATCCCAGGTGCCACCGCTGCAGTCGCGCGCCTCAAGGATCGCGTACGACTTGTCCGGACATTCCTTCTGCAGCACGCAGGCTGCTCCGATGCCGGAAAGGCCGGCACCGACGATCAGGACATCGAAGTGATCGATGTCGGTTTTGGCAGCCGCCGCTGCAGCAGTGTCAAACGCCATGGGCAGGAAAATCCGCTGGAAAAAAAGATCCGGCCGCACTGTAGGCCAGCTGCGCCGGCCTCGCCTATGACCCAGGGCGGCGTGAGGGAACTTCAGGCGACAGCTGCCCACCGGTCGGCAGCGTGCGATCAGCGGACACCGCCGTGAGCGGTACCGACAAACGTACGTTTCCATCCGAGGTACGGCATCCAGTTTTGCGTGGCTTTTCGTCAGTCTTGCGTCATCAGCACGACAGCTTCTCGGGGTCAACGATGAATGCACACTATCTGAGCGGAACTTACGACACGGCACTGGTATGGGTGTCGTACCTGATCGCCTGCCTCGCGGCGTATGCGGCCATCGACATGGTCCAGCGCATCCGCGACAACCGCGAGCACGAGAAACGCTGGCTGGTACTCGGTGCCGCGATGATGGGCAGCGGCATCTGGACGATGCATTTCATCGGCATGCAGTCCTTCAGTCTGCCGTTCGAGCTGAGCTATGACATCGGCAAGACCGTTGTATCCCTGGTCGCTGCGATTGCAGTGGCGTTGCTTGCGCTGTGGGCATCAAGCCGCAAGGCAATGGGTCTCAACACCGTGATCGCAGGGGCGTTCCTGATGGGCATCGGCACCTGTGCGATGCACTACACCGGCATGCTGGCAATGGAAATCCGGCCCGGCATCGTCTGGGACGCATCGCTGGTGGGTGCGTCGGCGATCATCGCGGTTGTCTCTTCGGGTGCGACGCTGTGGGTGTTGTTCAACCTGCACCGGGTTTCGCGCCGCTACTGGCTGGTCACGCGCCTCGCCGCCGCGCTGATCATGGGCGCTGCCGTTGCCGGCATGCATTACACCAGCATGGCTGCGGCCAGCTTCCCGGTCGGCAGCTACGGCGGTGTCGTCGCCGGGCTGGCTGGTTCGTGGATGACGTATCCCCTTGCCGGTCTTGCGGTCGCGACGACCGTACTGGCGATGGCATTGTCTGCCGTCGACGTCCGCTATCAGGCGAAGCGCCAGGAAAAGAAACGTCAGCAGGACCTGGAAGATCGCGCACGCATCCTTGCGCTGTACGACGAGCACACGATGATGCGCAACCGCGCCTCGTTCCAGCAGGAAATCGTCGCCTGGATCCAGCGCTGCGAACAGACCCAGCAGAGCTTTGACCTGTTTCACTGCACGTTGAAGGTTGGCGGTGCTGTACATGACGAGCATCTAGAGCACGCGATGCGCGACATTGCCGAGCGCATCCGGCCGCATCTGCGCGACACCGACATCCTCGCCCGCTTCAGTCAGACCGAGTTCATCGTGATGCGCATGCGTGTTCACGCCGCTGATCTGCCGTACCGCCTGCACGAACAGCTGCATGTGATCTGCAGTCAGCCGATCCAGTACAGCGATACGCTGTTGCTGCCGATGCCGCAGCTCGGCAGTGCGCAGTATCCCAACGATGGCCGTCACTCGCGCTCTCTGTTGCAGGTAGCGCAGAGCAAGGCGGCAGTGCTGGCGATACCGGTGCCGCTGCGGCGGGTGGCTTGAGGAGTCCGCAGGATTTCGTGGCGCTCTCTCGATACACCGCGCGTTGCTCGGCACTCGAGACGAACGGGCTTTTGTGAATGCCGCTTCAAAACACTCCGTTCGTCTCGACGGCCTGCGAAGCAGGCATATCAAGAGGCCAGCGCGAAACTAGACCTTCTCGTAAGCGATGCTGCCACTGACATTCATCTGCGCATCGATGCACAGATGCGGCAGGCCCAGTTCGACCAGCCATTCCGGGCCATCGACCGCACCGAGCAGCATCGCGCAGGTTGCCGCGCTGCCGGCGATCAGGCATTGCCCGGCAAGCACGCTGGCGCCGGCAAGGCCTTGTGCGGGCCAGCCGGTCGCGGCATTCAGGATGTGGCCGTAGCGGATGCCGTCGCGCTCGAAGCCGCGTTCGTAATCCCCGCTGGAAGCAATCGCACCGCCGCGCAGAGACAGCACCGCGATCGCACCTTCGGACCGCGGATGCTGGATGCCGATCTGCCACGGTGCGCCGTCCGGGTGCGGGCCGATCACACGCAGGTCGCCACCGAGATCGACGAGGCCATTCCGTATGCCCATGCCGATCAGGATCGCGGCGACGCGATCCGCCGCGTATTCCTTGCCGAAGCCGCCGAAGTCGAGTTCCATGCCGGCGCGCGTCAATGCAATGTGCGGTCGCTGCCAATTCACCAGCGGCCAGCCGATCATCGGCAGCAGCGCGTCAATTTCGGCTTGCGACGGCACCCGCTTCGCCTTGAAGTCCCAGGCGCGGCGCAGGATGCCGGAGGTGATGTCGAAGCGGCCACCACTCTGCTGATGCAAGGTTGCCGCATAGTCGAGCAGCGCCGCAGTTTCGTCATCGACCGCAATGGCCTCGCCGCTGCCGGCGCGCACATTGATCTGCGAGACGATGCTGTCGTCGCGATAGCGCGAGTACTTGTACTCGATGCGCAGCAGTTCGGCCTCGCCGGCTGCTGCTGCGCGGTCCAGTACGGCTTCGTCGTCTGCGTAGAGGTGCAGCGCGCAGGGGCCGCCCAGGGCCCGTACGCGATGCACCCGGAGTTGCATGGCGCTCAGAAGCGTCGAGTCAACCGCAGGTTCGCGCCGAGGTATTCGACCAGACCCGGATTCTCGACCTTGACCGAACCGATCGCGTAATCGCCGTCGGCCTGATACCACTCGAGGCCGCCGCCGAGTTCCCATTCGGCGAGGGCCTTGCGCACATCCAGTCGCAACGAGATCGCGCCGTATGGCGAGAGGCGATAGTCGCTCGACGCATAGCCGTCGTTGCGCACGTTGGCATAGAACGGTGCGTAGAACTCGGCCTGCGACTGGCTGTACCAGCGGATCGCCGGCGTCACGCGCCACGAGCTGTCGATGATCTGGTTCCAGGACAATTCCAGCGTATGCGCTTCGATCTCCCAGTCGTCGGTGTAATAGCGGTAATCCGCATGCACCGCCGCGCCGAGCTCGCCGATGTAGTGGCGCAGGCGTGTCGAGATCGCGATCTGACTGCGCGTGCCGGGCCGGCTGTCAGCGACGGTGCCGGCCTGGTCGACGATCCATGCCAGCTTGTACGGGTCGTTGAGAAAGCCATCGTGCAGGCCGTAGCTCAAGGTGGTCTGCAGCACCGTCTGCGCATTGATGATCCAGGTCGCGCCGCCGTACAGCGACAGCGAATCCTTGTCGGCATCGTCAATCACGTTCGGGCTGCTTGCGCCGACCGTCGGATCAAGCTGATCGTAGGAGTAGCCGATGCCGCCGCTGAGCGTGTAGTTCGCTTCCTGCGGCGTGTACTCGGTTTCGATACCCCCGTTGATCGCTTCGTAGTCGTCTTCGTTGGAATAGCCCAGCGCAAGATCCCAGGCCAGACCGGCAAACTCGACGCCGAGCGAGCCCTGGATGTCCGCACGGGTTTCCTCAATGCTCGCCCGGCTCATGACCTGCACCGCGCGCCCCTGCGCATCCGGTTGCACAAACCATGGCGAGGCGCCGCTCATCGATTCGATCGTTGCGTTGACGGTCAGTGCCTGCGCACCAAGCGGCGTCGCGAGGCGGAACAGCAGCGAGTCGATGCTGTAGCGCTCGGAGCTTTCGCCGCTCGCACTGTTACCGGCCGACAGATCTGTCTCGGCGTAGTGCGAATACAGCAGGTCGGCCTGCATCTCCGCTTGCGCCATGCCCGGCAGGGCCAGCGCGGCAGCCGTCAGGGCCGACAAGGATGGTTTGGTCACGCTCATGCAGATACTCCCCCGGTCACGATCAGGCGCCCGCGCGAAACGCGGCGCCTCCTAGTTGCAGCCGCAGCCCCCGCCGCCCAGCGTTGCGCCGCCACTCGCGGCTTCCTTGCTGAACTCGGTATGCCGGCGATAGCTGGCCAGTACCGGATCCGGCTCGAAGGCCATTTCGGCGCGGGCCAGATCGCCGCGTTGCCAGGGCTGTACGGTGGCGCAGGCGCTGCCTGCAACGGCCACGGTCAACACGAGGATGCGACTCAACATTCTGATCATTGTGTTCTCCCCAGCTCGGCTTCTATCGCAGCAACCAGCTTCGGCAGATCCTTGGTCTGGTAACCGGTCTTGATGAAACGGACAACCCCTGTGCGGTCGAGTAGATACCCGGACGGCATGCCACGCAAGCCGAAGGTTTCCGGCCAGATCCCGGCCGGATCGAAGACCACCGGATAGCTGACCGGAATGCGCTTGAGCATCTTCAGCGCCGCGGCGCGCTCGGTGTCGACATTGACGGCGACGACCGTCAGACCCGTGTCGGCATGCTTGCGGTACAAGGCATCGAGCGCCGGCAGTGCCTCGGCGCAAGGCGCGCACCAGGATGCAAAGAAGTCGACGTAGACGACGCGGCCCTTCAGTGCATCCAGCGCGAACGGCGTGCCGTCCTGCTGCGGTGCCGACAGCGCCGGCGCGGCATCGCCGACATCGAGACCCTTGTTTGCCGCGGCGGCTTGCGCGGGCAGGGCACCGCCCAGCGCCAGCAGCGCCGCGCACACGAGCCTCGATATCGAATGACGGATCATCCCCCAGCTTAATGCGCCCGCAACTGGCTGCGTACTCGGCTTTGCAGGGCGCAGCACGCCCAAGGTGGGCGCGCCGCATACCGCAGCAAAGCTCGGATTCCGCGCACGACGCATCACAGGGTCTTCAGGTACTCGATCAGCGCATGACGCTCCGCATCGGTGAGTACCCGGGTCCATTCATGGCCCTTGTTCTTCTTCGAGTACAGATTGGTATTGAAGATCATGCGATCGGCAAGCCCGGCGACGCCGACCGGCGGCGGCACCAGCCAGGTCGGCCACAGCAGGCCGCCAAGCAGGGTGTCGGTCAGCCACAGTGCGGTCTCCGGCGCGTCGAACTGCGGCTGGCAGGTGTAGTACGGAATGCCGGCGGCACCCGCGCCGCACTGCACGGACTGATACTGCCAGCCGAGCTTGTCGTGGTCGTAGGCGCTCAGGCGCGTTTCGAACTGGTTGAAGTGCACCGGCGTCTGGCTGCTGACGCGGCGCCACATCGTCGGGCGGTCATCTGGCTTGAGCACGCTCCACACATCCGGCACCGAGCCGTTGTGGAAATACGGGCCGCTCGCCCAGACGCCATGCAGCGGCGGCGTCACATAGCCGACGGTCTTTTCCTCGAATCCGCAGGCGCCCTTGATGCGGCCGGCGAACTCACCGAGTGGAATGTCCGGTACCGGATTGAGCACGGTACCGAGCACCGTACCGAGCACATCGCCGACCGGATCGAACACGCCCATGTCCTGCAGGTTGCGGCTCAGGTGATCGGCGAGATCGGCACCGGAAATGCCGAGGATCGCGAAGTCGTCGACCAGCTCGACGATCGGGTTCTTCTCTTCAGGCAGCGCGTAGTTGGGCATCGCATCCGGATACGACCACCAGAACGTCGAGACATGCTCGCGGATCTCGCGCGACCAGCCGGTGGCCTGCGCCGGATCGGTGTCGATGATCTCGATCGGCACGGTGTAACCGACCATGCCCGCCAGATCCGGCGTCGGCAGGAAGCGCTTGTCGTTGGCGTAGCGCGGTGAATACGCGCCGTGGCAGCTTGCACAGGAACCATTGCCCGGCGGCTGCGGGATATCGGCGTTCTCGCCATCAGCCCACAGGTTCTTCTCGTGGAACAGGATTGCGCCCTGCTCGGCTTTCGCGGTATCGACCGGGCCCGGATAGGTCGGTGCTTCGACCGTCAACGACCACTGGTGGACGTCCTCGAAGATGCCCTCGTTCTCCTTGACCTGATCGCCGGAGAGATCGTTGACGCTGCCGAAGTACATGTTGCCGCGCGAGGAATCGGTGGAGTGTCCGCCGAACCACAGATAGCGCGTCTTGTTGCTGAGCCACCACCAGGCCGGCGGATCCTGGTCGCCGTAGCTGTCGTGCAGCGGGTAGAGGAACGGTCGCTGGAAATTCAGCGTGTCGAAATCGCGGATCGCGACGATCGCCTCGATCTCGGTGTCTGCCGCGTTGGTGCCGCGTGTGGTGTTGACCAGCGGCAGGTAGCCGGCCGCCGGCAGCGGTGAGTTCGGCCATGTCGACGCGTGGATGATGTCGATCAGCAGCACGCCAAGTTCGGTGTTCGTGTTCGGCAGACCCATGAAGCTGCCGTAGGCGTTGGCACCGTAGCTCTTCGCATTGCCGTTGCCGTCGCGTCCGGCGATCTCGCCGACACCGATCTGGCCGGCGTGGCAGCTGAAGCAGTTGAGGCTCATCGTGCCGTTGTACTTGCCGTCGGCATTCTTGCCCTGGCCCATGCCCAGCGGCAGGCGGCCGGTGCCGCCGAAGGTTTCGCTGAGCATCGTGCGTTCGTCGATGCCGCGCGCCGGATCGACGACCGGATACGGGTTATAGAGATGATCCGGTGTCGGCGAATGGCCGTAGCGTTCGAACAGCTGCGCGTCGAAGTTCTCCGGGCGTTCGTTCATGCCCCAGACCTGCCACAGGTTGTTCCACGCCGCCGCGCTGAAGTTGGTGACGCCGATCAGGCCGCCGCCCATGTCGTCATGCCGCGGCTGGTTGGTCGGTCCGAGCGCGATGAAGTCGTGGCCGCGCTGGATCGCCGCGCGCCATTCGCCGCAGGTCGCCGGATCGCGTTTCGCTGAGTAGATCGCGGTCTTGCCCTGCGCGAGACGCAGTTCGTTCTGCCGTGCCTGGTTCTCGAACAGCGTGTCGGTGTGGCAGATCTCGTAGGGATCGTTGAAATGCACTGCGTAGTCGGTGCTGTCGATCAGGCCGCCGGCCTGTGTCAGCAGGCGTCGCGGATCGCGGTTCCAGTCGATGGCCTGGTCGTCCGGTGCGCCATCGCAGATCTCGGTGATGAAGTAGTGCTTGCCCGGATTGCCGAGCAGCGGCAGCGCTTCGGTGATCGGGCCGCTGCCGGCACCGGCGAGCAGGCTCGCGCAGTTCGCCGGGTTTTCCCAGCAGCCGAGCAGGATCTTCATGTTGTTGTATGGCGCACTGCCCTGCGGCCAGGGGGCGCCGCCCGAATGCGGTTGCGGGTCGATGTTCGCCGCCTTGAGCAGGATGCGGTTGCTGTCGACACCGCGACCCAGCGTCTCCCACGAGGTTTTCAGCAGCGCGTAGTCCTGGCTCGCGTCAGGCGCGAGCATGAAGCGCTTGCCTTCGTCGGTGTTCGCGACGCCTTCCGGCACATGGCAGGTGCGGCAGAAATCCAGCGTCGATTTCACGCGGGCGTTGAAGAAGGTCGTCTCGTCCTCGAACGTGCCGCCGCCCGGACTCGGACCGCCACTGCCACCGCCGGCGGTGCCGTCGTACTCGCCGGAACAGGCTGCGAGCAGCAGGGCGAGGCCGGCGATGCTGGTCGTGCGCAAAGGGTTGGCGATCGTTTGCTTCATGGTTCTCTCTCACGCACAGCAGTCCGGCCAGACATCCGCGATGCCGGCCGGCGCAGTGTGCGAGTGCAGCCCGATGGCCCGTGAGGCGCAAGCGTGCCAAGATGGCTGTCAATTCAGGCCACGGCGGCAGCGCGCGCACGCAGCGATGAAAGTTGAAGACCTGCACAAGCCCGCGATCCCGGTGGCCTACGGCCACCTGATTCTCGGCGTCGCCGAAAGCCTTGGCGTGCCCGCGGCGCGGATGCTCGAAGGCCAGAACATTTCAGCCACGCTGCTGGCGACGACGGATGGTCGTCTGTCGATGCTGCAGGCGAACAATCTGTTGTATCGCGGCCTGCGCCTCAGCGGCAATCCGGCCTTCGGTTACGAGATCGGCCTGCACAGCAGCCTGACCACGCACGGTTTCGTCGGCTACGGCCTGCTCAGCTATCCGACGCTGCGCGCCGCTGCCGAATTCGGTGGCAAGTTCCTGCCGCTGCGCCTGCCGAATCTGAACATCCGCGTGTTCGCAGATGGCGAGCATGGTGTGATCGAGGCGCATGAAACGCTGATGCTCGGCGCAGTGCGTCAATGCATGTTCGACCTGTTCCTCGTCGGCCTGTGGCGCATGGTGCCCTTGCTCGGCGCGCAGCAGCCCGCGAAGCGCGAGGAAGTCGAGCTGTGGTTTGACTGTACCGAACCCGCGTATGCGCGGGACTATCGGGATCGTCTTCCGCCGATGCGCTTCGCGACCGGCGTCAACCAGCTGCGTTTCCCGCTGCGCTATCTCGATCTGCCCCTGAACACCGCAGACCCGCTGACCGCGCGCCTGGTCACCCAGCAGTGCGAGCAGGAATTCACGCAGCTCGGCTACAGCGGCGATCTGGTTGCGCAGCTGCGCGCACTGCTGACGGCAGGTACCAAGGGCTATCCCGATCTTGCCGGCGTCGCCGGCCGCCTGAACCTCTCCGAGCGCACGCTCAAGCGCCGCCTGCATGAACGCGGCCTCGGCTTCCAGCAGTTGCTTGATGAAGCGCGACGGCGCGATGCACTGCAGTTGCTCAGTGATGCCTCACTGAGCATCGAACAGATCGCAGTGCGTACCGGCTACACCGATCCGGCGAACTTCACGCGGGCGTTTCGCAAGTGGACGGGGACGACGCCGAGCGAGTATCGGTTGGCGTCACGCGCGACGGCCTGATCGTCAGCGCGTGCATCTCGATACACCTGCTTCGCAGGCACTCGATGCGAACGGGGGTTTGGTTTTCGACCAGCAACGAAGACTCCGTTCGTCTCGAGTGCCGCGCGCTTGCGCGCGAACAGATCAGCGCGTCGATCGCACAGGTGACGGCGAGTCCGCCTACTTCAGCAGCTGCCCCGAAATCAGCTTGCGCCATGCCGCATCGCCACCAATGAGCCGGCGCATGCCGAGCAGGCTCTTCGCGTCGCTGCCGACCACGTAGCGCAGGCGCGCGCCGCGATCGGTCGCGGCCTTCCAGATCGCCTCAGCCACCAGCGACGCCGGTGCGCCCTTGGCGCCGGCCTTGTTCATGCGCCGGATGCCGCCATCGACGAGGTTGTTGTAGGCGGTGAGATCGCGGTTGTGCACGAAGGTCTGTGAGCGATCGTAGAAATCGGTCTTGATCGCGCCGGGTTCGACCAGGCGTACGCGGATGCCGAGCGGATCGAGTTCGAACGCAAGCGATTCGGTGAAGCCGTCGACCGCCCACTTCGATGCGTGATAGATGCTGTAGAACGGGAAGGTCAGACGTCCGCCCATACTGGCGATATTGATCAGCGTACCTTCGCCGCGTTCGCGGAACTGCGGAATGATCGCGCGGCACATGCGCATCAGGCCGAACACATTGGTCTCGAACTGCTTTTCGATCTGATCGTCGGTCATCGACTCGAGCGTGCCGACCAGGCCATAGCCGGCGTTGTTGACGACCACGTCGATCGGGCCGAAGCGGTCCTGAGCGAGCTTGAACGCGGCGGTGATCGATGACGGATCGGTGACGTCGAGGCGCGCGACCAGCCAGCGGCCATCATCGCGGTCCGACTTCGGCGTGCGCATCGTCGCCACCACGTTCCAGCCGCGCGCGAAGAACAGCTCGGCAGCAGCCTGGCCGATGCCGGTGCTGGCGCCGGTGATCAATACGGTTTTCATCGTGCTTCCCCATCAAGTCGGTGCGGCGGGCCGGGCCCGCC
>CAZDPA010000076.1:0-2212 GCA_964507195.1 uncultured Salinisphaerales bacterium | reverse complement strand
GGCGCAACGTGAAGCGGTGACCGCGCCGCTGGAGCACCGCCTGGTGCTGGCGGGTGCGGGTTCCGGCAAGACCCGCGTGCTGACCCATCGTGTTGCCTGGCTGATTGCCGCCGAGGGCGCATCGCCGATGTCGGTGCTTGCAGTGACCTTCACCAACAAGGCCGCGGCGGAGATGCGCAGCCGCATCGAGCAGTTGATCGATGTGCCGATCCGCGCGATGTGGGTCGGTACCTTCCACGGCATCGCGCATCGCATGCTGCGCCTGCACTGGAAGGAAGCCGGCCTGCAGCAGAACTTCCAGATCCTCGATGCCGACGACCAGGTGCGCGTCGTCAAGCGCGTGCTGAAGAATCTCGATCTGCCGGACGACCAGTGGCCGCCGAAGACCGTCACCGGCTGGATCAATGCGCAGAAGGAAGAAGCGCGACGACCGCAGCATTTCCGCGACGAAGGCGACTTCACGCAGCGCCAGTTTGTGCGCATCTACGCTGCGTATCAGCAGACCTGCGAGAACCAGGGCGTCGTCGACTTCGCCGAACTGTTGTTGCGTGCCTACGAGCTGACCCGCGACGACGCCGAAATCCAGGCGCACTACCACCGGCGCTTCCGCCATGTGCTGGTCGACGAGTTCCAGGACACCAACACCCTGCAGTATCGCTGGCTCAAGCTGCTGACCGGCAGCAGCGGCATCCTGTTCGCGGTCGGTGATGACGATCAGTCGGTGTACTCGTGGCGCGGCGCGCGCGTCGAGAACATGATGCGCCTCGCGGTGGATTTCCCCGGCTGCGAGATCGTCAAGCTCGAACAGAACTACCGCTCTACCGGCATGATTCTCAACGCCGCGAACGGCCTGATCGCGCGCAACACGGGGCGTCTGGGCAAGGAGCTGTGGACCGATGTCGGTGAAGGCGAGCCGATCCAGCTCTATGCCGCATTCAACGAATACGATGAGGCCGAATTCGCGATCAATCGCATCCGCGAACATCTGGACGGGCGCTGCGCGCATTCCGACATCGCGATCCTGTACCGCATGAGTGCGCAGTCACGCGTGCTCGAAGAAACCCTGATCCGCGCGCGCATTCCGTATCGCATCTACGGCGGCCTGCGCTTCTTCGAGCGTCAGGAAATCAAGGACGCGATGGCGTACCTGCGCCTGCTCAACAACCGTGACGACGACGTCAGCTTCGAGCGCGTCGTCAACACGCCGGCGCGTGGCATCGGCGCAACGACGATCGAGAAGCTGCGTGGATACGCACGTGAACAGGGTCTGTCGTTGTGGAACGCTGCGCGTCACGGCGCAAACGTGCTCGGCCGCTCGGCGGCGAAGGTGCAGGAGTTCCTCGCGCTGATCGAATCGATCGCATCGCAGACGCGCGACAGCGTGCTGAGCAAGGCGACGGAAACCGTGATCCAGCGTTCCGGCCTGCGCGACTTCTATCTGAAGGACAAGAGCGAGCAGTCCGAAGCGCGCCTCGAAAACCTCGACGAACTGATCAGCGCAGCACGCTACTTCGAGCTGTCTCCACTGGAGGCGCCGCAGGACGGCGAGCCGCCGCTGGATCCGCTGACCAGCTTCCTGACCCATGCCGCGCTCGAAGCCGGCGAATCGCAGGCTGGGCCGGGCGAGGATTGTGTGCAGCTGATGACGCTGCATGCGGCGAAGGGCCTGGAGTTTCCGGTCGTGTTCATGGTCGGCATGGAGAACGGCTTGTTCCCGCACGCGCGCTCGACCGAAGAAGGCAATCTTGAAGAAGAGCGTCGGCTTTGTTACGTCGGCATCACGCGCGCGCGCAAGCAGCTGTACATGAGCTATGCGGAATTGCGGCGTTTGCATGGCGTCGAACAGATCAACGGCCCCTCGCAGTTCCTGCGCGAGATTCCGCCGGAATGCGTGGTCGAAACACGGCCGCGCGCACGCCTCGTCCGGCCGGCGTTCGCGAGCAGCGGCTATGGCGGCAACAGTTATGGGGGTGGCGGATACGGTTCCGGCAACCGGACGCCAGAGCCGGTCGCCCGCACGCCGATGACGCCACGCCTGCGCGCAGAGTCCGGCCCGGCCGGCTTCAATCTCGGCCAGCGCGTGCGTCACGAGAAGTTCGGCGAAGGCACGATCATGCAGTTCGACGGCGACGGCGATCGCACGCGGGTCGAGGTGCGATTCAAGTCCAGCGGCACCAAGTGGCTGATGCTGTCGATGGCGAACCTGCTGCCG
>CAZDPA010000075.1:16988-17683 GCA_964507195.1 uncultured Salinisphaerales bacterium | reverse complement strand
CGGAATGCCACCTGATCGTTCTGTTGATCGATGAGCGTCCGGAAGAAGTAACCGAAATGCAGCGCACTGTGCGCGGCGAAGTGGTTGCCTCGACCTTCGACGAGCCGCCAACTCGCCACGTGCAAGTGGCTGAAATGGTCATCGAGAAGGCCAAGCGCCTGGTTGAGCACAAGCGCGACGTCGTCATCCTGCTCGACTCGATCACCCGTCTGGCCCGCGCCTACAACACCGTTGCGCCGTCGTCGGGCAAGGTGCTGACCGGCGGTGTCGACGCCAACGCCCTGCAGAAGCCCAAGCGCTTCTTCGGCGCCGCGCGCAACATCGAGGAAGGCGGCTCGCTGACGATCATCGCCACCGCGCTGGTCGAGACCGGCTCGAAGATGGACGAGGTCATCTACGAAGAGTTCAAGGGCACCGGCAACATGGAACTCCATCTGGAGCGTCGCATTGCCGAGAAGCGCGTGTTCCCGGCGATCAACATCAACCGCTCCGGTACGCGCAAGGAAGAACTGATGATGGAGCCAGGCGACCTCAACAAGGTCTGGATCCTGCGCAAGCTGCTGCACGAAATGGACGAGCTGGCGGCTGTCGAGCTGCTGATCGACCGCATGAAGCAGACCAAGACCAATTCCGCGTTCTTCGATTCGATGAAGCGCAATTAAGGGTTTGCCTGCAACAAAAAAGGGCGCCAGCGG
>CAZDPA010000075.1:0-16978 GCA_964507195.1 uncultured Salinisphaerales bacterium | reverse complement strand
CCCTTTTTTGTTGTCTTCGTTGTGGCATCTCAATACACCGCGCACTACGCGCGCGGCACTCGATGCGAACGGTTTTCTTTGGGCTATCGACAAAACCCCGTTCGCATCGAGTGCCTGCGCAGCAGGTGTATCGAGATGCCGCAGGGATGCCGAGTCAATTCGGCGCGTTTTCACGCGCCACTGCGCGATAGCCGATATCGCGACGTACCTGCATGCCTTCCCAGTGAATCTTGTCGACGGCGGCATAGACCGCCTTCTGCGCCTCGCGCACGGTGTTGCCGCGCGCAACAACGCAAAGCACGCGACCGCCGCTGGTGATGACCTTGCCGTCACGCTCTGTGGTGCCGGCATGAAACACCTTCGCAGTGCCCAGATCGGCATCGAGACCGCTGATCACATCGGCCTTGCGCACGGTCCCGGGATAGCCGCCCGCCGCGAGCACAACGCCCAGTGCCGGTTGCGGCGACCAGCGCGGGCTCACCTGATCCAGCGTGCCGTCGACAGCGGCTTCGAGAATGTCGAGCAGATCGGAGTCGAGGCGCGCCATGATCGGCTGGGTTTCCGGATCGCCCATGCGCACATTGAACTCGATCACCTTCGGTGCACCGTTGCGGTCGATCATCAGGCCGGCATAGAGAAAGCCCGTGAACGGCGCGCCTTCGGCAGCCATGCCCGCCAGCGTCGGTTCGATCACTTCGCGGCAGGCGCGCTGATGGACGGCATCGGTGACGACCGGGGCCGGGGAATAGGCCCCCATGCCGCCGGTATTGGGTCCGGTATCGCCGTCGCCGATGCGCTTGTGATCCTGGCTTGTGGCCATCGCGACGTACTGGATCTTGCCGGCCGTGCTGCTCGCAACGACGATGAAGCTGGCTTCTTCGCCGTCGAGAAAATCCTCGATGACGACGCGCGCGCCGGCCTTGCCGAACATCGTGCCGCCGAGCATGTCGCGCACAGCGGTCTGCGCCTCGGCGACGCTCAACGCGACGATCACGCCCTTGCCGGCGGCGAGGCCATCGGCCTTGACGACGATGGGTGCGCCACGCTCGGCGATATAGGCCAGCGCCGGGTCGATCTCGGTGAACACGCGGTACTGCGCGGTCGGGATGCGATGGCGCTCGAGGAAGTCCTTGGTGAAGGCCTTAGAGGCTTCGAGCTGCGCGGCGTTCTTGCGCGGTCCGAAAATGCGCAGGCCGGCGGCCTCGAAGGTGTCGACGACGCCGAGCGCCAGCGGGACTTCGGGCCCAACGATGGTGAACGCGATGTTTTCCCGCTGCGCCAGCTTGAGCAGGCCGGAGATGTCCTCGACTGCAATCTCGACATTGCGGCAGCGGGCTTCATGCGCGGTGCCGGCATTGCCCGGCGCGACGAGCACTTCAGCCACGCGCGGCGACTGCGCGAGCTTCCACGCCAGTGCGTGCTCGCGGCCGCCGCTGCCGATGACCAGAACCTTGATGTGATGCGACATGGACCGCCTCGCGGGGCTAGGGGACTGAAGGGGCGCTAGGGTAGCCAAAGCCGCGCCCAAACAAAAACCCCGCAGCGCCAGCGCTGCGGGGTCAGGTATGACAAGCGGTGTCTATCGGAACGAGATCTGATCGCCCTGGACACGCACCTGGGTGCCGACGCTCAGTCCGCCGAGGCTGGGAACATTGATCTGGCGCTGACTGCCGTTGTCCATGGCGATCAGCACGTCGTAGGTCTCGGTCGAGCGCACGCGCTTTTCGACTTCGTTGCCGGCCAATGCACCGAGTACCGCGCCGGCTACGGTCGCGACGTCCTTGCCACGGCCACCACCGACCTGATGTCCGGCGACGCCGCCGGCAACCGCACCGGCAACCGCACCGGCGCCGGAACCCTGGCCCTTCTGCTTGATCGGCGTGATCGCGGTGATCGTGCCGCACTCCTGGCAGACCCTTGCCGCGGCCTCGGCACGTTCGCGCTCAGCACGCTCGCGTGCGCGTGCCTCGCGGGCTTCGCGCTGGCGTTCCAGCTCGGCGGCGCTCACCGGAGTAGGCGTCGGTTCCGCCGTCGCAGTCGGTTCCGGAGTGGGGGATGCGGTTTCGTCCGTCGGCGCCTGCGGCGAGCACGCGCCAAGGCTCAAGGCGAAAACAGCAGCCGACAGCAAGGACAGGAGCGAGTGACTTTTCATGGTTGGAACTTCCCTGGTTGAATTACTGGCGCAATCTTTGTGCCTGTGGCGGCAATTTATTCCCGCGCCCTTAGTGCTGGCTGAACAGATAAACGGCTTTCAGCCGGCCGCTGCAGACAGTTTGGCACTGGTCAGGGAAAGACGGTAGATCAGCGTTTCGGAGAAAACTCTGTAGAAGCTGAGCTGGCACTCGCGCGAAACCTCGCCCAGCAGGGAGGCGTTGATCCTGAGCGCCATCATGCTGGTGGCGGCGACCACGGTCGCGGTGCGGCGTGCCGCGGTCAGGAAGGCGATCTCGCCGACACAATCGCCCTTGTCGAGCCGGCTGATCAGCTTGCCGCCCTTGAGCACGTCGGCGCTGCCGCGGGCAATGATGAAGAACGCGTTGTCGACGTCGCCTTCGCGCATCAGGACTTCGCCCTGAGCGTAGGTCATGATCACGCTGGCGTTGAGGATCTCGTCGATCTGCTCGTCGCTGAAGCCATTGAAGAAGTGCAGGCGGCGGATCGCATCGCGCGAATCGCGGCGGTTGGCCTGGCTACCGCTGCGCAGCTGTTCCTGCAGGCGCAGCAGTGCAGAGGCGAGTTCCTGTCCCGATGCAAAACGCTGTTCGGGTGCCTTGCTCAGCAGGCGCTCGACGATCTCCGACAGCGCGACCGGCACTTCCGTCCGCACATCCCGCAGGCGCGGCGCAGGCTGCTCACGGATGGCGCGGAACAGCAGCGGAATTTCCGGATTCGAGAACGGCGGGACCCCGGCGATCAGTTGAAACAGCACGGCGCCGAGCGAATAGAGATCGCTGGTCGGTCCGAGGGTCTGGCGCTGGATCTGCTCCGGCGACATGTACAGCGGTGAGCCGACGACGTTGCGCGGGCCACTGCTGGGTTCGGCGCTGAGAATCTCCGCAATCGAGAAGTCCATCAGCTTGGGCGTGCCGTCCGGCGTCAGCATGATGTTGCCTGGCTTGATGTCGCGGTGGAGTACGCCCTTGCCGTGTGCGTAGTCCAGCGCCCTGGCGCACTTGTAGCCGAGCTCGATGACTTGATCCAGCGGCGCACGTTCGGTGCGCGGTCGGCACAGGCTCAGCAGGGTTTCGCCGGCGATGAACTCCATGACGATGTAGCTGAGCTCGCCCTCCACACCAGCGTCGTACAGCGCGACGATGTTCGGATGCTGCAGCATCCCGGCGGCACGCGCTTCGGCAAAGAAGGTGCGCTGCTGCGCCGCCTTGTCGCTCGCCCTGGCGTCGGCGAGCGCGACCTTGATCGCGACATCACGCTGAACAAAGGGGTCGAAACCGCGATAGACGACGCCGCAGGCGCCGCGACCGACTTCGTCGTTCACTTCGTACTTGCCGATGCGTGCAGGCACGCGATCCGGAAACTGGCTGACGGCGCCAGATTCGCTGATGGTGGTGGACTCGCTCATGGTTGGCGTGTGCCTGGACTGCAGCTGCGGTGCGCCTGAGCATAGCGACAGCGACTTCGCCCCGCCAATCTGCCCAATATGGGGGGGGGTCAGACGCCTTCCGCTCGCGGCACGCGCTTGCGGTGAAACTCGAAGAACGCACGCAACACCCGGTCCGGTGCTTCAACCTGCGGGTAGTGGCCGATGCCCGGCAGCGAGACGATATCCGGCGCGGGAACCAATTCGGCGTAGCGCTGCGCCATGTGTTCTCCAGAGACCGGGTCGACCGGGCCATTGATGAGGCGCAGTGGAACCTTGGTGTGAATCAGCGCGCCGACCCAGCGCTCGCGCTGTTTGCGCCGCTCGCTGATGTAGCTCAGCAGTCGCGGCATGACGCGCGTGCCGTGGTTGCTGCTCGCCAGTTGCCAGAAATCATGCAGTTCGATCGGCGAAGGCTGGGTTTGCAGCCCGAACACTCCCGCCAGCGCACGAGCGAAGCCGCGCTCGCCGATGAAGCGCACCAGCAGCGGGCCGAGCGGGCTGCGCAGCCACTTCTGCGTGCGGGTGGCGCGGTGGGTCTCCGGAAACAGGCCGCCATTGAGGAGGACGACCGAGCGCAGCTGCAGGCCCTGGCCGAGGCGTTCGCGGTGTCGCGCCAGCAACTCCTGCGCGACGCTGACGCCGTAGTCATGCGCGAGGATGTGAACCGCGCTGACCTCATGCAGCGCGAGCAGCGCTTCGCACAGGTCCGCCTGCTCCATCAGCGAGTAGCGATGGCGCAGCGGCTTTGGCGAATGCCCGAAGCCGAGCATGTCCGGCGCGAGCACATGGTCGAAATGTTCGCACAGCGCCGGCCAGATCGGCTCCCAGTCCCAGGATGCGGTGGGAAAACCATGGATCAGCAACAGCGCGGTGCTGCCTTTGCCGTGACGCTGATAAAACACCGGGTGCGTCTTGAACTCGAAGCGCTGCCCGGTATCGCGCCAGCGGCTGTAGGTCATGGACGCGCGGTGTTATAGAGGAACTCGGCGGCTTCGCGCAGCGCCGCGTCGGCTTCCGGTAGCTTGCCGGCAAACAGCGGCCAGACATGCCAGAGGCCTTGCCAGACGCGCAGCACGCTGCTGACGCCGGCTGCACGCAGCGCGGTATCGAGCCGGGTCGCATCGCTGAGCAGGATTTCGGTGTCGGTGACCTGGATCAGCGTGCGCGGCAGGCCACGCAGGTCGGCATACAGCGGCGAGGCCAGCGCCGTCGTTGCTGGAGCGCCAGCCAGGTAATCCTTTGCGGCAATGTTCATGGTCGCATTGAACAGCATGTCGTCACGGGCCTTCTGCGCTGATTCGCCGGACATCGTCAGATCGGTCCAGGGCGCCACGACAGCCAGCGCATCGGGCTGGGGCAATCCCAACTCGCGGGCCTTCAGCGCACAGGCCAGCGTCAGGCCGCCGCCAGCAGAGTCGCCGGCAACGACCAGATCGGTCGCAGCAACACCGGATTCGAGCAACGACTGATAAGCCGCAATCGCGTCGTCCAGTGCAGCGGGAAACGGGTGTTCCGGCGCCAGTCGATAGTCGATGACGGCGATCTGCGCCTGCCATTGCTTTGCCATCTGCGCCATGTATTCGCGGTAGACGGCCGGCGAGCCGATCGCGTAGGCGCCGCCATGCAGGTACAGCACCGTGCGTTTGGGTGCAATGCGCAGATTGCGCACCCACTCGCCGGGTACGCCGCGGAAGGTGGTGGGCTCGACCTGCGTCCCTGCCGGCAACGGCAGACGCGTCAGACGTGTCGTCAGCTCCAGCCGCGCGCGTCGCTTTGCGACCGGTGCGTAGCCGCTGATGCAGGGCACAATCAGCGAGCGCACGGCGAACCGGAACAAGTGAGAGCGCAGCGAGAGGCGGGGTGAAATGATCATCGCCGTAGCATACCCAAAGCGCCGGGATCGGACGCTGCAGCCGAAGTAGAATGGTGCATGAAGATTCTTGCCCTTTCGTTTGCCGTTTCCATGCTGATTCTCGGCCTGACGGCCTGCGGCGGCGGTGACGGCTCGCCGTCGGCGCCCACGCCGACTGATGCGGTGAACTGCGTGCTGGACAGCGGGCCGGTCGAGTTCAGCGGCACCGTCGCCAGCGCAGACGCCAAGACCTACGAGATGAAGGCTTTCGTCGTGCCGGCCGGCACGCATCGCGTGGAGCTGTCCTACGGTTGGTCGGAATCGGGTCCGCTGCCGTCAACGCCACTGACCGCGACGACGCTGGATCTCGGGCTGTGGGACAACCACGGCTATCGCAATGTCGAAGGTTTTCGCGGCTGGTCGGGTTCGCGGCAGGGGCGCATCGACGCCGACCACGGCCCGGTGTACGTCGAAGCCGGCCAGGCCGAACGCGGCTATTTCCCCGGCGTGATCGAGCCCGGCGTCTGGTATGCCGAGCTGGGTATCGCAGCGGTTTCTCCGAGTGGCGCCGAGTGGACGCTGACGGTCGAGTGCAAGTCGGCCGGATCGCAGACCACGCCGGCCAACGATCCGGTCGATGCGACGCATATCGCACGCGCCGAAGCCGGCTGGTACCACGGCGACTTTCACATGCACGCCTTCCATTCCAATCCGAATGCGCCGGACTGGGATGCCTTCATCGCGCAGGCGCGCGCCGTGCAGATCGATTTCCTGATGGTCACCGAGTACGTCACCGGCGCGCACTGGCGCACGCTCGGTGCCGTGCAGCGCGCGCATCCCGATCTGCTGATCTGGCCGGGGCGCGAGATCATCACCTACTTCGGCCACGCGATGACGCATGGCGAGACGCCGTCGGTACTCGAATATCGCCACGGCTTCGAGGACGTGAACCTCGGCGATATCCAGCGCGAGGCCAAGGCCGCTGGCGCGCTGTTCCAGATCAATCATCCGACCAGCTTCCCCGGTCCGGTGTTTGCGAACTTCTGTCGCGGCTGCGAGTTCACACTCGGCGACCAGATCGATTGGGATGCGGTCGACACGATGGAGATTCTCAACGGCCCGGTGATGGCGACCGCAGGGGACCTCGGCATTCCGATTCCGGCGCTGGAGATCGAGAATCCGTTCATGACCACGGCGATGCTGCTGTGGGACCAGAAGCTCAAGGACGGGCATCGCATCACCGGTGTGTCGGGCTCCGACTCCAAGGGTGTCGAACCGGACGATGCCGAGCGCGAGCGCCGTGGCTACGGCAATTCGGTGACAGCGGTTTACGCGGAAAACCTTTCGCGTCAGGCGCTCACCGCAGCGATCAAGGCCGGCCATGCCTATGTCCGCACGCGCGGCGTCGCGCGCAGCCCGGCACTCGAGTTCCGCGGCACAGCACCGGATGGCAGCACCGGCATCTTCGGCGACACACTGACACTCGCCGATGGCGACAGTGCGACGCTCGAAGTCACCGTGACCGGCGGCGAGGGGCAGCTGCTCAACTACCTGCGCAACGGCCTGATCGTGCAGGTTGTGCCGATCACGTCCGATCCATTCACGCACACGCGCCAGGTTTCGCGTCTCGACTTCAACGAAAGTCCGCTCGGTACCACCTGGCGCATCGAGACGCGTGACCTGAGTTCGCGCACGACGATCGGCAATCCGATATTCCTCAAGGCTCCATAATTACAGACGCATGAGCGCCGTTCACTATCACGTCAGTCCTGCGCAGCCGCGCGAACATCTGTTCGCAGTCCGCTGCATGGTGATGCAGCCCGATTCGCAGGGTCAGGTCTTCAGCCTGCCGTCGTGGCTGCGCGGCAGTTATATGGTCCGCGACTTCGCCAAGCACATCGTCAGTATTCGCGCCGAATGCATGGGCCAGCCGGTGGCGATCGAGCGCATCGACAAGCGCAGCCTGCGCTGTGCACCGGTGTCGGGTGAACTGCAGCTGATCTACAGCGTGTACGCCTTCGATCAATCGGTGCGCAAGGCTTATCTCGATCTCGCGCGCGGCTTCTTCAACGGCAGCTCGCTGTTCTACTGCCCTCAGGGTTTCGAGAACACTGGCTTTGAGGTCGAACTGGCTGCGCCCAGTGATGCTGCGTGCACAGACTGGAAAGTGGCGACGACCCTGCCTGCGCTGCAGGTCGATGCGCGTGGCTTTGGCCGCTACCGGGCACAGACCTATGAGGAATTGATCGACCATCCGGTCGAGATGGCGGCGTTCGATCGCATCGCCTTCGATGTCGATGGCATTCCGCACGCGCTGGTCCTGTCCGGCCGTTGCGAGCTGGATCGTGCACGCGTCGCCGCTGATCTCGCGAAGATCTGCCACGTCGAGCGCGAATTGTTCGGACAGGAGCCGCAGCTCGATCAGTATCTGTTCCTGACCAACGTCGTCGGCAACGGTTACGGCGGGCTGGAGCATCGCAGCTCGACTGCGCTGATCACCAGCCGCCGCAGTTTTCCGCGTGTCGGCGACAGCGTGCAGTCCAAGGAATACCGCGAGTTCCTCGGCCTCTGCAGTCACGAGTATTTCCATCTGTGGAACGTCAAGCGCATCACCGCGCAGCGTTTCGCCGAGTCGACGCTCGCCGCCGAGGCCTACAGCGCGGATCTCTGGCACTACGAAGGGCTGACCTCGTACTACGACGATCTGTTCCTGCTGCGCGCCGGCCTGATCGACGCCGCGACCTATCTGGACATCCTCGCGACGAACGCGACGCGGGTGGAGCGTGCCCCCGGGCATCGCGTGCAAACGCTGGCCGATGCCAGCTTCGAGGCCTGGATCAAGTATTACCAGCCGGACGAGAACAGCCCGAACGCGACGGTCAGCTATTACGTGAAGGGCGCACTGGTCGGTCTGTGCCTCGACCTCACTCTGCGCCTGCAATCAAAGGCAACGCTGGACGACGTCATGCGCGCCGCCTGGCAGCGTTGGGGACGCAGCGACGTGCCGGTGCCGGAAGCCGGCCTCGAAGCGCTGGCGCAGGAAATGTCGAGTCTGGATCTGCGCGCGTTCTTCGATCTGGCGCTGCGCTCGACGGGCGAGCTGCCGCTGATCGACCTGTTGGCGTCCTTCGGCATCCGTGCAGAGCGCCGCGCTCGTATCAGCGAGCAGGACAACGGAGGTCGATGCGAGGGCCGCGCGCTGAAGAGCTGGCTCGGCATGAGCCTGCGCAGTGGCGACACCCGCGTGGCGACGGTCATCACCGGCAGCCCTGCGGCGCAGGCCGGCGTCCATGCCGGCGATCAGCTGCTCGCGCTCAATGGTCTGCGTGTCAGCAGTGCAAACTGGGCGACTGCCCAGGCGCAGCTCGCGCCGGGCGATAAGGTTGAGCTGCATGTGTTTCGTGACGACGAGCTGGTGGTGCTCAAGTTGCTCGCCGCGGCAAGCCCGGTGGATACCTGGAACCTGAACCTGATCAGCGATGCGAACGCTGAAGTGCTGGCGCGCCGCAGCGCCTGGCTCGGCGTTTGAGTCCGTTATGATCGACACCCTCCTGCAAACCGTACTGGCGTATCTGATCGGCACCGTGATGGGCGGCAGCATTGTCGGCGCGCTGCGCGGCGGCGTTGATCTGCGCGCGCAGGGCAGCGGCAATATCGGCGCGACCAATGCGCTGCGCACGCAAGGCGCCAAGTTCGCGCTCGGCGTGCTGCTGATCGATGTGCTCAAGGGGGTGGTCGCGACCTTGCTGGTGCCCAAGTTGCCGACGCTCGCCGAGCCGCTGCTGAGCGTGCGCGATCAGGCCTATGTCTGCGGCGTCGCCGTTGCGCTGGGCCACTGCTACCCGGTGTTCGCGCGCTTTCGCGGCGGCAAGGGTGTCGCCACGCTGGCCGGCGTGTTCGGCGCGCTGCTGAGCATGTCGCTGCTGTGGATGCTCGCGGCATTTGTCCTGATCGTGATGCTGACCGGTTACGTCAGCCTCGCGACGATCGTTTCCACGCTGGTTGCCCTGCTGCACGTGACCTGCTTCAGTCCATACGGAATCTGGTCCAGCGCGGGTGCGTTCACTCTGGCCATGTCGTTGCTGGTGGTCTGGAAACATCGCGAAAACATTCGCCGCCTGGCTTCCGGCAGCGAGCATCGCTTCGAGAAAGTGCGGGTGCTGGGCCGATGGCTCAAGCGCTGAGTCAGGACGAGATGCTCGCGCTGGTCGATCGGCTCGCCGACGGCGAGTGGCAATCTGGCGAAGCGCTGGCCGCGAGCTTCGGCATCAGTCGCGCGGCGCTCGCCAAGCGCATCGAGCGCCTCAAGGACTGGCAGATCGTGATCGAGGCGCGCCAGGGGCTCGGCTATCGGCTGGCAACGCCGATCGAGCGTCTGGATCGCGAGGCGTTGCAGGCGGTGCTCGGCAAGACAGTGCGTGTGGATGTGCAGGCGGTGCTCGATTCGACCAGCTCGCGTATCGTCGAAACCTCTGCGCAGGCCGATCCGCAGGCGCTGCTCGCGGAGTTCCAGACCGCCGGTCGTGGCCGACGCGGACGGCAGTGGCTGACCCCGTTCGGTTCGCAGCTCGCCGTGTCGATGGCCTGGTCGTTCGAAACGATGCCGCGTCAGTTGACGACGCTGCCACTCGCGGTCGGCGTTGCCTGCGCGCGGGTCGTCCGCAGCTGCGGCATTGCCGATGTCGGTCTCAAATGGCCCAACGACATCCTCGTTGATGGCCGCAAGCTCGGCGGCATCCTGCTCGAGCACCGCGGCGAGAGCGGCAGTGCCTGCCGCGTCATCATCGGCGTCGGCATCAATGTTTCGCTGCGGATCGAACAGGCGACTGCGGTTGACCAGCCGTGGGCGAGCCTCAATCAACTGCTGGAAGCACGCGGCCTGCCTGCGGTATCGCGCAATAGCCTGGCCGCACACCTGCTTCGCGCGCTCGTCGATCTGCTGTCGGAATTTGCGCTCACCGGCTTTGCGCCGCTGCTCGGCGAATGGAATGCCCTCGATCTGAGTCGCGGCCGCGTTGTCCGGGTTACCCAGAACGATCGGGAGTTCGATGCGATCGCCCGCGGTGTCGATGCCGATGGCGCCTTGCTGGTTGAGGTGGACGGCCAGCGACAGGCCCTGCACTCCGGCGAAGTGCGCCTGCGGGTGCTCGCATGAGCACACCGACGCTGTTGCTCGACATCGGCAACTCGCGTCTCAAGTGGGCGACCGCGCGCGCGACAGAGATCGACGGATCCGGAACGATCGCGCACGCCGGTGATCCGGCGGCGGCGATTGCCGCCTTGCCGGTCGCGCAGGCAAATGCGATCTGGGTTGCACACGTGACCGGTGCGGGGCACGAGGAGCAGTTCGGCGCGGCCCTGCGCCAACGCTACGGGCTTCCGCCAAGCTACGCCCGCGCCGCAACGCACTGGCGCGAACTGCGCAATGCCTATGCCGAGCCCGAAAGACTCGGCGTCGATCGCTGGCTGGTGATGATCGCGGCGTGGGCAAAGCATCGGGGCGCTGCGTGCATCGTCGATGCCGGCACGGCGCTAACGATCGACAACGTCGACGCCGCCGGACAGCACCAGGGCGGCATCATTGCTGCAGGTTTGGAGACCCAGCAACGTGCCGTGCTCGGCCATACCCGTTTCGCGACCCGCGACATGGCTGCCGCGTATGACGGCGGCCTTGGCCTCGATACCGAGGCCTGTGTGCGGCAGGGCGCGATGCTCGCCTGTCTCGGTGCGATCGATCGCGGCGCGCGTCTGGCCGGTCCCGGTGCGCAGCTGTGGCTGACCGGTGGCGATGCCGGGCATCTGCTGCCGCATCTGGAAGGTGCCTGGCAGCATCGGCCCAATCTGGTGCTGGAAGGCCTGCTCCAGATCGCCCGCGAGGCGTGAGAGTCTGCGCACCGGGCCGTTCTGTCGGCCCCGAACTGCCGTTTGACGGCCCGGACGTCTTCTGTCCGGCCGGGGCTGCGAGGCTGTCGCCTCAGACTTCAGACGGCATTTCCGATGCGGGCGTTTCCTGTCATGCAAAAAGGCACCAACCGCGCCAAACAGCGCGGGGCAGTTGCGGTGTTTGCGGCGGTTGCCCTGTTGGCGATGCTGACGGCCGCGCTGGTCGCGATCGAAGTGGGCCGCATGTACGCGGCGCGGAGCGAGCTGCAGAAGCAGGCTAATCTCGCAGCGCTGGATGCGGCGCGTCTGGTCAGTGGTTGTTCTGTCAGCGACAGTTCCGGTCCTTACGACACGCCGTCGACTGCGGATCTGCTGACTTTCGTCGAGCAGGCCCTGGCCGGCAACGGGTTGCCAGCGGAACTGCTGAACGGACTGCCTCAGGTGGATGTTGGAATCATTGATAGACGCACCGGTGTCGATGGTCCCGAGGGGATGCGCTATCTCGCGATCGATCCGGAGGATGCCCAGGCGGTTCGCGTGACGCTGCGGCGTAAATTTCCCGAACCTCTGCTACCCCTGCTGCCGTATGACGAAAGCCGTGTAATGGTTACCTCGGCAACTGCCGGGCAGCTGGCCGTCGGCAGTTTCTATCTGGGTAGCGGGCTACTGAACTTCAATGGGGGCATCCTCAACGCCCTGCTCTCAGGACTACTCGGCGGCAATGTTTCGCTGAGTGTGGCCGATTACAACGGGCTCGTCGGCGCCGGGGTCTCACTTGATAACCTTGCCACGGCGATCAATCTGGATGTGAAGGATCTGTCTGATCCCGTCGCCCTGGAGGCGGCTACACCGGTGCTCTCCGACGTGATTGGCGGTTTGGCCGATTCCCTGTCGGGTACTGCCAGCGCCAGCGTTGTCGCTGCGTTGCAACAGCTGGCCGCAGCCGCTCAGGCCGGGCACGACTCACAGGTGCCTATCGCCGGCCTGCTGGGCGCGGTTGATGGTGAAGCCGGGGAGGCGCCTTTCGTCAATCTGCTGGATCTGCTGATTGCGCTCGGTGCGGCAGCCAGCGCAGACGAGACAGGCACAGTGCCGCCGATCGCGCTTCCGGTCTCTCTGGGGCTGCCCGGAATTACGTCGATCAGGACTTTTGTGCAGATCGGGCAGCCGCCTCAGTTCAGCGGCATGCGCCGAGCAGGAACGGCAGAGGCTCACACTGCGCAGATCAAGTTGCTCGTGCGTGCACAAGTCACCGCGCACACCGAAATCACCCAGGCGTTGAATTTGCTGCTGCTCGGCGGCCTGCTGGGGAACATCGTCGCACCGCCGATCAATCTGGGTATCGATGTCGACGTTGCAAGGGCCAGCGCATATCTGGATCGCATTCAATGCCCACGCAGCACGGACAACACACTGGCGGCCTCTCTACGGGCTATTCCCTCGGCTGCAGCGCTCAAGCTGGGCACTTTCGCAGGTTCACCTGATAGTGCGCCCGACATCGACAACGGTTCTTCAAGCCTGCTGGCCGTAACGATCAACATACTTGGTGGATTGCTTGCCGAAATCAAAGTGAATCTGACCTTGACGGGCCCGGTGACCACCACTGTCGGCGGGCTGACAGCACAGGCGCTGCAGCCGATAGATGACTACACGAAGGTCGAACAGCCCAGCGGCAAGCGTCCGTACTGGCTCGCTGATGTCGCCCCTCAAACAGCTCAGAATCCGCAGACCGTTGGAACCACGGGCCTCCTTGCCGGGACGTTCTCCACACTGTTCGCATCGTTGGCGACGAAGATCCAGGCATCCGATCCGGACCACCCGGATCAGAGCAGCAGCATCTGCCTGCTGAGAATTGTGGTGTGCACCTTGTCGATTCCGGTCGGCTCGATCATCGACAGCGTGAAGAATCCGGTGGTGTCTGTTCTCGGCGGGATTCTCAGCGCGACCGGCGGTATTGTTGACGGCATCATCGATCCCTTGCTTGAAGCGCTCGGCATCCAGATCGGGACGGCGCGGGTGACAATGACTGCGATCAGCGTCGATCAGCCAGCCATCATCTCGATGGAGCTGCCGACCGCGCCGTGATGGTCGTCAGCGGCTGATCCTGCCGGACGGAAAAATCTAGACTAGACGGCCCGATAGTGGCCGCGCCATGTCCGTCCAGCTTCCTGACTTGCCCGTTGTTGAAGCGCTGCCGCGCCTGCCGCTGGCCGCGCCGTGCTGTCCGCGCCGCCGGGCTCGGGCAAGACCACGGTCGTCCCGCTGGCGCTGCTCGATGAGCCCTGGCTGCGCGGGCAACGCATCCTCGTCCTCGAACCCCGCCGTGTTGCCGCACGTGCGGCGGCGTCGCGCATGGCGAGCCTGCTCGGCGAGAGTGTCGGCGAGACGGTGGGCTATCAGATCCGCTTCGAGCGCAAGGTGTCGGCACGCACACGCATTGAAGTCGTGACTGAGGGATTGCTCGCACGGCGCTTGCAGGCGGATCCCGAGCTGCCCGGCGTTGGTCTCGTGATCTTCGACGAGTTCCACGAGCGCAGTCTCGACGCCGATCTGGCGCTGGCGCTGACACTCGATGCGCGTGCCGCACTCAATCCGGAGCTGCGTGTGCTGGTGATGTCCGCGACGCTCGACACCGGGCGGGTCAGTGCCCTGCTCGGTGGTGCGCCAGTCATCGCCAGCAGCGGCAAGATGTACCCGGTCGAGATTCAATACCTGCCGCCGCGTGCCGACCTGCAGCATGGCGCCGCAGTTGCGCAGGCGATCACCCTCGCATTGCGTGAGCAGCAGGGCGATGTACTGGCTTTCCTTCCCGGCGCGCGCGAAATCCGCGCAGCGCAATCGGCGTTGTCAGGCCTGACTGAAACCGTCGCCCTGATGCCGCTGTATGGCGAGTTGTCGTCGCGTGAGCAGGACGCCGCCCTGCAGCCCGATCCGCAGGGCCGGCGCAAGGTGATCCTCGCGACGAACATTGCGCAGACCAGCCTGACGGTCGAAGGCGTCACCACGGTGGTCGACGGCGGTCTGGCCCGCGTCGCCCGCTTCGATCTTGGCGCCGGCGCGGATCGCCTCGATACCGAACGCGTCTCGCGCGCCTCCGCCGATCAGCGCGCCGGTCGCGCGGGGCGGCTAGGCCCAGGGCATTGCTATCGACTGTGGACGCGCGAACAGCACGGCGTGCTGCCAGCCCATGACAGCGCGCAGATCCTCGTCGTCGACCTGAGCCGCTTTGCACTCGAACTCGCGGCCTGGGGCGTCAGTGATCCACAGACCCTGGCTTTGATGGATGCGCCGCCCATCAATGCCTGGACTTATGCGCAGGAGCGTCTGCGCGAACTCGGGGCCATTGATGCCGGCCTGCGCATCACTGCGCACGGCCGCGAACTCGCGCGTCTGCCGACGACCCCGCGTCGCGCGCACATGCTCATGAGTGCGAAAGCCGAAGGGTTTGGCACGCTGGCCGCGTGGACGGCGGCAGTGCTCGACGAGCGTGGCAGCGGGCAGGCCGATCTGGCCGAAGAGGTCGAACGCTATGTGCGACAACGCGCCGAGCCGATGGCGCAGCGTAGGGTCAATGACTCGATGAAGCAGATGTTGCGCGCCATCGGAGACAACGCCGAGGCACCGGTCGCAACGCTGGATGTCGATGCGGTCGGACGCGTCGTGGCGTGGGCCTATCCGGAGCGTATTGCGCGGCGGCGGCCCGGGCACCGCGGCCTGCGCGAAGTCGCGTTCCAGTGCGCTGACGGCGGCGAGGCGCGCCTGAGCGAAACCGATGCACTTGCAGCGCGGGAATGGCTGGCGATCGCGCACTGGAGTGTCGAGACCGAATACCGTGGCACCGCCGCGATCCGCCGCATCCGTCAGGCTGCCGTGCTCGATATCGACGACCTGCGGCGCGATCACGACGCTGCACTGCGTGAAGAGAACCGCGTGGTCTGGGATGCGCAAAGTGAAGCCGTTACGGCCGAGCGCACACTCAGCCTTGGAGCCTTGCTGCTGGAGCGCAAGCCGCTGCGCACACCGGAGCCCGAAGCTGCGGCGCGCGCGATGCTTGAAGGTGTGCGCAGTCTAGGCCTGCACTGCCTGCCGTGGAACGAGGTGACCGGGCAGTGGCGCGCCCGCGTCGAATCGCTGCGTCTGTGGCGACCGCAGGAAGCCTGGCCGGACACACGCGACGAAGCGCTGCTGGAGAATCTCGAAGACTGGCTGCTGCCACATCTGAGCGGCATCACGCGCCGCGATCATCTGGCGCGGCTTGATCTGAATGTGATCCTGCGGGCGCAGCTCGACTATGCGCAGCAGCAGGCGCTGGACCGTCTGGCACCGACCCATCTGGAAGTGCCGACCGGTTCGCGCATCCGCCTTGAATACCGCCCGCCGGACGCACCGGCACTCTCGGTCAAGCTGCAGGAGATGTTTGGCTGCGTGCAGACCCCAACCGTCAACGACGGTCGCGTGCCGGTCGTGTTGCATCTGCTCTCGCCCGCGCAGCGACCGATTGCGGTGACCGGCGATCTCGCCGGCTTCTGGGCCGGCAGCTATGTCGATGTGCGCAAGGATCTGCGTGGCCGCTACCCGCGCCATCCTTGGCCGGATGATCCGCTTGCCGCGGCGCCGACACGCAGGGCGAAGCCGCGCGGAACATGACGGTGTTGGGGCGTAACAAGCTGATCAGGCGGACCATTTTGCTCGATTGCACGCAATTCAAGCGGGCAGTGTCACGGGCTTCATTGGCGGATCAGGCGTCTGAGCCGCAGAGCCGAGATGCCCGACGAAGGTCGAAAGCGCATGAATCACGCCATTTACCTTGACTCTGCGGGGGTCAATCACGAGAATACGCGGCTCCTTGAGGGCCGGTGGTCCCAAAGGAGTACCCGGCGGAGGGATACTCAAGCGGCCAACGAGGGCAGACTGTAAATCTGCTGACTTATGTCTACGAAGGTTCGAATCCTTCTCCCTCCACCACAGCGGGACTTGGTAGAGCGGTAGAGATTGCAGCTTCAACGGGTGTATCAGGCGGCACGGGAAGGATGAGAACCGTAAGGTTCGACGACCCGCGCAGCGGGTCGAACGTCGGCGCGACAGCGCAGACGGCCCGGAGGGCGAGCGGCGCGAGCCGCGAGTAATCCTTCTCCCTCCACCACAGTGAATTCGGTAATGCGCGCCGACCTTCGGGCCGACGGGCAGTTTCAGGTAGCGCGTGAAGCGGGTGTAGCTCAATGGTAGAGCAGAAGCCTTCCAAGCTTACGACGAGGGTTCGATTCCCTTCACCCGCTCCAGTTTCAAGCAGCAAGTTTCAGTATCGCCCACCTAGCTCAGTCGGTAGAGCACACCCTTGGTAAGGGTGAGGTCATCGGTTCGATTCCGATGGTGGGCACCAGCTTTTGCAGTAATAGCAGTATCCGCATCGGCGTCGAACCGATGACCCTGAGGGGCCAAGGCGCCATCGCGGGGTTCGATTCCGATGACGGGCACCAGCTTTAAAAAGGTTTTCAGGGAGATCCTGAAGGCCTTAAGTTTTTACGTTTTTTACATCCACGTGACCATGCGTGTTTGCCACGCGATTCATATAGACGGAGCCTGAGACATGTCGAAGGAAAAGTTTCAACGCAACAAGCCGCACGTGAACGTGGGGACGATTG
>CAZDPA010000074.1:241-18081 GCA_964507195.1 uncultured Salinisphaerales bacterium | reverse complement strand
CACGTTGAGGCCGATGCCGCCGAGGCCGAACACGACACAGTTCGTGCCGGCTTCGACCTTCGCCGTGAAGATCACCGCGCCGATGCCGGTGGTGACGCCGCAGCCGATGTAGCAGATCTTGTCGAACGGCGCGTCCTGCCGCACCTTGGCCAGCGCGATCTCCGGCAACACCGTGTAGTTCGCGAACGTGCTGCAGCCCATGTAGTGCAGCACCGGCTTGCCCTGGAACGAGAAGCGCGAGCTGCCATCCGGCATCAGGCCGCGGCCCTGAGTCGTGCGGATCTTCTGGCACAGATTGGTCTTCTGCGACGTGCAGTAATCGCACTCGCGGCATTCCGGTGTGTACAGCGGAATCACGTGATCGCCCTTCTTCAGGCTTTTGACGCCGGGGCCGACATCAACCACAACGCCTGCGCCCTCATGGCCGAGAATCGCCGGGAACAGGCCTTCCGGATCGGCGCCTGACAGCGTGAACTTGTCGGTGTGGCACAGACCGGTCGCCTTGATCTCGACCAGCACTTCGCCTTCACGCGGGCCTTCAAGCTGGACGGTTTCGATGCTGAGGGGTTGACCGGCGGCAAAGGCGACAGCGGCACGCACATCCATGATCAAGCTCCGGGTGGTATTGGTGGGGTTGCTGCATTCTAAGTCAGCAACGCCGAAGTGCGTGGCGGCCTCTCGATACACCGTGCTCTGCGCGCACGGCACTCGAGGCGAACGGACTGTTGTTGTGCCTGCTGGAAAACAAAAGCCCGTTCGTCTCGAGCGCCCGCCCTGCGACAGGCTCAGGACAAGCTCCGCAGGTGTATCGAGAGCCCCAGAGAATGTGCTGCAATCAGAACAATGCCCGAACCGAATCTCGACGACCTGCGCCGCTATGCCGTCGCCCGCACACTGTTCGCACCGACGACCCTGCTGCGTGCCGTGCAGCGCCTCGGCTTCGTGCAGGCCGACCCGATCCGTGCGCCGGCGCGTGCGCAGGACCTCACCCTGCGTCATCGGGTCAGGGACTACCGTGCCGGTGATCTGGAGCGGCGCTACGCGAAGCTCGCGATCGAGGAGGACTGCCTCGTCAACTACGGCTTCCTGCCGCGCGAGCATCTGGCGCTGATGCATCCGCGCAAGGCCAATCGGGCATGGACCGCGGCAGAACGCCGCAAGGTGGAAGACATCCTCGCCTACATCCGCGAACGTGGTGCGGTACATCCACGCGAAGTCGAGCAGCAGTTTGCGCATGGTCGCGTGACGAACTACTGGGGTGGATCCAGCAACGCGAGTACGCAATTGCTCAGCGGCATGCACTATCGCGGCCTGCTGCGCGTCGTGCGCCGCGACAGCGGTACACGCGTCTATGCATGTGCGAGTCACGCCGAGATCGATGAAAGTAACGCCAGTCGTACGCAGCGCGCCGCAGCGCTGGTTGATCTTGTCGTGCGCAAGTACGCGCCTCTGCCTGCGGCCAGCCTCACCTACCTGACGCGGCTGCTGATCTCGTATGGCGCGCCGCATCTGGCGCCTCAGGCGCAGGCGGCACTGCGCAAGGCGCGCGAGCACCTCGCCTCTCGCACGATCGATGGCATCACCTGGTACTGGCCTGCGGATGACAATCCGGCGTCACGTCGCCACACCGTCGATGAGCAGGTCCGCCTGCTCGCACCCTTCGATCCGGTGGTCTGGGATCGGCGTCGTTTCGAACTGCTGTGGGGCTGGGTCTACAAGTTCGAGGCCTACACGCCGCCGGCCAAGCGCAAGCTCGGCTACTACGCCCTGCCCCTGCTGTGGCGTGAACGCGTGATCGGCTGGGCCAATGTATCGACGAGCGAACAAGGCAAGCTGCAGGCGAACTTCGGCTATGTCGATGGTTCACCGAAAGGAGCTGCGTTCCGCGCTGCGCTCAACGACGAACTGCAACGCATGACACAGTTTCTCGACGTTAGCTGAAATTCCCGGCGACAATCGATGGCATATTAGGGTCATTCGCGGAAAGCTGGCTGGCGACGCTTCCGGTATCACAGCAAGCGGGCGTGCCTGCGTTCCGCAGGGCACGCCGCCCCAGCTGCCGTTTGGAGCATGAGCATGCGCTTTGTATTGGTAGCGATAATTCTGCTGCTGTCACTTGGCGCATGCGCCAGGCAAGCGACCCCGGTAGACGCCACACACCCAATCATCGGAACCTGGGAATTCACGGCTCCGGACTCTGGCTGCTTGGAGACTTCCAAGTACATGACGGACGGAACGGGTACGTTTGAGAGCGCCGACGAGAAAGGACGGACGCGTTACCAGATTTCACCCACAGCGAGTTCGGCGGGCTTTTACAAGTTGGTAGATACCCTTTCGGAGAGCAATGGAAAGCCAAGCTGTTCCGGTCGCGTCATTCCCGTTGGGCATGAAGTCACGGTTTACCTGAAGTTTCTTGCGTCGCAGCAGGAAATGCTCATGTGCGTATCGGAATCAGACGAGCGCTGCATCGGCAAGTTCGTTCGCCGTGATCGGGCCCAGCCGTGAACGCCGATCCGATCTGTCCCTGATTCTGCCGCGACCGGCATCGCATTGCCGCTTTGGGCTGAAATACCCCCTCCGCTGTGCCCCCGCAGGCGACCGCAGGCCGTGCATTTCGGAATGACCCGAAGATCAGACGCGCCATTGCGCTACAAAATTGACGGCCCGACAATCCGGTCCTTCGCCACACCCGGATCGTCCATCGCATGAAGCGCCCTGCCCTGCGTATCGCACTCGCCTCCAGCACCGCGCTGCTGTCCACCGCCGCGCTTGCGATCCCGGAAGGCCCCGAGCCGAACACGCCGGAATGGCTGGCGCGCGAGGCCGCGAACTACGCGCACGTGCTTGAGGCCGATGCCGAACTCGCACTGCAGCCCGATTACCTCCTGATCTGGACGCTGCGCGGCAATACCAATCATCTCGACTGGCTGCAGCGCGCACTCGATGATCCGAGCTGGCTGTCGCCGTTGTCCGGCAACACGGCGGTGACGCCTGTCGCCGCGACCTGGGGCGCCGTCGCGACCGGCGACCCGACTCGCTATCCCGATGCCAATGGCGCGAACGGCCGCGTGTTCTACGAGCAGGAAGCCGAAGTCATTCCGGTGGTGTTCTACGACGACGGCTGCGCGCGTATTTCCGGCCGCGTGTGGGCGCCGCGCAACACAAAACCGGGCGACCGCCTGCCCGGCGTGGTGATCCAGAACGGTTCGATCCAGGCCAGCGAGACACTCTATTGGTGGATGGCGCAACCACTGGTGCGCGCCGGCTATGTCGTGATGACCTTCGATCCGCGCGGTCAGGGCCGTTCCGACCTGCAGACACCGACGCTGCAGCAGGGCGGCAACTTCAATACCGCGGTGTTCAGCGACGGCTTCACCCACATCGTCGATTTCTTCCGCTCGACGCCGGTTGCGCCGTACCCGAACAACGTGACTTGCGAAGGCACTTACCCGACCGAAGTCACCGCGTTCAATCCGTTCTACGACCGCATCGATGCCGAGCGCCTCGGTGTCACCGGCCATTCTGCCGGTGCCTTCGGCATTTCCGCTGCACAGGGCTTCCCCGGCGAGCGCTTCGCATTTCCGGATGCACGCGGCGGCAACCCGATCGACGTCATCGTCGCCTGGGATTCGTTGCAGTACAGCGCCGACACGCCGCCGCGCGTGCCGGCGATGGGCCAGACCAGCGAATATCTGGTCGCCGCGCCGCCGCATGTCACGCCACCGGATCCGGAAACCGACAAGGCGGCGTATCGCGGCTGGGTCGAGGCCGATGTGCCGGTCTATCAGTTCACTGTTGCCGGCAGCACCCATTTCGACTGGAGCCTGTTGCCGGGCTTCCCAGCGAGTGCGTGGTGCCCGGACATTTCGACCGGCGTCTGCGAAGGCGGCTGGGCGCAGCCGATGATCGTGCACTACTCACTGGCCTGGCTCGATCGCTGGCTCAAGCAGCCGGGCGAACCCGGCTACGCGGATGCCGACGCGCGTTTGCTCGATGACGCCAGCTGGTGCTCGCGCTACAGCGTCTATAACCGCGCCGGTCGCGATTACCGCGACCGCGGCGGCAAGGCGCATCAGAGCGAGGACATTCGCGCCGATTGCGTGGCCGGCAAGATCGATACGCCGTCCGCAAGCGGCTCTGGCGGTGACACCAGCGGTGGCGGTGCGATGGGATGGCTCGGCCTGGTACTGGGCCTGGTCCTGAGCGCACTGCGACGTGCTGGCCCGGCGGCTCATTGACCCCGCGGTCAGGGTGCCCCCGACCGCTCGGCGGCCAATTCCGTGCGTCTAGGGTTTTTGTCGATGAAGGGACAATGAAGCCGCCATAAGCTGCGTCCGTACCCCTCCATCGCGAGTTCGCCCATGAATCGTGACCGCCGCCCTGCTGCCAAATCTTCCGTCCTGCAGCGCGGTTTTCAGCGCACCCTGAGTGCGCTGGCGCTCGTCCTGATCCCGATCAGTTCGGCCATGGCGATGAGCTATGTGCCGATGAGCGACGAGGCCCTGTTTGAAACAGCCGACATCGTGGTCAGCGGCAAGATCGTCGAAGCGCGCGGCACCGCCGGCCGTGAGCTTGATGAAACCAGCTACCGTCTGCAGCCGGACGAAGTGCTCAAGGGCACGATTCCCGAAGGCGAACTGGACATTCGTCTTCCCGGTGCATTCGACCAGAGCGCACGTGGCGCGCTAATCATCCCCGGGATGCCGCGCTTTGCGACCGATGAGCCGGTGCTGCTGTTCCTCAATCAGCGCGCTGACCGCAGCTACAGCCCGAGCCAGTTGTTGCTCGGTGTGTTCCGCGTTCGCCGCGACACCGAGAACGAGCCGGTACTGACGCAGGATCTCGAACAGGCCGAGGCCATCGAACCTTCCAGCGGACCCCGTGAACGCAATCGTCACCGCAATGCCAGGCGTTTCACCGACTGGGTGCGTGAACGCGCACTGGGTCGCAGCGGCGACGACACCTATTGGTCGGACGGCGATCTCGCTTCGGACGGCAAGTACCAGCTGACCAGCCCTCGCGTGCGCTGGTTCCAGTTCCAGAACAATGTGAGTGTGCCGATCTACGCGAACGACAGCGGCACAAGCTCGGGCAACAGTGATCTGCAGGACGCGATCAGCGCCTGGAACAATGCACCCGGCAGCACCGTGTCTCTGGTGTACAGCGGGATTAGCGCCGCCTCTTCCGGCCTTGATGTTGCCGACGGCATCAACCAGGTGTTGTTCAACGATCCCAATAATGAACTCGCCGGCACTTTCGACTGTCTGCTCGGTGGCCTCGGTGCCTACGGCAAGTGGCGCAGCCTTGGCACCGGCGAATACAACGGCGAGCGATACGGCACCCTCACCGAAGGCGACATCGTCGTGCAGGACGGCGTTTCCTGCCTGTTCAGCGGAGGCCGCAACGAAAATGCGGCCGAACTCCTCGCCCATGAACTCGGCCATATCCTGGGCCTTGGTCATTCCTGCGGTGAAGGCCTGCTCGAGATCTGCACTCCGGGCACCGCTGCGGACACTGCCCTGATGCGCCCGACCCTGCACGCCGACGGACGCGGGGCTTCGCTCGCCTCCGACGACATCGCCGGCATCGCCAAGCTCTATGCACCGGCTTCCAGCACAGCGGGCGGCGGCACCAGCAATCCGGACACGCCGACCAAAGCCGCATCCAGTGGTGGCGGCGCGTTCGATCTGCGCACGCTGCTGCTGCTGGCACTGATGGGCGGCGCGGCCTGGCTGCTGCGGATGATGCTCACTCGCGCAGACGACAATGCCGAACGGCTGCGTAGCCAGCGACGCCAGCGAACGCAGCCCACGCTGTGAACTGCGCCGGCGGCGCAGGGAGGGCGATCCGCCAGCGGATCTCCAGCGAGGATCTCAAGCGACGCTGAACGACGTTCCGTGTAGCCTATGCGGCGGGGCTTTCCGAGCCCCATTCCACTCCTGAGAGCATGAGTTCTACCAACGCCTGGCTGTTGCTGTTTGCGCTGTTCCTGGTTCTTCTCAACGGCTTCTTCGTCGCTGCCGAGTTTGCGATCGTCAAACTGCGGCACACCCGCGTTGCCGAACTCAGCCGCCTGCATGGCGTCCGCGGCCGCCTGCTGGCGACGGTGCACCGCAATCTCGACTCCTATCTTTCCGCCTGCCAGCTCGGCATCACCCTCGCCTCGCTCGGCCTGGGCTGGGTCGGTGAACCTGCATTTGCCCACCTGCTCGAACTGCCGCTGCAAGCACTGGGTCTCGACAACGATCCCGAGACCGTTCACCAGATTGCGTTCGTGATCGCCTTTGCGACGATCTCGTATCTGCATATCGTCCTCGGCGAACTCGCACCCAAATCCGCCGCGCTGCGCAAGCCGGAAGCAATGTCGCTGTGGACCGCGGCGCCGCTGTTCCTGTTCTACTGGGCGATGTACCCGTTCATCTGGGTGCTCAATGACAGCGCCAACCGCGTCCTGCGCCTGTTCGGCCTCGTCACCGAGTCCGGTCACGATCACGAAACGCCGTACACGCTGGACGAATTGCGCATGATCCTGCGCATGTCCCACTCCGCCGGTGAACCGCAGACCCCGCAGGTTTCGGAAATGAACCGGATGCTTGCGCACACCCTGGAGCTGCCGCAGCTGCACGCCAGTGATGTGATGCATCACTTCCGCGATCTGATCTGCATCGGCACCGGCGACAACGCCGAGGAAGTCCGCCGCCACCTGCAGACGCACCGCTACAGCCGTTACCCGTACATCGATACGGTGACCGGCGAGGTTCTCGGCGTGTTGCACTACAAGGACATTGCCTTCGAGACCGATGGCCCGGGCTACGATGCCCGTCTGCGTCGGCATCTGCTGCCGCTGGAACGGGTGCCCGAGGATTTTCCGATCAGCACGCTGCTGCGCCAGTTCCGCCTTGGCGCACCGCACCTCGCGATCGTCGAGGACGAGGAACATCAGGTGATCGGATTCGTGACGATGGAAGATGTGCTCGAAGCCATCTTCGGCGAGATCGTTGATGAGCATGAACCCGGACGCAAACTGCGCAATCGACGCGAGCCGCAGCGCATGGATGACGGCAGCCTGCTGGTGCGCGGCGACACGCCGCTGTTCATGCTCGAGCGCGAGCTCGGCGTCGAACTACCCGAGTCGCAGACCCTGAGTACCGTCGCCGGACTGCTGATGGAGCGGCTTGGGCATGTCCCTCAGGTTGGCGACACGGTCGACATCGCCGACTACAGCGCGCGCGTGCTGCGGATCAAGGGGTCCGCGATCGAGGCTGTCAGTCTGACGCTGAGAATCGAAGACTGAAGCACGGACGACGTGACTTCGCCACTTCGCGCCATGCGATGTACTCACGCGCCACGCTGAAATTCATGGCACTGCATTCTGCCAATCCTTCAGTCCTTCGCGACGGTTCAGTTCGACGAACGATGGCAGTGCGCGCAGGCGCAGGATGTACGGCAGGGCATGTGTCCAGGTCGTCGCCGGTTTCGGCATGTTGCGCGACCAGCGCATCAGCATGATCGCGAGCAGATCGACCGTGCTGAGGCGCTCACCGACCAGATACTTCCGGCCATCGGCCAGCCGCGCGTCAAGCTTCGCGTACGCGTCTTCGATGCGCCTGCGTGCGAGCGCCTTCACCGCGGCAGCATCGTCCGGATTTCCATCCTTCCCGGCATAGAACCAGTCGCGCATTGCCGGTAGCAGCGTATTCGCCAGATAGACCATCCATTCCAGCCACTCGTCACGTTCTGCTGAACCCACTGCCGGCGCAAGCTTCGCCTGCGGATGACGCTCGGCCAGCAGCATCAGCAGCGCTGCGGATTCGCCGCGCGGCACGCCGTCGACGATCAGGGTCGGCACCCGGCCGGCAGGATTGAGACGCAGGTACGCCGGATCGCGCTGCTCGTTGCGGTCGATGTCGACCAGACGCGTCTCGAACGGAATTCCCATCTCGATCAGCATCCAGTGCACGCACATGCTGGCGGTACCGGGGCTGTAATAGAGAACGTAGCTCATGATCAAGGCTCAGCTGTGGAACGCGTTTTGCGCGTCGCTGAACTATAGCGCCCCATCCGGCTGTTTGAGCGCAGCGGAAAACTGCCGGAAGCCGGCATTGAAGGCCTCGGGATCTTCGAGGAATGCGGAGTGGCCACCGCGAAACTTGGTCAACTGCGCACGCTTCATGCGGCGGATGCTCGGCATGCACATCAGCAACGGAATGACGCGATCGGACTTCGCCCAGGCGAACCATGCGGGCACGTCCAGCGCTTCGGCTTTCGCACGCAGATCGGCGTCAGCCTGGCCGAACGACTGCCAGGCTTCGCGCAGGATGCGTGCTATTGCCGGCCCGGACCGGATGATGCGTTCGCGCTGATCGGCCGCCGCCGGTTGCGGCAACACAAGCACGCGGTAGTACGCCGCAAACGCCCAGGCAAACCAGCGCGTACCGCGCTCACCGGCGCGAAAAAACGCGACGAAGCACGCACAGGTCATGCGTACAAACGCCGAGACCCGGACCAACCCTCCGGTATCACAGAGCACCAGGGCACGCACTGGTCGTCGCGCTGAATGCAATATCGCAGCCGCGCCACCGATCGAGTTGCCAACGATGATCGGATCGACAATGCCGAGTTGATCAACAACACCATTGAGCAACTGCGCATAGCGCGTGGCCGAGGTCGGTACGCCATCCGGCCCCGAGCGTCCCTGCCCCGGCCAGTCGATCCGGATGATTTCGAACTGCGCACGGAACGCCGCCGCGAACCCGGCAAAGTCGCCACCACCGTGGCCGATCGCATGCAGGCAGATCACCGGCTGCCCGCTGCCCTCGCGGCATACGGCGAGCTTCACGCCGTCGACATCCAGCAGCATCGAACCCGCTGGAACGCCGGTCTGTTCGGTTGAGATCATCGTCATTTCCGGGTGAGTGATATATCTATCACGTTGATAGTGATATTAACATCACATCCAGACTAGACCGCAAGCCGGACCCGCAATGAGCACACGATCAACGCCGCGCAGCAAGGCCGCCCCCGCTGTACCGGCCGAGCCCACAAGCACCCGTGAGCGCATCATCCGCGCGGCCCTCGCCGAATTCATGGAAGGCGGTTTCGGCGGCACCGACACCAACAGGATCGCGCGCCGCGCCGGCTTCGCGCCGCAGACGTTCTATCGCTGGTTCGACGACAAGCTTGCGGTCTTTGTCGCTGCATATGCCGCCTGGGAGAGCGATGAATGGTCGATGCTCGAAAGGCTGATCGAATCCCGCGCCAAGGCTGAAGCCATTGTCGATGCGGTCATTGCCCATCACCAGGACACCCTGGTCTTCCGTCGCAGCCTGCGTCAGCTGGCGGTCGAGCTGACCGCGGTGCGGGAAGCCCGTGCGGCAAGCCGGAAGCGTCAGGTACAGAAGCTGCTGGGTTGGGCCGCGCTGGACAAGCGCAGCTTTGATGCCGTCGCGCTCAAGCTGTTTCAGTTCGAGCGTCTCGTCGATGCCCATGTCGAAGGCGAACTGCAGGACATGGGCGTGCCGCCGGCAAAGACGCGGGCAGCGTTGTGCGGACTGCTAAAGGCCCTGGCGAGCTGAAAGCTATGCGGCTACGACGTCGCGCGCTTCTGCAGCGACCAGTTCATTCACCTTCCGCACCCGGCTCGGCAACGAGTGGCGAAGGATGCGCCAGGTCACCTGTCCGGCCTGCGACAGCAGCGAGCCGGTGTTGTAGCGCTGACCATAGCGCGCGCAGATTTCGCGGACGGTTGGCGCAATCTCGGCATAGCGACGCGCCGGGATGTCCGGAAACAGGTGATGCTCGATCTGGTGACTGAGGTTGCCGGACATGAAGTGCAGCGCCTTGCCACCGCTGAGGTTCGACGACCCGCGCAGCTGACGCAGATACCAGTGGCCGCGCGATTCATTGATCACACAGCTCTTCGGAAAGGTTTCGGCGTGCGCGGTGAAGTGGCCGCAGAAGATGATCGTGTAGGTCCACAGGTTGCGCATGAGGTTCGCAACAATGTTGCCGGTCAGCACCGGCAGGAAGAACGGTCCGGCGAGCAGCGGAAACACGACGTAGTCCTTGAGCAGCTGCCGACCCATCTTGCGACCGACCGGCGCGAATTCCTTGCGCAGCTGCGCACTGCTCATCTTGCCGGCGAACCAGCGGCCCAGACGCACGTCCTGGATTGCGACACCCCACTCGAACAGCAGCGCGAAGATCGGCGCGATCAGCGGCTGGGCGAGATAAAAAGGTCGCCACTTCTGTTCCGGGAAAATGCGCAGCAGACCGTACCCGATGTCGTCATCCATGCCGCGGACATTGGTGTAGGTGTGGTGCTTGAAGTTGTGCGTCTTGCGCCAGTTGTCGCTGGTCGCAACGATATCCCACTCGTAGGTCTTGCCGTTGAGATGCGGGTCGTTCATCCAGTCGTACTGACCGTGCATGACGTTGTGACCCAGTTCCATGTTGTCGATGATCTTGGACAGGCCGAGCAGCAGCGTGCCGAGTATCCAGGCTGGCGGGAACAGACCGACAAACAGCAGGGCACGGCCCGCAACTTCGAGATAGCGCACTGCCTTGACGACGCGACGGATGTAACGCGCGTCGACCTCGCCGAGATCGGCAACCGTGCGTGCGCGCAGCGCATCGAGCTCGGCACCGAACTGGTCCAGTTCCTCTACGGACAGTGGACGATTGAGCGCGACGTCGTTCATGTTGATGGACTTAGAGATCAAGGATCAGGTCAGTGACCGCGCGGTTCACGCACAGGCGCAGGGCGCTGCTGTGCTCGGCGCTGTGGTCACCGGTGTTGAGATCCTGCGTGGTGCCTTCAAGCTTGGCGCAGGCGCAGGTGTTGCAGATGCCCATGCGGCAGCCGTAGGCAGGTTTCAGGCCCTGCGCTTCGAGCGCCGGCAGCAAAGCCTGGCCGCGCGGAATCTCCAGACTGCGTCCGCTCGCACGCAGTTCGACACGCACGCTGCCCACTACGTCGGAGATATTTGTCTGTGGCGGTGTAAACGCTTCGGCATGGAAGCGAGCTGCGCGCGCGCCAATGATCGTGCGCGCTTCGCTGACGAAACCGGCTGGGCCGCAGGCGTAGACCTGGTGCTGATCCAGTTCCGGCACAAGACGCTGCAGCAGTCCCGCGCTGATGCGCTCGCCATGTTCATCGCTCATGCGCAGCGCTTCGCGCGTCAGCACGACGTGCAGGCGAAACTTTGGCTCGCGGCCGGCAAGTTCGCGCAGCTCACGCAGGTAGCAGAGTTCGGCGCGATGACGTGCCCAGTAGACCAGTGTCAGCTCGGTCGCTGGCGGTGATGCCGCCCAGGCGCGCGTCAGGCTCATCAACGGCGTGATACCACTGCCCGCCGCAAGGAACAGCCAGCGGCCACTGGCCGATTCGGGCCAGGTCATCTCGCCAAATGCGGCGCCGAGTTCAAGCACATCGCCGACGCCGATGCGCGTACACAGGTGATTGCTGACGCGCCCCCCTTCGATGCGCTTCACGGTCAGCGCGATGCGCCGACTTTTGCGGGGAATGTCGGTCAGGCTGTAGCTGCGCGTGATGCGCGCGCCGTCCACTTCAACGCTGACGTTGACGTGCTGGCCCGGACGGAAGCCGCTGAAGTGGCGATTCGGTCGCAGGATCAGGGTGACCGCATCCCGCGCTTCGACGCGGCGCTCGACCACGCGAGCGAGCGAGCGCTGCCATGACCACGCGGGATTGAGCTTCGCCGCCCAGAAGTCGAAGACATCCGGGGCAATGAAAGGCTTGATCAGGCGGCTCATCGAGCCGGGGGCGGCAGCGGTCGACACTGGGTATCCGTCGGAGTAGGTGCGGGCCATTATACGGGCGGCTGCACAATTGTCTATACACTTGTATATTAATTGTGACAGTATGATGTCGGCATGTTCCAACCTACCCTCCGCCCTTGACCGTGAGCCACGAAAGTTCCTCCGCGACCGTCCGTGCCTTGCCCGGGCGCAAGGCGGCGATTTCGCGCGAGGACATCATCGCCGCCGCGCTCAAGCTGGTCGGCCCGAATCGCAGCGTCTCGACGCTGAGCCTGCGTGAAGTGGCGCGTGAAGCCGGCATTGCACCGAACAGCTTCTATCGCCATTTCCATGACACCGATGAACTTGCGATCGCGTTGATCGACCTCGCCGGCCGCTCGCTGCGCCAGATCATCGGCTCAGCGCGCCAGCGCGCGACGACCGAACGCAGCGTCGTCCGCAGTTCGGTCGAAGCCTTCATGGAGCAGCTCGGCGCCGATGAGCGCCTGCTGCACATCCTGCTGCGCGAAGGCACGGTCGGCTCCGATGCCTTCAAGCAGGCAGTCGAACGCGAACTGCAGTTCTTCGAAGATGAGCTGCGCATCGACCTGATCCGGCTCGCCAAGGCCAACGACGCCGCGCTTTCCGACCCTGCCCTCACCGCCAAGGCGATCACCCGCCTGGTGTTCGCCGTCGGTGCGACGGCAATGGATCTGCCGCGCGACAAGCATCCGGAGATCACCGAACAGCTCGCGGTGATGGTGCGCATGATCGTCGTCGGCGCGCAGACGATGGCGCAGAACACGGCGATCAAGCCGTAGCACAACCTACCTGAGTGGGTGGCGCTCCGCTGAGACCGGCTGGTCGAACATCTCAGCCACAAAAACACGGAGAGAGAGCATGTCCTTGAAGAGTGCGCTGGACAGCGTGCTGCAGCGCGCCGCGGCTGCCGGCGACGTACCCGGTGTGGTGGCGATGCTCACCCATCGCGAAGGCGAGGTGTTGTACGAAGGCGCGTTCGGCAAGCGCAGCCTCAGCGATGACGCGGCGATGACGGTCGACACCGTCGGCCTGATCGCGTCGATGACCAAAGCGATCACCTCGACGGCGGCGATGCAGTTGGTCGAGCGCGGCAAGCTCGATCTTGAAAGCCCGGCTTCGCGCTGGCTGCCGGAACTGGACAAAGTCCGGGTGCTCGAAGGCTTCGACGCCGACGGCAAGCCGCGCCTGCGCGCACCGAAACAGCCGATCACGCTCAAACATCTGCTCACGCACACTGCCGGCTTCAGCTACGAGTTCCTCAGCGAAGACATCCAGAAATTCCAGGCGGCGACGAACACGCCGGGCTTCATCAGCTGCGCACTCGACAGCATCCGTCTGCCGCTTTTGTTCGATCCGGGAGAACGCTGGTCGTACGGCGTCAGCACCGACTGGGCCGGTCGCGTCGTTGAAGCCGCAAGTGGACAGCAGCTCGGCGACTACCTCGTACAGAACGTGCTCGGCCCACTCGGCATGAGCGACACTGCATTCAAGATCACGCCGGACATGCGCAAGCGCCTTGCGACGATTCACGCTCGCGTCGAAGGTGACGCGCTGGTACCGATCGGTCTGGAAGTGCCTCAGGAACCGGAATTCCAGATGGGCGGCGGCGGTCTCTACGGCACGGTGGGCGACTATCTCAAGTTCGTCCGCATGGTGCTCAACCGCGGTCAGGCACCCGGCGCACAGATCCTCAGGCCGGAAACGGCGGACCTGATGACACGCAACCAGCTCGGCGCACTGGATGTGCCCGAAATACGCAGCGCAAACCGGCAGTTCACCAACGACATGCCGCTGCCATCGGACAATCCGCAGAAGTGGGGCCTGGGTTACATGATCAATACCAAGCCGCTCGGCACCGGCCGCCCCGCCGGCAGCCTGATGTGGGCTGGCCTCGCCAATTCCTATTACTGGATTGACCCGACGACAGGCATTGCCGGCGTACTACTGACCCAGATTCTGCCGTTCGCCGACATCAAGGCGCTGCCACTGTTCCTCGAGTTCGAGTACGCGGTCTATCAGAACCTGTAGCGTCGGAGTCGAATTCGGAACACGCCTGAGGCGATGATTTTTGAGGCAGCACGCCCCGGCCTCAGGTGCCGTCCGTGGCGCACGCAGTTCGGCTCAGTCGAGCGCTGAGGGCACCCATTGGATGATTCCGGAATCGCCAACAGAGATGATGCGGTCTTTCCAGTAAGCCAGACCGCTCAGCGAACCCAGTTCGTCATCGGACTGCGCGTTGGCGATCGACCACGCGTCGCGAACCGCTTCGCCATTCGGCGACACAATCTGCAGCGAGGCATTGAGTCCGACCAGACCGACGCGCCCCTCAGGCAGTATCGCCATGCCGAACACTGATTCGACACGCCCCAGATCCACCCGAGCCCAACTGCCGGATGCAACGTCGTCGATGCGGTAGACATTGCCGCGCAGCCCCCCGATGACGGCACCGCGCTCGCCTTCGGGCACAACGGCAAACAGCGAACTGCCATACGGCGACTCAAGGCGCGTCCAGGTCCGTCCTTCATCGATTGAGCGCGCGAGCATGCCCTGCTCGCCGACCATCAGCAGTGAGCGGTCGCCAAGACGGCTCACTGCGTTGAAGTGCAGACCTTCTTCCGTCAGTGGCGATTCCATCCGCGACCAGGTTGCACCGCCGTCGTTCGACTCCAGCATCAGGCCATAGGCTCCGATTGCAATGCCGCGCGTCGCGCTGGTGAACACCACATCGAGCAGCGGCAGGTTCAAAGCCGGATCGAAATTCTGGACGATCCAGTTGGCACCTCCGTCCGTGCTGTGCATGACTGTTGCATCATGTCCGACCGTCCAGCCGGTCCTGTCGTCGAGGAAGAACACCGAGGTCAGCAAGGCATTGACCGGCGACGGTGATTGAGTCCAGTGATCGCCATCGACAGAGCGCAGAATGTGCCCGCGAGCGCCGACTGCGACCAGTTGTGCTCCCGCCGGCGTCACCCGCGTGAGCAGCGCATGCGCTGCCCGCGGTGCTGATTCGGCTGTCATCGCAAGCGGCGCCGCGGCGACTGTGAGCGTGGTGGACGCCGCCGCGATGAACGCGGCAGTGAATAGCTTGCGCATCGGACGCTCCTCAGAATTGGTACTTCACGAAGAAACCAAGATTGTCTCGATCGCCATACAGGTTGTTCTTGCCTCCACCGAAAAAGGAGTTGTAGGCGATCGTGAATGCAAAGGATTTTTCGTATCGCGTCTCCAGCAGCAAGTTCAGCGTCTTGCGATCCTCGACGAAGTTGCCGGCAGGTCCTGGCGAATTGCCGGAGATATCCTGCTGCCAGATGAACAGCGGCTGGATGCTGATTCCCGGCATCACGGACTCATAGCTGATGCGGCCGACGATGCGATAACCCCAGGAGAATGCATCGGCGAATGCATCGCGCGGCGCCTGGAACGGGTTGAAGCGCAAGCCGTCGGGACCGATCGTGCAGCTCGGGTTGGTCGAGCAAGCGAGTCGCGAGCCGTCGGCGCCGCTGCCGTTGGCACCGGCACTGGCGTGCGTTGTCGCCGTCAACGGGCCCTCGATCTGCAACTCATCGAATTCGGGCATGTTCAGCACATGCGTGGCGGCCACTTCGTACAGCAGAATCACCTGATCCGCACCGATCCAGTTCTCGGATGCACCGAGCACCTGGGTCGCACCGACGTTGTACTGAGCGACCTTGCCCGGGATCCATCCCTGGATATAGCTGTTGGGCGCGTTCTCGCCGATGGTGCCGCCACGGTACGGCGTGATGAAGTTCGGAAACGAGCGCGCCGAGCCAGGCGCCGCGCCGACCACCAGGTTCACCGCGTCGGGGTACGGGTTGTTGCCGTTGGCGTCGACGAAGTTGTTGCCGTCGTAGATGACGTAGTCGCCTGCCTCGTTGAAGCCGATGCCGGCGCTGGCACCGGCGCAGCCGAGGTTGATGTCGTGGCAGCGCGTCAGCGTCGGCCCGAAGGACGCGAACGCCAGGTCGATCAAGGCCACCTGCAGCGGCACGTTCGGACGGTACGACACCTCGCCCTGGAACGACAGTTCATCAAAGGTCGTCGTGAAGCTGAAGCCATACATCTGCAGATCTTCCGGATACTCGATCTGGATCTTGGCCGTATCCAGCGGCACGGCGTCGCTCTGCGGGCCGTCGCGTGGGATCAGCAGGCTGGTCAGGCCGCCCAGGGCCGTGCCCAGGTTCAGGCCGAGGCCGAGGTCGCCCAGGATGCCCGGGCGCTGCAGCGCCAGCGCGGCGATGTCGGCGAGGACCGGGACCGAGGCCCTGGGCTGCGCCACCGGCAGGTTCGGACAGGCTTCCAGGAACTGCAGGGTATTGGTCGCATCGATCCCCATCGCGTTGCCTTCGCGTCGCGCGCAGCTGGCGTCGGTCGAATAGAAGCTTACGTACGGTAGCTTCGAGTGGTAGTTCATGAAGTAGAGGCCCAGCTCGGTACCGTCGTTGAGCCACTCGGCGTAGTACTTCAGCGAAACACCATACTGCCCCTGGTCACGCGGATTCTTATCCTTGAGCCGGTCGAGGGTCAGCGTCGTCGGCGTGATCAGCGCGAGCGGGCTGTTCAACTGGAAACCCATGTGCTCCGGATCGTCCGCCGAACCACCGAACGCTGCGTTGACCGAACCACGGAGATTGTCTGTGCCGATGTCGACGAAGGACATATAGCTGCCGGGCGTCGGAATCTCGATCGGCTCCCACTCGTACTGATAGTAGCCCTCAATGCTGACACCGCCCGCGATCTCGGTACTGGCGCGCACCATGCCCACCGGCACGAAGAGTTCTTCCAGCAGCCCGAAGCCGAGGCGATACAGGCTGTTGGCGTTGACCGGCTGCGCCTGGTTGACGCTGTTGATCACTGCGACGGTGCTCTGCCCCCAGTTCACGGTCTGGCGACCGACGCGGAAGATCAACTCCCGCTCGCCGCCGAGATAGGGCATCAGTCCGTAGAAGTTCGCGTCCAGCAGGTCGTAGCGAAGCCCGATCTCCTCTGCCTCGGTCGAATCGCGCTCGCTGCGCACGCGCGCGCCCGGACCATAGGAGCGTGTGAAGTATCGGTTGGCGACACGTTCATCTCCGGTGATGCCCACCTGCTGGAAGTTATCCGCCGTGATCTTGTTCAGGTAAGTTTCCTGAAAGTCCCGGTAGTTGATGTCGTCGTAGATGCCGATGCCGCGGAAGAAGAAACCGAAATCACCGAACTTGATGTTCAGATCCTGCGAGAGCTTGAACGGCGCCTGGGTGATATCACCCTTGTCGTAGTTGATATTGCCGTCATCGAAATTCATCGACGCCATGCCGGGCGCATCGGCGAGCCGCTGTGCCGGATAGCTCTGGGCACGATGCACGCCCTGGCAGGACTGGAATGCGCCGGAACACACGTCCGGGTCCAGGCTGGACTTGCCCACCAGGTCCGACGAACGACTCTCGATGCGCCAGGAAGCGCCAAGCGTTGCGGTGCTGTTGAGAACTGCTGTGAAGTCGGTATCGGCAAATGAAAAATTGAACTCGGCCGCGTGCAGTGCGCCGGCCGGCACAACACAGGCGATCGCAGTCACAAGCGAAATTCGGGTCAGACGTGTCATCGCATACTCCCCATGCGTCCACGAATAAAGGCATACCGCCCCACCCGCCGAGATCAGCGGGTGGGGACGGCGCAGGCTTACTTGGAGGTCCGCTTCTGGACGGTCTCAGCTTCGAAGGTCGAATCCGTGTAGGTCACGGTCGAGTCATAGGGCTGATCCTCGTTGATCATCGCCGTGACGAAATAGCGGCCGGAATTGAGGTGATAGATCACCTCCGGCAGCGTCGACGCCGCGAGGATGTTGAAGTACGGCACGAGGTGACCTTCCTGGAACTGCGTCAGCTTGCCTTCCTGGTCGTAGTTGTCGATCGCGACGATGTTCCAGCTGTCCTCGTCGAGGTAGATGCGACGCTTCTTGAAGGTGTGACGCTGATCCGGCTTGTTGTCGGCCTCGACCACCCAGACGCGATGCAGTTCGTAGCGCGACAACTCCGGGTTGA
>CAZDPA010000074.1:0-231 GCA_964507195.1 uncultured Salinisphaerales bacterium | reverse complement strand
TGTCCGCGTACTTGGTCTTGTTGCCGGCGATGCGGTACGAGTTGTTCGGGATGTACATCTCGCGCTTGCCGACCAGCTTCCAGCTGAAACGCTCGAGCACGCCGTTGTACATGTCGACCTGGTCATAGAACTGGTGACCGTCAGTACCTTCGTACGGGTTGTCGCAGCAGACGGCCGGCGCGCGCCGGATGCGCTTGAGCGCCGGCGCATACAGCCACGCCGCGCGGCCTT
>CAZDPA010000073.1:0-18228 GCA_964507195.1 uncultured Salinisphaerales bacterium | reverse complement strand
GAAATGAAAGTAGAGCCGCTGCACCCATGACAGGTGCATGGGCCGGTCAATGTCCGTCATCAGGATGATGCGCGGAATCGCGGTGTCGTTGTGGGCCGCGTGGATATAGGTCTCGTCGAAGATGATGCCCTCGCCGTCCTTCCACTGATACTCCTCGCCGTTGACCATCAGGCCGCACTGTTCCGAATTCGGCGTCGACAGGCCCAGCGAATAGCGCAGGCTGAAGGCGAAGGGGTCATGGTGCTGACCGAGCTTCTTGCCGGGCATGAGCACCGCGAACAGGGCCAGGTTCATGCCGGGCACCTGTTCGATCAGCGCGCGTGTCTTCGGCGCGAGATCCCAGGCCGACGGAAGATCGATGTCGTAGATCTTCAGGTAGAAGCTTTTCCAGCGGTTGTCCTTGTAGAAACTGCTGCCCGGCAGATCGTCCTTCACCGCGATCTGGCCACCGTTGTACAGGGTGAGCGCTTCCTCGCGGATCACCTCCCAGTTGTCCTGGAGGATCTGCAGGTTCGGGAACGTGCTGACGGGCATACGTGCAGACAGTGGCGCGCGCGACAGCAGGTAGGCGGGAATGTTGAACGGAACCATGAAGGTCGAAAAATCCGTCAACTGCCGGCCCCACGACAGATGGACCTTGTTGCGCAGCCGCACGAAGGCCAGCGAGGCGGCGTACATCCCGAACAGGACGAGCAATATGGTCACGGAGCGGGTCCGGCGATAAGGCTTGAGAATAGAGGAAATCGCGACAACAGGCGGCAAGCGGATGCCTGGTGTTCATGCCAGACCGGCAGAAAGACGGAAATCGCGAGGATGTTGGGTCTGGATTGGCCGCAGATCCCCCGAAAGGGGCGAAAACCGGTATGGAGGCTAGGGTCGGAATTGAACCGGCGTACGCGGATTTGCAGTCCGCTGCATAACCACTCTGCCACCTAGCCTTGAAGCATGCCGCGATGCCATGGATGTCGGAAGACCGACGGCACCTGAGACAGAAAAACCCCGTGGATGAACCGCCGGGGTTTTAATGAATTTGGAGCGGGAAACGAGATTCGAACTCGCGACCTATACCTTGGCAAGGTATCGCTCTACCAACTGAGCTATTCCCGCGTTGAGGCGCGTATTGTAGGGACGGGGGAAATGAAGTCAAGGAATATTTAAGCGTGCTCAGCGAAGAGCCGTAATGTGCTGGATGTCGTGCGGATTCTACGTCGTGCTGTTGTCACGCAGGATCGGCCAGGCCGCACGCAAGTAGATCACCATGCTCCACAACGTAAGCACCGCTGCGACCAGCAACAGGCCATAGCCGAGCTTGTAGATCGGCAGGCCGAAAGTGTCGATACGCCAGATCATCATGCCGATCGCGATCATCTGCAGCGCGGTTTTCCACTTGCCGATCCAGCTGACCGCAACACTCGTGCGCTGGCCGATTTCCGCCATCCATTCACGCAAGGCTGAAATCGCGATTTCGCGGCCGATGATGATCGCGACGACGACCGCAAGCAGGCCGGCCGGTTCGTCACGCAGCAGCATGATCAGGCAGACCGCGACGAGCAGCTTGTCGGCAACCGGATCGAGGAAGGCGCCGAAAGCACTGGTCTGGTTCCAGCGCCGCGCCAGATAGCCATCGAGCCAGTCGGTGATGCCGGCGGCGGTATACAGCACGGTGGCGAACTGCCGCGCGTAGGGGATCTCGATATAGAACAGCGCCAGCACGACCGGTATTGCGGCCACGCGCAGCAGCGTCAGAAAGAGTGGAAGTGTCAGCTTCACGGATGCGGTTGGCTCACGAGGACAGAGGTCTGGCTCAAGGATAGCCCAGGGCACGGCTTGCCATATTGGACCGAATGGATGATGGCCGGCCTGATGATCATCCTAGTGAAAATGCGCATAGATGCGCTCTGCCAAGGTCCGCGACACGCCTTCGACCTGCGCCAACTCGTCAATCCCTGCCCTGCGGATCTGCGCCAGGCCGCCGAAGGTGCGCAGCAACATGCGCCGGCGCGCGGGGCCGAGACCATCGATCTCGTCAAGACCGGAGCTGATGCGCGCCTTGTCGCGCCGGCCGCGATGGCCGGTGATCGCAAAGCGATGCGCTTCGTCGCGGATGCGCTGGATCAGATGCAGCGCCGGCGAGTCCGCCGGCAGGCGCAGCGGCAGTTCCAGTTCGGGCAGGATCAGTTCTTCGAGTCCGGGCCGGCGGGTCGGCCCCTTGGCGATCGCGACGACACGCAGGTCGGTGATGTCCAGCGCCTCCAGCGCTTCGAGCGCGGCATTGAGCTGGCCAAGGCCGCCGTCGATGAACAGCACGTCCGGGCTTTGCCCCTGCCCGGCCTTCACCTTGGCAAAACGCCGGCTCACCGCCTGGTTGATCGCCGCGTAGTCGTCGCCTGGCGTGATGCCGTCGATATTGAACTTGCGGTACGCGGACTTGAGCGGGCCATCACCATCGAACACGACGCAGGACGCCACCGCTTTCTCGCCCTGCGTGTGTGAGATATCGAAGCACTCCAGGCGCTGCGGCGGGCGCTCAAGATCCAGTGCGCGCTGCAACTCCAGCAAACGCTCATCCATGCTCGCGGCATCGACCAGATAGGCCGACAGCGCCTGATCCGCAGTCTGCTGCGCCATCTCCAGCAGGCGCAGCTTGAGTCCGCGCAAGGGCTTGTGGACCTGGATGCGACGGCCGGCATGCTGGCTTAGCGCCGTCTCCAGAAGTTCGACGTCATCGAGCGCATGACTGATCAGCAGCTCGGGGGGCGGCAGCTGCTGCAGATAATGCTGGCTGAGGAAGCTGTCGAGCAGCTCGGCCGGCTCGGCGTGTTGCGGATGCCTGGGGAAATGATTGCGATGGCCGAGGTTCACGCCATCGCGGACCGAGATCACGGTGACGCAGCTGCTCGCCGCATGTGGCGCGACGACGATGACGTCGATGTCGTCGGCACCGCCGGTCATCGCCTGGTTTTCACGCACACGCTTGAGCGCGCCGATCTGATCACGCAGGCGTGCCGCCAGCTCAAAATCCAGACGCTCGGCGGCCGCTTCCATCTCCGTCGTGAGCTCACCTGCCAGTTCGTCGCCCTTGCCCTGCAGCAGGCGCGCGGCATTGCGCACATCGCGACCATAATCTTCGGGACTGATCAGCGCGACGCACGGCGCGCTGCAACGCTTGATCTGGTACTGCAGGCAGGGGCGGTCGCGGTGCGTGAAGAATGAATCGCGACAGGGCCGCAGCTTGAACAGCTTCTGCAGGCTCTGCAGGGTCTCACGCACCGATGACGCGCTCGGAAACGGCCCGAAATACTGGTCACGGCCGACCTTCGCGCCGCGGTAATAGGCAATGCGCGGGTACTCGTGCGCGGTGAACCGCACATAGGGATAGCTTTTGTCGTCGCGGTAATAGACGTTGTAGCGTGGCTTGAGATCCTTGATCAGGGTCGCTTCAAGAATCAGCGCTTCGTCTTCGGTATGCGTGAGCGTGACTTCGATGCCGCGGATCTGCGACACCATGCTCTCGATGCGTGGATTGCCGCTGGCGCGCAGGAAGTAGCTCGATACGCGCTTGCGCAGATTGCGCGCCTTGCCGACGTAGAGCAGCTCGCCGCTGCCGCCGAGCATCCGGTAGACGCCGGGTGACGAACTCAGTTGCGCGAGAAAAGCACGGTGATCGAATACACGCTCGTCCGCGGGCGGTGCAACGTCTGCGGGTTCAGGAACGTCTGGCGGCTGCTCGGACGAAACCATCCGGCATCAGCTGGCTGATCGGTTCTCGCTGCGCTCGTCAAGCAGGCCGTAGCGCATCGCCATGCGGGTCAGCTCGACATCGTTGCTGACGCCCAGCTTCTCGAACAGCCGGTAGCGATAGGTGCTGACCGTCTTCGGCGACAGGTGCAGACGGTCGGAGATGTCCTGCGTCGAATGGCCCTTGGTCACCATCAGCATGACCTGGGTTTCGCGCTGCGACAGCAGATCGAACGGCGACGCACCGTTCGGACCCTTGACCAGGCTGGCGGCGAGATTGCCGGCCACATCGGCCGCGACATAGTGACCGCCGCCATGAACGCGACGGATCGCAGTCACAGCTTCATCCGCAGCGGAATCCTTGCTGATGTAGCCCGCTGCGCCGGCGGCCAGCATGCGGCTCGGATACGGCTCTTCAAGGTGCATGGAGACGACGATGACGCGGGTCTGAGGACAGCGCTGCAGCAGGCGCCGCGTGGCCTCCAGGCCACCGATACCCGGCATATTGATGTCCATCAGGACAATATCGGGCACCTCGGTGCGGACGAGTTCCAAAGCCTCTTCACCGCTGCTCGCCTCGGCGATCACGGTCATGTCGGCAACCTCGGTCAGCACGCGCCGCAGTCCGGCACGAACCAGACGGTGATCGTCAACCAACATGATGCGGATCATTCACTCCTCCTTGAGTGGGCAATCTTAGCAGCCAATCCAAGCAACGATTGTGCCGCAGCCATTCAGCGTCATAAAAACGTCCGCTAAGCGTAACAAGCCTCGCTTACCCTCGGATCGCATATTTTCCACCGCCGAGGAAGCCAGTGAGCCACCACCCAGTTGAAGACAGCAACCGTTCCAGAAATCCCGAATTTTCGTCGGTCCTGAATGCCTTGATGACCCGTCGCTCGCTGCTGCGCTCATCGGCCGGCGTAGCGACGCTGACTGCCGCCAGCGGCATGTTGCTGGTCGGATGCGACGACGACGACAGCAACCCAGTGGCACCGCGGACGCTCGGCTTCAGCCCGGTGCCCAAAAGTCTGGAAGATCGCGTCCGCATTCCAGAGGGCTATTCAGCCAGCATCCTTTACGCGCTTGGCGATCCGGTCGCCAGTGGAATCGCCGCATACGCCAATGACGGTTCCGACGACGGCAACTGGGACAAGCGCGCGGGCGATCACCATGACGGCATGGCCTACTATCCCCTACCCAAGGGAAGCGCGAGCTCGACCGACGGCCTGCTCGCCATCAATCACGAGGCGCTGACGGACATTTATCTGCACGTCAACGGCCCGACTGCCGTCGATGGTGTCCGTCCGCTCGCTGAAGTCCTCAAGGAACAGTACGCCCACGGCGTTGCGGTCATCCGCGTGACTGCTTCGGAAGGCACCTGGTCAGTGGATCGCAACGCCACCCAGAACAAGCGCTGGCATGTGAACAGTCAGATGGAGATCAGCGGCCCGGCGCGTGGCAGCGATCTGCTGGTGACCAAGCTGTCTCCGGCAGCAACGACAGCGTTCGGTACGCTCAACAACTGCGGCCATGGCGTGACGCCCTGGGGCACCTATGCCACCGGAGAGGAGAACTGGTTCGCCTACTTCACCCTCGATGAGAGTGGTGATAGCCCTGACCTTGCACGCTACGGCATCAGCTCGTCGACTCAGGGATTCAACTATCGTGGCTGGGACACTCCAACGGACGGTGGCGATCTGCAGAAGCGCTTCGATGTCTCGCGTACCGCTGGTTCGGCATCCGGGGACTTCCGCAACGAACCCAATCATTTCGGCTACATCGTCGAGATCGATCCCTACGATCCGACGGCGACACCCAAGAAGCGTACTGCACTCGGTCGATTCTCACACGAAGGCGCATGGTTCGCGCCAGCGGTAGCCGGGCGGCCTCTCGTTGTGTACATGGGCGACGATGCGCGCAACGAGTACATCTACAAGTTTGTTTCCGCGCAGAACTGGGATCCGGCTGATGCAGCCGGCGGCTTGGAAATCGGCGACAAGTATCTCGATGAAGGCACGCTCTACGCCGCCAAGTTCAACGATAACGGTACGGGTACCTGGTTCGAGCTGACCACGGCAAACCCGGCCCTCGCCGGATTTACCGCCGCCGAGATCGCCGTGAACACGCGCCAGGCTGCCGATGCCGCCGGCGCAACAAAGATGGATCGCCCCGAATGGGCAACGGTCAATCCGCGAACCGGTGAGGTCTATCTCACCCTCACCAACAGCTCGAGCGGCTCCAGCGGGCGTGGCCAGGGCGGCAGCAGCTCCCAGCCGGTCGATGCGGCCAATCCACGCTCCTACGATCGCGACACCGGCAGCATTACCGAAAGCCTGGACGGCAACGTCAACGGCCACATCATTCGCTGGCGGGAGAACGGCAACAACGCCGCCGCAACGGCTTTCGAGTGGGATATCTACCTGTTCGGATCGCGGGCGAGCTACGGGCCGGACGTCAACGTCTCGGGCCTTACCGCCGACAACGACTTCTCATCCCCCGACGGAATCTGGTGCGACGCACGTGGCGTGCTGTGGATCCAGACAGATGACGGTGCCTACACGCAGCCGACGGCGAACGACACGGCAGCAACCAACTGCATGATGCTCGCCGCGCTGCCAGGCACCGTCGGCGATGGCAGCGTCAAGACGATCGGCAGCCAGACAACGATCGCTGGCGCGACGCCAGACGCAACGACGCTGGCACGTTTTCTGGTCGGCGTCCCCGGATGTGAAATCACAGGTGTCGACATGACCCCTGATTACAAGACGATGTTCGTCAACGTCCAGCATCCCGGCGAAGGTGGCGACCTGACCGAGTTTGTCAGCAACTGGCCGAACTCGAATGGAGACGCCACGGCTGCCGGTGTCGCTGGAAAGCGGCCGCGCACGGCCACGATCGTCGTCACCAGGGACGATGGCGGAGAAATCGCCATCTAGCCACAATCTTCACGCAGCAGACAGTCTCCGCACTGTCGCCCATTGGGCCTGCTCTGCAGGCCCAATTTTTTGCGCGCCGGAAAACCAAACAAAAGACGCGGGCCTAGGCCCGCGTCTTTTTACAGCCGAGACGAACTTATTTCACCGGCCAGTAGATATGCGTAACCTGCTCGGCTTCTGGCGTCGTTGCCGGATCGGAGACATACGCCTCCCATGAGTCGCCGTTGTCCATAAACCCGGCGATATCCCGGTAGGCCAGCAGCGCTTCGTAGGTCGGCTGGGCCGCCGCCGGCGAACCGATATGCGCCACCCTTATCACCAGCCCCCCGTAGGTATTGCCGACCTGAATGCCCGATTCCGGTGCCGCAACCGGCGGCGCGGCGTCGACAATCAATGCGGCATCGAACTTCCAGAGCTGCGTCTCTTCGTTGTATTCATGCGTGATCGCAATCGGCGGCTGGCTTGATGCCAGCTGGTGAGCCGCCAGGTGCGCGGTCAATTGGGCGTAGGCCGCGCCAAGCAGAGCGCCCGCCTCGGGTGCGGATGCAGTTCCGGACATGAACACGATCGGCTGACTCTGCACCGTCAGCACTTCCATCTTGAACCCTGACAGATCGACCTGAGGCAGGCTCTCGACCAGGGTCTTGAGCGACGCCAGGCCGTCGTCGTAATCCTTGCCAAGCATGGAATCGAGCATCAGGTTGAAATAGCGCCCGAGGATGTTGCCCTTGGCGTTCGTCTCGTAGCCCCAGATGATCTCGGTGCCCCCGCCGCTCGGTTTGAGTGCATAGCTGGCAACGTTGTCACTGTCGAAGCCAGCGAAAACCAGCTTCATGTCGATGCGTTCATTCGGGACTGAAGCGATGATCTCCTGGCTGCCGCTGCCGACGCTGCCCTCGTCGCCGGCCCAGCTCTGCTTCGCCCCCACGCCGAATTCCGGTCCTTCGATCGTGATCTTTGCGTTTGGATCGTATTTCGCCCAGGGCGACCACTTGTTGAACTGGCGGAAGCCATTGAGCACCGTGAACACGGTGGCAGGTTTGGCATTGACGACGACGGAGCGCTCGATGCGCGCGGTATCCGGCAGCAGAAAGCCGACGCCGATCGCGGCGACGACCAGGACCACGATAGAAATCACCAGCCACTTGAGGACTTTCATCCGGACCTCCGGTTTGTTGTGTCCACGCGCTTCGAATGCGCACAGTAACCCTCGGTGCAAACCCGCTCAAGGGGGCATCCCACATGAACAGTGCTGGCTGGGGCTCTCGACCGTACGCTGGCAAGCGCGCATTCTTGCGCAAGCGGTTGTTTCAAAGGTGCTGGCATCTACCCACATTCAGGGCGACTCCGTCTATGAGTGCAGAACCACAGCCTGAGCGCTGGATCCGCCATTTCCGCCAGATTCTGGTCTGGCCTCTGCAGCTGATGCCGCTGCGCGAAGGCACGCAGATCCAGAACCACTGGGAGATCCTGCAGCGACCGGGCGCCGACAATCCCTGGCAGGAAGTGCAGGACGAGTTCGCCAGTCCCGCGGAATTCCAGGAGCGGCACTACAACGAGTTCGTCGCCTTCCTGCCTTTTGCGCAACGCATGCTCTATGGCGAAGGCAAGGGCTGCGGCTCCGCGAGCGGTGAATCACCGATCCGCGTCTTCCGCCGTCGCGACGTCGCCAAGCTTCGGGTCAGCTTTCCGGATGCGCAGGCCAGCACCTGCGAACTTGCGGTTACGCATGTGGATCTGTACTTCTTCCACGATCTGGATGTTGCGATCCTGGTCGTCGAAGTCAGCACCAACGAGCTGAGCCTCGAGCGCGCGCACGAAATCCTGTTCCGCCTGGGGCGCTCTTATCCGACGTACTGGGACAATAGCGGGCGCGGAGGTAACTGCTTCAGCCGGGTCGAGTGGCTGGACGTCACCGGCCGTACGCTGGCGGTCTCGGATTACGAACGCAAGGACAAGTATCTCGCCTACGTCTGCCGCTATCGTGCGCCGTGCGTCTCATCGCACTGGGAATATCTTCTGCAGCCGTTGGTGCTGCACCATTCCGATCGCTCCGGTCCGATCCGCTATCGCCTCGTCGAGTATCACCGCATGCCGGTCTGCGCCTTCCTGACGCTCGACGACCCGCGGGTGCTGACTCGTGCCGACTTCATGCGCCTGGTCCTGCTGTCGCCACCAGGCTCAAAGGATGTCGAGCCCCTGCCGGAGCGAATGGCCTTGGAATTCGAGCGCCAATATTGCTACGACCGCTTCTGGGGCGTGGCTGGCGGGGCACCGACCCGTGCGCTTTGCAGCGGTGAAACCCTGGTCATGGCAGCCTCGGCAACCGCAGCGCTCTACCCCGGCGGTGGACCGGATTTGAAGGAGCTGTTCCGCCACCAGTATTTCCTGGTGTTCCTGATGTCGCACCTGCACAAGGCCTCGCTGTTCATGATGGCCGACCGCCAACTGCATGCACTTAACCGGCTTGAAATCGGCAACGCCGAATCCGTGCGCATCTTCAAGCGCGACATCCGCCAGATGAAGGAAATCTTCCTGCGTTTCACCCATCGCTACTGGCACCATGAGCTTTCGGATCAGCCGATGTCCAAGGCGCTGTACCGCATGTGCAACGAGCATCTCGGCACAGATCGCGTGTACTCCGAGGTGCGCAACGAGATCGAAGAGATGAACGCCTATCTCGACAGCGACTCGATACGCCGTCAGGCCAACATGGTGGTCCGCCTCACCGTCGTAACGATCTTCGGGTTGATCGGCACGGTCGCGACCGGCTTCCTCGGCATGAACTTGCTGGCTGAGTCGGAAAATCCGATCTGGCTCCGGGTCGTGATGTTCACCGCCGCGCTGTTGCCGACCATCGGCCTGACGTTCTACACGATCACGAAGTCCAAACGTCTGGCCGACTTCCTCGATGCGCTGTCCGACGAACGTCTTTCGTCGCGCGCAAAGATGGGTGCGCTAGCGGCGGTCTGGCAACGTCGGCCTGTCGACAGCAGCAGCGGCCTCAAGCCCGAATCGCAGCCATCGCCGTGACAGTTGCTAGTCCACTGAACCCGTGACTTCGGGGGTGGAATGTCATGGGTTCAGCGGACCAGTGTCCTGAGTCGGAAATTCGCACGCGAAATCGCCGCCCCTTATGTGCCCGGAGGCGGTGCTCCGTCACGCCATAGTTCAGCTATGACTCGTTAGGAAACTAGAGCCGCGAAGCCTGCAGCTGGATATCGGCGTTGACCCAGGCCTTCTGGAACTGGGCGTCCACCTGTTTGGCGTCGGCCTCGCGCTTCTGCGCGCGCAAGGCCTGCGCCAGCCCGTACAAGGACCAGCCGTTGTCGCGATTGCGCTTGAGATCCTCGCGATAGGTTGCTTCAGCAGCGGCAGCCTGACCGGCGGCGAGTTGCTGTGCAGCGAGAAACTGCCGGACCGGGTGATGCCAGACCGGCGGCTCGTAGTAGGCCACGCGATCTTCCAGCGCCACCCCCTGCTCCAGTGCCGAAATGGCCGCAGGAAAATCCTTGCGCGCCGCCGCGAGTTCGCCGGCGAGCACACGTTCGGCGACTCCCAGGGTCGCAGAGAGCGGATGCATCGGCCCAATCATCGCGTTCTGCCAGACCGGATCTGCCGCGGTTGCTGCCAATGCAGTCAGGTGTTCCTGCGCCGCATCAAGGCGCGCCTGGCGTACAGCGGCCATGCCCTGGGCGTAATGCCAGATTGCCGTCGGATAAACCAGATCGGCTTCCGGCTTGGGCGTGGCTACAACCTCATCCCAGCGCCCCAGCTGCGTGCGCGCCTTGAGCGGCGTGACCATGAAGTCCTGCAGGAAAATGAAATCCGGCAGGCGCAGGAGTTCGGGTACCGTCGCGCGCTTGGCAGTTTCATCCGCGGCAGCAATCGCCGCCGCGCTAGCGCCTTCCATCGATGACGCCCACCACAGGAAGTGATGGTTGTGCGGCACGTAAGCCAGCGGATAAACCGCAACGCCCGGACGGCAGGTCGCGAGATAGGCATCATCTGCTGCGACCGCCTTCTGATTGGCGACGACCGCATCGTGATACCGGCCGACACGGGTGTAGATATGCGCCGGCATGTGCACCAGATGCCCCGAGCCCGGCACCAGCTCGCGCAGGCGATCGGCAGCGGCAGCACCACGATCCGGATCATTCGAGGCTTCGACGGCGTGGATGTACAGATGCATCGCTCCGTAATGATCCGGCTTGCGCTGCATCACCGCTTCCAGTGTCGCGACGACTTCGTTGGTACGACCTTTGGCCTGCCCCTGACTGTCGTAATAGTCCCAGGGCTGCAGATCCATCAGTGCCTCGGCATGAAAGACCGCGGCATCGACATCTTCGGTTCGCGCGGCAGCCACTTCGCCCATGGCCTTGGCATAGGCCTCATCCAGCGGACGGCGATCAGCCGCCGGATTTTCGGCATAGCGCGCCGCCAATGCCTTGATGAAAGCCTGTTCGCGTGGACTCGCACTCGGCGCCAGTTCCATCGCCTTCTTGATGCGCATCCAGGCCTTGCCGTTGTTCGCCGGGTCCATGCCGGCGTTGACGTGCGGCCCCAACACCAGCGCCGCGCCCCACCAGCACATGGCGCAGCTCGCATCCAGCTCCACGGCCTTGAGGAAGGAACGCTCGGCGGCGTCATGATTGAAGCCGTAGGTGAGGCTCAAACCCTGGTCGAACCAGCGTTGCACATCGGGATGGGCGCTGGTCACTGCAAACGAGTAGTCGCCCAGACCCGGCAACAGCGTCGCACCGATCGGAGTTCCCGGCATGGGTTCCACCGGCATTTCTGTGGCAGCAGTGGCAACGGTCTCCGCAGGCGGAGCAATCCGCGCCTGGTACATGAACCAGACCCCTGCAGCGACACCGAACACCACTGCCAGAAACAGTACGGAACGGTTCATCGTGAAGCCCCCCAAAGGCCAGATTCGAGCTTTGTTCTACGCCCATCCTCCATCGCAATCAAGCAAGCGCCACAAATGAATCGGGCCGCACTAGGCGGCCCGATCTTTTAGCTCCGGTGCTGCTCAGTGGAACTGTTCTTCTTCGGTCGAACCGGTCAGTGCCTTGACCGAGGACGAGCCGCCCTGGATCACGGTGGTGACGTCGTCGAAGTAGCCTGCACCCACTTCCTGCTGGTGCGAGACGAAGGTGTAGCCCTTGTCGCGTGCAGCGAATTCCGGCTCCTGCACCATGTTCGTGTAGTGCTTCATGCCTTCGCCGCGGGCGTAGGAATGTGCGAACTGGAAGGTGTTGAACCAGTTGATGTGGATACCGGCCAGCGTGATGAACTGGTACTTGTAGCCCAGCGCCGACAGATCTTCCTGGAACGACGCGATCTGCGTGTCGTTGAGGTTCTTCTTCCAGTTGAACGACGGCGAGCAGTTGTACGACAGCAGCTTGCCCGGGCAAGCCTTCTGCACGGCCTGTGCGAACTCGCGGGCGAAGCCGATGTCGGGCACACCGGTTTCGCACCAGACGAGGTCGGCGTACGGCGCGTAGGCAACACCGCGGCTGATGGCCTGTTCCAGACCATTCTTGACGCGGTAGAAACCTTCCTGCGTACGCTCACCCGTCAGGAACGGCTTGTCGTTGGCGTCGTGGTCGCTGGTGATGAGGTTTGCAGCTTCGGCGTCGGTACGCGCCAGAACGATCGTCGGCACGCCCATGACGTCAGCGGCAAAACGAGCCGAGATCAGCTTCTCGATCGCTTCCTGCGTCGGCACGAGCACCTTACCGCCCATGTGACCGCACTTCTTCACGGCAGCCAGCTGGTCTTCAAAGTGCACGCCGGCAGCGCCGGAGGCAATCATGTTCTTCATCAGCTCGAAAGCGTTCAGAACGCCGCCGAAACCGGCTTCGGCGTCTGCAACGATCGGCAGGAAGTAGTCAACGAAGTCCTTGTGACCGGCTTCGATGCCGCGCGACCACTGGATTTCGTCCGCGCGCTTGAAGGTGTTGTTGATGCGGCGAACCATCGTCGGCACGGAGTCGTACGCGTAGAGCGACTGGTCCGGGTACATGGTTTCGCTGGTGTTGCCGTCGGCAGCAACCTGCCAGCCCGACAGATACACCGCTTCGAGGCCAGCCTTGGCCTGCTGCATTGCCTGACCGGCGGTGATCGCGCCGAAAGCGTTGACGTAGCCCTTCTTGGCGCCACCGTTCACGGCTTTCCAGAGCTTTTCAGCGCCCTGCTTGGCGAGGGTGTGCTCGATCTGAACATTGCCACGCAGGCGAACAACGTCAGCTGCGGAATAACCGCGCTTCACGAGTTTCCAGCGGGGGTTGGTTGCCCAGTCTTTTTCCAGGGCTTTGATCTGTTCGTCGCGGGTCATGTGCAGCAGTCCTCTCGGGGTGAAGGAAAACCGTATAAAGTCTTAATAATCAAGACCTTATGGCACCGATCGAGGGTTCTGTCCAACCCGTTCGCACGAAGGGCGCCGCTTTGGGGGCGCGATTATAACGACAATTTTTTTGCAGTGCACAACCTACCCGCCACCCTACCCGTCGCTACGGCCAAGGGGGTGTTCCCTCAGCTTCGCATCCGGCGCATTTGCCTGTGAGCGCAATCGACGATCTGCGCGTAAAAAACGAAAAAGGGCGCGTCGAAACGCGCCCTTTTGTGATCTCGAACAGTCGATCGACTCAATCGAGGTAGCGATAGCCCGGCAGCGTCAGGAAGGCTTCGCACTTCGGCGCCGTCGACATGCGCGCGACGATGCCTGCGGCTTCGACGAAACGACCGGCATAGAACTTCTCGGTGCCGAGCTGCTTCTTGTAGGCGTCGAGTTCTTCGTCAACGATCTTCAGGGTCAGTTCGCGGGTGACCTTGCGGCCGTCGGCCAGCGTCACGCCGTACTTCAGCCACTGCCAGACCTGGGTGCGGCTGATTTCCGCCGTTGCGGCATCTTCCATCAGGTTGTGCAGAGGTACGCAGCCGATGCCGCGGATCCAGGCCTCCATGTAACCGATGCCGACGTTGATGTTGTTGCGAAGGCCGCCTTCGGTGATCTGGCCTTCCGGTCGGGTCAGCAGGTCGGCCGCCTTGATCTTGTAGTTGAACTGCTTGTCGACCTGGTTCGGCGTCGGCATGTGCTCGTTGAACACCTCCATCGCGATCGGCACGAGGCCCGGATGGGCGACCCAGGTGCCGTCGTGGCCGTTGCGCACTTCGCGCAGCTTGTCGGCGCGGACCTTGGCGAAGACTTCCTCGTTCTTCGCCGCATCCCTGGTCGGGATGAAGGCGGCCATGCCGCCCATCGCGAAGGCGCCGCGCTTGTGCGTGGTTTCGCAGAGCAGCTTTGAGTAGCTGTCGAGGAAATGCTTGTCCATGCCGACCTGCATGCGATCCGGCACGACCCAGTCGCCATGGGCGTTGAGCGTCTTGATGCAGGAGAAGATGTAGTCCCAACGGCCGCAGTTCAGGGCGACGATGTGGTTGCGCAGCTCATAGAGGATTTCGTCCATCTCGAACGCGGCCCACAGGGTTTCGATCAGCACGGTGGCCTTGATCGTCTTCTGCGGGATCTTGAGTTCCTTCTGCGCGTCAACGAAGACGGCGTTCCACAGGCGCGCTTCCAGATGCGACTGCATCTTCGGCAGGTAGAAATACGGACCGGTGCCGCGCTTGAGCAGCTCCTTGGCGTTGTGGAAGAAGTACAGCGCGAAATCGACGATGCCACCCGGCGCCGGCTTGCCATCGACCAGGATGTGCTTCTCTTCGAGGTGCCAGCCACGCGGACGCACGATCAGGGTCGCAATGTCCTTGTTGAGCTTGTATTCCTTGCCTTCCGGCGACTTGAAGCTGATCTTGCGACGCACGGCGTCGGCCAGGTTGATCTGGCCCGTCATCATCAGGTCCCAGGTCGGGCTCGCGGAATCTTCGAAGTCCGCCATGAAGCACTTGGCGCCAGAGTTCAGCGCATTGATCACCATCTTGCGATCAACCGGCCCGGTGATTTCAACGCGACGATCCTGCAGATCCGCAGGCACGCCGGCGATCTTCCACTTGCCGTCGCGAATCTTCTTGGTTTCCTTGAGGAAGCCCGGCTTCTTGCCGGCGTCGATCAGCGCCTGGCGCGTTTCACGCAGAGCCAGCAGCTTCTCGCGCGTCGGCGCGTGCTTGCGGACCAGCTTGGCGACGAACTTGAGCGCCTCCGGAGTCAGAATCTTCCTGATGGCCGGCGTCATTTCGCCGGTGATCTCGACACCCTTTACTGCGCTCATCATCTAACCCTCTGTGAAAACCAACGGAAACGACGCATGCCGCCCAAAAAACAGGCGCGGACTATAGCCAAGCGGGCCTTCTGCCGCAATGAAGCGGCACCTGGTGCTACGCACCCGATCAACCGTGAATCGGCTTCTCGGAAACGACGATGCCGTCGGCATCGGCGTAGAGCCAGCTACCCGGCCTGATCGTCAAGCCCGCGAAGCTGACCGTGCGATCCGCGTGACCGGAGTGCAAACCTTTTTCCGACTTGCGCGGATGCGTACCGAGCGCCTTGACGCCGATGTCCTGTTCGGAGATTTCTTCGCAATCGCGGATGTAGCCGAACACGACAATGCCCGCCCAGCCGTTGTCGACACCGAGCTGGCCGAGATTGCCGCCGACCAGCGCGCAGCGCGTCGAGCCACCGCCATCGACGACGAGGACGTTGCCGTCCCCCGGGGTTTCCAGTGCGGCACGCACCATCGCGTTGTCCTCGAACACCTTGAGCGTACGCACCTGACCGTGGAAGGCGATGTAGCCGCCAAAGTCGGCAAAGATCGGCTCGGCCACCTGGGCTTCAGGATGGGCATCGGAGAGATCGGTCGTTGCGTAGTTCATTGTCTTCACCCGTGAGTTCAGCAGGAAGTCAGAAAATCAGAACGTCGCCTTGCGCTTGGCGACGATCGGCGTCAGCAATGCATAGATACCGAGTCCGACGAAGGCGATGAAGGTCCAGCCGGGTAGCGAGATGCCGAGCCAGGCAGCGTCGATCTTCGCGCAGTTGCCATCGCCGTAGAGGACCATCGAGACGACTTCAGACACGGGCAGAAACTCGAGCAGGTAGTCGAGTGTCGGGCCGCAGGCCGGCACCTGATCCGCCGGCAGCGACTGCAGCCAGACGTGACGTCCGGCGATACCGGCACCGGCGGCGGATGTCAGCACCGCCAGCAGTGCGTAAACCCAGCGCCCACCACCACCAGGTCCATGCACGGCACCGAGCAGGAAGACCACGCCGGTCGCAGCCATCGCGATGCGCTGGAAAATACACATCGGACATGGCTCGAAGCCGAGCACGTACTGCGTGAACAGCGCGAACGCGAGGCCACCGATGCAGGCCAGTGCGCCGAGAAAACTGAGCAGACGAAAATTCATGCGTTCCAACCTCAGGCAACTGCGACGGGAATCTTGCCGATGGAGCCGGCAATCTTGGCTTTCCATTCCTTCGGACCCGTCTCGTGGACAGAAGTGCCATTGGCATCGACAGCGACCGTCACCGGCATGTCGGTGACATCGAATTCGTAGATCGCTTCCATGCCCAGATCGGCAAAGCCGAGCACCTTCGCGGTCTTGATCGCCTTCGACACCAGGTAGGCCGCGCCACCAACTGCCATCAGGTAGGCCGCCTTGTGCTTCTTGATCGCCTCAATGCCGCTGGGGCCGCGCTCGGACTTGCCGATCATCGCAATCAGGCCGGTCTGCGCCAGCATCATCTCGGTGAACTTGTCCATGCGCGTCGCGGTCGTCGGGCCGGCCGGACCCACCGCCTCGTCACGCACCGGATCGACCGGGCCGACGTAGTAGATCGCACGATTGGTGAAATCCACCGGCAGCTTCTCGCCCTTGGCGAGCATGTCCTGAATGCGCTTGTGCGCAGCATCCCGGCCGGTGAGCATCTTGCCGTTGAGCAGCAGCGTGTCGCCCGGCTTCCAGCTCTGCACTTCTTCACGCGTCAGCGTGTCGAGATTCACGCGCTTGGCCTTCTTGGTATCGGCCTGCCAGGTCACCTGCGGCCAGTCTTCGAGCTTCGGCGCTTCAAGCTTGGCTGGGCCGGAGCCATCGAGTTCGAAGTGAACGTGGCGCGTCGCCGCGCAGTTCGGAATCATCGCGACCGGCAGCGAAGCCGCATGCGTCGGATAGTCGATGATCTTCACGTCCAGCACGGTAGTCAGGCCACCGAGGCCCTGCGCGCCGATGCCGAGCGCGTTGACCTTCTCGAGCAGTTCCAGGCGCAGTTCCTCGATCTTGGTCAGCGTCTCGCCGCGCGCCTTCTTTTCCTTGACGAGATGAATGTCGACCGGTGCCATGATCGCTTCCTTCGCCATCACCGTCGCCTTCTCCGGCGTACCGCCGATGCCGATGCCAAGGATGCCCGGCGGGCACCAGCCGGCACCCATCGTCGGCACCGTCTTCAGCACCCAGTCGACGATCGAATCGGACGGGTTCAGGCACACCATCTTCGACTTGTTCTCGCTGCCGCCGCCCTTGGCCGCGCAGGTGATCTCGACATGGTCACCCGGCACGATCTCGTAGTGGATCACGGCGGGCGTGTTGTCCTTGGTGTTCGTCCGCTTGCCGGCCGGGTCGGCGAGCACCGAGGCGCGCAGCTTGTTGTCGGGATTGAGATAGGCGCGACGCACGCCTTCGTTGACCATCTCCTGCACGCTCATCGTCGCGTCCCAGCGCACGTTCATGCCGACCTTCATGAACACGACGCAGATACCGGTGTCCTGGCAGATCGGCCGCTTGCCCTCGGCACACATGCGCGAGTTGGTCAGAATCTGCGCAATCGCATCCTTTGCCGCCGGTGACTCCTCGCGCTCGTAGGCATCGCCCAAGGCTTGGATGTAATCCAGCGGGTGGTAGTAACTGATGTACTGATAGGCGTCTGCGACGCTCTGGATCAGGTCTTCCTGGCGGATCGTGGTCATATGGCTGGCCTTGAGCTGGGCAAAGAACCGAACAAATTCGGGGCGGCGCGAATCCTACTAAACCTGAACGCTCAGCGCCCGCGATGACGCGCCTTTTTTCGTGCATTCACCAGCGCTGCCGGGTCGAGTATTCGTGCCAGCTGGGCTCGCGGCAGCCCGGTGTCCTCGACCGCGACGTCCAGCACCGGACGCTCTTCCTTGTACGCGCGCTTGGCAATCGCCGCGCCACGCTCGTAGCCGATGACCGCATTGGCGGCGGTGATCAATACGGGATTGCGCGCCAGCGTCTCGTTGAGCCGCGCCGAACGCACGGTGAATCCAGCAATCGCGCGATCCGCGAGCAGGCGACTGCCGGTACTGAGCAGGTGCAGGCTTTGGAGCAGATTGTGGGCAATCACCGGCAGCATGACGTTGAGCTGGAAATTGCCGCTTTGCGCCGCGACCGTGATCGCTGCATCGTTGCCAATGATCTGCGCCGCAACCATCGCCACCGATTCCGGAATCACCGGATTGACCTTGCCCGGCATGATGCTCGAACCGGGCTGCAGTGCCGGCAGCTCGATCTCGCCGAGGCCAGCGAGCGGGCCCGAGTTCATCCAGCGCAGATCGTTGGCGATCTTCATCAG
>CAZDPA010000072.1:15538-18361 GCA_964507195.1 uncultured Salinisphaerales bacterium | reverse complement strand
GGCCTTCGCAGTTTTGCGCCAGCGGCTCTGACCAGCCGGTTCCCGCCGGTCCAATTGTCGATATCGCTTCCTGGAAGCGGGCGCCTCTGCTGTGCAGGCGTTGCAGCAGCAGCCAAATCTGGGTGACGTCACGGCTCAGGCAGGCAGACGATGCGGATCTTCCAGCGCATATAGAATGCGCGGCCCGTCCAAATGCTGTGCAGGTCACTCATGTCGTTGTTCTCGCGCTTGTTTCGCAAAGTGTCGTCGTTGCCGTCTCCGGCTTCAGCGCCTCAACCGGCGCCGTCCGCAAAGGCCGGGAAGTCGCGTCCCCAGCCGAGCGCGGCTGATCGCGCGCTGGCCGCCGATGCCGAGGAGAGAGCCTTGCAGTCGGCGATCGATGCGCGGGACGTCCAGGCGGTGGCCCGGCTGGTCATTGCGGGGGCATCGAACAAGGTTCGCCAGGCGGCGGCGCACGCAATCGAAGATCCGGACGTGCTGCGGCAGCTCATCCGCGATGTTCGCGGTGGCAACGACAAGAATGTCTACAAGGTTCTGACGGCCAAGCGCGATGCCCTGCTGGAGCAGGGTCGCAAGCTCGAGCAGTTGCGGACCGAGATCGATGCGGCTTCGGCATCGCTCGAGCGCCACAGCCAGCGCGAGTACGACACCTTGTACAGCTTGAGACTGGATCAGTTCGAGAATCGCTGGAATGCAGTGGCTGAGCAGGCAGATCCGGAGCTGCGCAGCAGAGTCCAGCAATGGATAGACCGCTCACGGCAGACCGTTGCCGAACACTTGCGCCAACTGGCGGATCAGGCATCGCGCGCGCAGGCTGTGGCCGATGCTGCCGCAGAGGCGCAGCGCCTTCGCGAACAGCGAGCGCAGGCAGCCGCCGCGGCTGCAGCCGAGCAAGCACCGGTACTTGAGGAACAGAAGCCTGTGCTGACCGATGAGCAGCTGGCCGAGCGTGAGGCTGTTCGCCAGATTGGCGAATTGATCCGCAAGGCGCGTGCTGCGCTGAGCGCTGGCAGCACCTCCCGTGCGGCGGGAGTGCGCCGGACCTTAGCAGAGAAGCTGAACCGAGCCGCGCCTCTGCCGGCGAAGCTGGCCAGCCAACTGCAGCAGCTCGACAGTCAACTCGACGAGTTGAAGGACTGGAAGAGCTTTTCAGTGACGCCGAAGCGCGCCGAGCTGATCGAGGAAATGGAGTCGCTCATCGACGCGACATTTGATCCACTCGCCCTCGCCGACCGGATCAAGAGCCTGAAAGATGAGTGGCGCACCCTCGGCAAGGGCGCCGGTGAGAATGCCGAAGCCGATGGGCAACGCTTCCAGGACGCAGCGCAGAAGGCGTATCAGCCGTGCGTCGAATATTTTGCTGCCCAGGCACTCATCCGCGAGAACAATCTGCGGCATCGCGATGCCTTGCTCGGCAAGTTGACTGCGTTTGAAGCAGAGCACAACTGGGAGCAACCGGACTGGCGGGCCGTCAGCAAGACGCTGCGCGAGACGAAACAGGAATGGCGTGGCTACTCGCCTGTCGACCACAAGGCCGGCAAGCAGCAGCAGGCAGCGTTCACGGCGCTCGTCACGAGTCTGCAGACCCGGCTGGACGCCGAACACGCCCGCAACCTGAAGCAGAAGGAGTCGCTGATCGAGCGCGCCCGGGCTTTGCTCGCAAGCGACGACGGCCGCAAGGCAATCGAAGCAATCAAGGATCTGCAGCAGAAGTGGCAGGCCGTGGGCCCCGTGCCGCGTGACGCGGATCAACGCCTCTGGGAGGAGTTCCGCCGCCACACGGATGCCGTGTTCCAGAAGCGCCAGCAGGAGTCTGCCGCCCACACGGCCGGGCTCGAGAGCAACAAGGCGCAGGCTATTGCCCTGTGCGAGGAGATCGAGCAGATCGCCGCGCTCGAGGGTGCTGAGCTGCTGGCGCGCACCGCAGCGCTGGGCGAGTTACAAAACGCTTTCGAGGCACTCGGCGAGTTTCCGCGTGCGGACTCGCGTGAACTTCGCAACCGGCTGGATCGGGGGCTGGATCGCTGCGCGAAGTCAATCGCGCGCCAACGTGCGCGCGACGCCGAACGCAGCTGGCACGATCTGTTCGAAGCCGCCAACCACGTGCGCGCCTACAGGCTCGCCGTGGCACGCGGCCTCGGCAACGGGCAACTCGACGCTTTGAGAGAAGCTGCCGAGACCTGCATTGCTTCCGTCCAGAGATGGCCGAGGAGCGGGTTCGATACGCTCAAGCTGTGGCTCGCTCCGGAGCGCTCCGCGGATCTCGCAGCCAATGAGGCGGCGCTGAAGATGCTCTGCATCCGGGCGGAAATACTGACCGACATGCCGACGCCATCGGATGATCAGGCCTTGCGTCGCGAATATCAGCTGCAGAACCTGGTGAAGCGCATGGGTCAGGGTCTGCGGATTGATGAGACGCAGCTGGACACCCTGGCGATCGAATGGGTGAGCGTCGGCCCCGTGGAAGACGCAGTATACGAGCCGCTGCTGCAGAGATTCCGGCGCTGTCGCGAGCGGGGCAATCCCAAATAGCTCAAGCGATCAGCTGCCGCGGCGTTGCCGCGGCGGTTTTCTCAGGCCGCTACCGCTTCCGCGCTGACGACGAAGCTGCGCAGGCGGCGCTCGATGATCTCGTTCGCCTCGCGCATGATGCGGCTCATCAGCTCGGCAACGGTCGGGATGTCGCGGATCAGGCCCTGTACCTGGCCGGCCCAGATCAGGCCGGCGTCGATGTCCCCGGTTTCCAGCGCGACGCGGCCCTGCGCACCCTTGACCAGGTGGGCGATGTCTTCGAATTTCGCGCCGGGCTGTTTGAGGATCTCG
>CAZDPA010000072.1:0-15528 GCA_964507195.1 uncultured Salinisphaerales bacterium | reverse complement strand
ACCTTGTCGGACACGCTGTTCTTGCCGACGCGGCCGGTGTTCTTCAGCGAGCGGAAGATCAGGTTGGTTGCGCGCTCGTCGCTGTCGACCATCAGCTGCTTGACCTTGTCATGGATCGGGGCTTCGACCGTCGCGCAGAAGCGCGTGCCCATGTTGATGCCGTCGGCGCCCAGCGCCAGCGCGGCGACGAGGCCGCGGCCGTCGCCGAAGCCGCCGGAGGCGAGCATCGGGATCTTCACCTTGTCGGCGGCGGCCGGAATCAGGATAAGGCCGGGGATGTCGTCTTCGCCGGGATGGCCGGCGCACTCGAAGCCGTCGATCGAGATTGCATCGACGCCCATGCGCTCGGCGGACAGCGCATGACGCACCGCGGTGCACTTGTGGATGACGATGATGCCGTGCGCCTTGAAATCCTCGACGTGCTCGCGCGGATTGTGGCCGGCGGTCTCGACGACCCTGATGCCGCTGTCGATGATCGCCTTGCGGTATTCCGCATACGGCGGCGGATTGACCGACGGCAGGATGGTCAGGTTCACGCCGAAGGGCTTGTCGGTGAGCGTGCGGCAGCGCGCGATCTCGGCACGCAGGGCATCCGGCGACGGCTGCGTCAGCGCGGTGATGATGCCCAGGCCACCGGCATTGGAGACTGCCGCCGCGAGTTCGGCGCGGCCAACCCACATCATGCCGCCCTGGACGATGGGCAGATCGATGCCTACGAGCTCGGTGAAGCGTGTCTTCAGTTTCATTGCAGCAAAAGTCCGTTGCGTTGGATGCGAGGGCAGGGATTCTAAGCGGCGCGGGTGCGCGGCTGCATGTCAGGTTTGTTGAAGATTTCGAGCAGCTGCTGGCGGCGGGTGTTGTATTTGTCGACCGCCGCATCCTTGACGAGGCCGTAGCCGCCGATGTCGCCGGCGGCGCGGGCCAGCTCGATCGCTGTGGCGATGCGGTTCCCGTCGAGACGGCTGCTGATGTCGTCGATGAGCTGGCGGTAGTCCGCGATCAGGCGGCGTTCGACGCGACGCTCGGTGAAGTAGCCGAAAGGATCGAGCGCCGTACCGCGCAGGAACCTGAAGCGGGCGAGCACGCGGAACGCCGGCAGCATCCAGCTGCCGAAGCGGCGCTTCCTCGGCCGGCCCGACGAGTCCGTGCCCGGCAGCATCGGCGGAGCGAGGTTGAACTCGAGCTTGAAGTTGCCGCTGAACTGTTCGTTGAGGCCGCGCAGGAACGCGGGGTCGCTGTACAGGCGCGCGACCTCGTATTCGTCCTTGTAGGCCATCAGCCGCGCGAGCGTCAGTGCGACTTCGCGGACGAAGCGTTCGCCGTCCTTGAGCTTGAGCGCGGCGACGCGGGTGCGCAGCGTATCGACGTAGCCACGATAGCCCTCTGCGTAGGCGGCGCTCTGATAGGCGGTGAGCAGGCGTGTGCGGCTTGCCAGCACATCATCGACGCTGACCAGCGGAGCGATCGGTGCCTTCGCCTCCAGTTCCTGCGCGAGCGCGTCCGGCGCATGCGCCGCGAGCCGGCCAAGGGCAAAAGTGCGCAGGTTGCCTTCGACGAAAGTGCCGTTGAGGCGGATCGCCTGCTCGATGGCCGCGACGCTCAGCGGGATCAGTCCTTTCTGCACCGCATAGCCGAGCATCAGGATGTTGGTCGCGATGCTGTCACCAGTCAGGTCGGTCGCCAGCTTCGTCGCGTTGAGCTCGTACAGCGGCGCGCCGGCAATCGCCTTCACGATCGCGCTGCGCATGCGGCCTTCGCCGAGGTCGAGATGCTTGTCGCTCTGGAAGTCGCCGGTCGGTGCGACGTCGGTGTTGAGGATCGCGACGGTGTGTCCGGGGCGCACGGTCTTCAGCACCGTCTGGCCGGAACCGACGATCATGTCGCAGGCGAGCAGCACGTCGCACATGCCTTCGCTGAGGCGCGACGTGTAGATGTTCTCCGGATCGCGGCCGATGCGGATGTGGCTGGTGACCGAGCCACCTTTCTGCGCCATGCCGGTCAGGTCGAGGATCGTGCAGCCCTTGCTTTCCAGGTGCGCCGCCATGCCGAGCAGCGCGCCGATCGTCAGCACGCCGGTGCCGCCGATGCCGCCGACGAGGATGTTGCAGCCGCGCCCGTCGAGTGCGGCGATGGCCGGTTCCGGCAACGCTGCGATCAGTTGCTGCAGGCGCGTCGGATCGCCGCCAGCACGCACTGCGATCTTCGCGCCGGTCACGGTGACGAAGGACGGGCAGAAGCCCTTGACGCAGCTGTAGTCCTTGTTGCAGGTCGACTGGTCGATCTTGCGCTTGCGGCCGAACTCGGTTTCCAGCGGCAGTACGCTGATGCAGTTCGATTGCACCGAGCAGTCGCCGCAGCCTTCGCAGACCGCCGGATTGATGTAGACGCGCTGGTCCGGATCCGCCATCAGGCCGCGCTTGCGGCGGCGGCGCTTCTCGGCGGCGCAGGTCTGTTCGTAGACGATGCCGCTGACGCCTTTGACGAGCTGCAGCTCGCGCTGCACCGCATCGAGATCGTCGCGGTGATGCACGGTCACGCCTGCGGGCACGCCGGCGTTGAGGTACTGATCCGGATTGTCAGTGACCAGGCGTACCGGCTTCACGCCTTCGGCGAGCAGTTGCTGGACCATGCCGATCGGCGTGATGCCGGATTCCACCGGCTGGCCGCCGGTCATCGCGACCGCGTCGTTGTAGAGCAGCTTGTAGGTGAGGTTGGCCTCGGACGCGACCGCGGCGCGGATCGCGAGGATGCCGGAGTGCGAGTAGGTGCCGTCGCCCATGTTCTGGAACACATGCGGGCGGTCGACGAACTGGCTGACCGACAGCCACGGCGAACCCTCATGGCCCATCGGCACGAACTGCATCGTGTTGCGGTCCATGACGACGGCAGCGAGGCCGTGGCAGCCGATGCCGCCAAGCGCGAGCGCGCCGTCGGGAATCTTCGTGCTGGTGTTGTGCGGACAGCCGGAGCAGAAGAACGCCGGGCGGATCGTGCCGCTGCCCGCGACCTGCGCAAAGGCTTCGAGTTCGCGGAACGCATCGATATGCGTCTGCAGATGCGCGTCGTGGATGCCGAGCTGCTCAAGCAGCGTGCCGATCGCACGGCGGACGTGTGCGCCCGAAAGCTCGCCGGTCGAAGGCAGCAGCGCCGCGCCCTGGAGATCCTGCTTGCCGGCGAGGGCAGGGCGCAGGTTCGCAGGCAGCGCGTAGAGATGACGCGCGATCTGGTCTTCCATCACCGGGCGCTTCTCTTCGACGACGAGCACGGCCTTGCTGCCCTGCGCGAAGTCGGTGAGGCGCAGCCTGTCCATCGGCCAGATCAGGCCGGGCTTGTAGACGCGGATGCCGAGGCGCCTGCAGGCTTCGTCATCTAGGCCGAGATCGGCGAGGGCCTGGCGCACGTCGAGATAGGCCTTGCCGGCGGAGACGATCGCAAGCTCGCGACACTCGCCGTCGATGACGACGCGGTCGATACCGTTCGCTCGCGCAAACGCGGTTGCCGCAGGCAGGCGATGGTTGACCAGGTGATCTTCTTCGACCAGCGGCGGCTGGTTCTGCCGCAGGTTCAGGCCGGCGGGGGGCAGCGTCACGTCGGTCGGCAACGCGTATTCGCGATGCGGGTCCGGCAGTTCTGCCGACGCAGAGAGATCGAGCGTGTCGGTGATGCACTTGAGACCGACGTAGCAGCCGCTGTAGCGCGACATCGCGATGCCGAACAGGCCGAACTCCATGATCTCGCTGATCGTTGCCGGGTACAGGATCGGCAGCATGGCGGCCATCAGCGTGTGCTCCGACTGATGCGCACTGTCGGAGGACTTGCCGCCATGATCGTCGCCGGCAATTGCGAGGAATCCGCCGGTCGCCGAGGTGCCTTCGAAGTTGCCGAGCTTCAGCGATTCGCAGGCGCGGTCGACGCCGATGCCCTTGCCGTACCACAGGCCGTAGATGCCTTCGAAGTCGGATTTGCCATACCAGGCCAGCTGCTGCGTGCCGCGGATGGCACTGACTGCGAGCTCTTCGTTGAGGCCCGGGACGAAGCGCACGTCATGCGCATCGAGCAATTTCTGCGCGCCCCACAGCGCCGAGTCGTAGACGCCCAGCGGCGAGCCGCGATAGCCGGAGATGTAGCCGGCTGTCTTGATGCCCCGCGCGCGATCACGCCGCGCCTGGTCCAGCGGCAGGCGCACCAGCGCCTGGTTCGAGGAGATGAAGACGCGCCCGCCGGGCTGGGTGTATTTGTCGTCGAGCGTGGTTGCGGACTTCGTCATCGGTTCGCGGCTTGCTCAAAAGCCCACATTCTTTGCGGAACAACCAAAAGTCCGTTCGCATCGAGTGCCGTGCGCTTGCGCACGGTGTATCGAGATGCTGGCGCAGACCGTTGCGGTGTCTCGATACACCGCTCGCCAAGGCGAGCGGCACTCGACACGAACGGAGTGTGTGGATTCCGTCGCAGGATCATTTACGCGTCGGCTCGCGCTTCAGATTCGCCAGCGGAAAGTCGCACTTGCCCTCAATGGTCTGCTGGATCTCGATCAGGTTGCCTTCCGGATCGCGGCCGTAGATCGTCTTCACGTGGCCGACATCGATCGGGCCGGGCTGGCCGAACTTCATGCCCAGGCCCTTGAGGCGCTCGTACTCCTGCTCGATTTCGGTGACATCGACGCAGAAATGCGTATAGCCCTTGTCGGTGGCATCGCGGGCGCGGGTTTCGCCTTTGGGCCGGCTGTATTCGAACATCTCCAGATAGCAGGTGCCACAGCGCAGCATCGCGCCGCGGGCGGCGGAGTTCGGCACATCGACGATGCGGTCGATGAAATCGTTGCCGTCCCAGCCGAACGGTTCGCCGACCACTTCGAAGCCGAACGCCTCCTTGTAGAAGCCGATCATCCGGTCGAGGTCGTGGACGTGCACCGCTACGTGGTGAATGCCTCTGATCATCTGCGCCTGGCTCCGTGCTTGGTTTGAAGCCCTCATCAAGAGGGCCAAACGAGTCTAGCGAGGCACTGTCGCTACGCAGAGGATGCTGGCTGCAGCAGGCAAGTTTGGCTGCGTCCCCGGTCATCCGGTGCCGAAGGGGGCAGGGCCATAATCGATCCGCAGAAGCCAAGAGCAAGAGGAGCGCGGTTCGCATGAGCAAGACACTATTCGTGGGCGCCAGAATCTGGGACGCCAGCGGTGCGGCGCCGTTCGAGGGTGATGTGCTGGTCGAAGGCAACCGGATCAGCGCTGTGACCAAGGGCCGCGGCCAGATCCCGACCGCCGACTGTACGGTCATCGACGCCCAGGGCAGGTTCCTGATGCCGGGCATGACCGAGGGCCATGCCCATCTGTCCTTCGAGACCGTCAAGGCGACCGAAGACCTGATCACGCCGTCGCCGGAGGCGCACACGCTGCTGACCGCGCGCGTCGCCAAGGTTCTGCTCGATCATGGCTTCACGAGTGCCTGGGGTGCATCAGAGGCCAAGCTGCGTCTCGGTGTTGCAGTGCGCGACGCGGTCAATGCCGGCCTGCTGCCGGGCCCGCGCATCCGCGCCGGTTCTCTGGAGATTTCCGTCACCGGTGCGATGGGTGACGAAAGCCGCGAACACAATCCGCGCATCGGTCCATCGATCATCGTCGACGGCCCCGAGGAGATGCGCAAAGCGGTGCGCATGTGCTGCCGCGAGGGCTGCGACAACATCAAGCTCGATGTCTCCGGCGATCCGTTCTACCCGGGCACGCCGGCGCACACGACGCCGATGGCGTACGAGGAAATCCTGATGGCGGTGGAAACCGCGCATGCCTACGGCCGCAAGGTCAACGCGCATACGCGCTCGATCGGCGGCACCCAGGCTTGCGTGCGTGCCGGCGTCGATGTGCTGTTCCACGTCGAGTACTCCGACGAGAAGACGCTCGACATGCTCGAGGAAGCGAAGGACCGCGTCTTCGTCGTACCCACCGTCAGCCTGTTCCACACGATCAACAACAACGAGGCCGCCGGCATTGGCCTGACGAAGGAGATCGGCGGCTATATGGGCATTCCGGGTTTGCTTGAGGAATCGGTGAAGACCCACACCGCGCTGCGCAAGCGCGGTATCAAGCACCTGATCGGTGGCGACTACGGCTTCGAATGGAGCCGCCAGGGCACCAATGCGCGCGACCTGCAGTTCTTCGTCGACTACTACGGCTACTCACCTGGCGAAGCGCTGCGTTGCGCGACCAAGAACGGCGGATTGCTGATGACCTACGGCAGCAGCGAGCAGCAGGGCGAGATCGCCGCCGGCCACCTGGCTGATCTGCTGCTCGTCGATGGCGATCCGCTGCAGGATCTGTCGGTCGTGCTCAAGGCCGATCGTCTCGTCGTCATCATGAAGGACGGGCAACTTCACAAGAACGACAGCGCTGCGATCGAGCATCGCGCTGCTGCTTGAGGCAACACATTCCCTCTCCCCGCATGCGGGGAGAGGGCAGGGTGAGGGGCTGTCTTCAGGATTCGCGCAGGTGCAAAGCGCCCCTCACCCCAACCCTCTCCCCACTACTGTGGGGAGAGGGAGCTAAAAGACAACGGCTTAAACAGAAACGGTTTTGGCAGGAGTATCAAGATGAGCGACACGATCAAGCTGGCCGATCTGAAGAAGGGTGAAGCGCGCTGCCCGGGTGCGCCGACCACGCAGGAGATCATCGCGGCCGACAAGGTTGCGGCGCCGGACTGGGTGCGTTCGGAGTCGTACCAGTTCCTCGGCGACGAGGACATCTCCAAGGATCGCTACATCGATCCGGCGTATGCGAAGAAGGAAATCGACCGGCTGTGGACGCGCACCTGGCAGTTTGCCTGCCGCGAGGAGCACGTCCCCAGCGTCGGTGACTATCACGTCTACGACCTCGGCCCGTACTCGTTCATCATCACCCGCGTCGCCGAGAACGACATCCGCGCCTATTACAACGCCTGCCTGCATCGCGGCACCAAGCTGCGCGCGTCGGGCACCGAAGGCAACGCCGACGAGTTCAAGTGCAGCTTCCACGGCTGGACCTGGAACATCGACGGCACGCACAAGGAAACCCTGTGCCCCTGGGATTTCCCGCATGTGAACTTCCAGAAGCTGACGCTGCCGCAGGCCAAGGTCGAGCGCCTCGGTGGCTTCGTGTTCATCAACATGGATCTCAACGCGCCGTCGCTCGCCGAGTATCTGGGTCCCGCGGCCAAGGCTCACGTCGACGCCTGGAAGCTGGAGAACCGCTACATCTACCTGCACGTGTCCAAGCGCCTGCCGTGCAACTGGAAGCTGGCGATCGATGCGTTCCTCGAGGCGTATCACGTCATCGAAACGCATCCGCAGGTCGCGCCTTCGAACGGCGACGCCAACACCCAGTACGACGTCTACGGCGAGCACGTGAACCGCTTCATCTCGCCGCTCGGTGTCGTCAGCCCGCACCTGTACGGAAAGATCAGCGAGCAGGACGTGCTCAACCAGTTCACGCTCGGCGACAGCAGTGCGCTGGGCGACACCAAGTTCACCGTCAAGGACGGCGGCACCGCGCGCGCGGTGATGGCCGAGATGTTCCGCGGCATGTTCGAGCAGGCGACGAACACGGACCTATCCAAGGTCTCGGATTCGGAGTTGCTCGACTGCTTCTCGTACACCGTGTTCCCGAACATCTTCCTGTTCCCCGGCATCTCGTTGCCGATGATCTACCGCTTCCGCCCGGACCCACGCGACCATCGCAAGTGCATCTACGAGGTCCTGTTCATGCGCCCGGTGCCGCTCGACGGCAAGCGGCCGATGCCGGCCGAGCCGATTCACCTGCGCGACGACCAGTCGTTCACCGAAGCGGCTGGCATGGACCCGGGCTTCGGCGCGATTCTGGATCAGGACACCGACAACCTGATCCTCCAGCAGGAAGGCCTCGAAGCCAGCGCCAAGCCGGGCCTCACGCTCGGCAACTATCAAGAAATCCGCGTGCGTCACTTCGAGCGCGCGGTCGACAAGTACGTCAAGCCGAATACGTGAGTACAGACGCCGCTGCACAAGCACCAGAGTTTTCGCGTGTCCTGAAGCTGGCAGATCTGCCGGCCGGCACGAAGAAGGCCGTCGACATCAATGGCAAGTGTGTTCTGGTCTGCAACCAGGACGACAGGCTGTTTGCGATCTCCAACATCTGCTCGCACAACGAGAAGCCGCTGGAGCGCGGGCGCATGGGCAATGGCTGGATCGCCTGCCCGACCCACGGCGCGCGCTTCGACCTCGCGACCGGCGCGGCCCTGAATCTGCCGGCGAAGCTGCCGATCGCGACGTTTGAAGTCCGGGCCGTCGACGACTGGATCGAAGTGCTGGTGCCCTGAAGTCCTGATTTCTTGCTCCCTCTCCCCGCAGGCGGGGCGAGGGAGATTTCATCCCCTGACTGCGCCGAAGCTTGATCCGCAAAGAACTCTTTCCGGGGTCCGGTTCAAGGATTCAGCGGACTGGTGTAAAGTCCGTTAATGAACACCAGTGTTGATCCGAAAGCATTGCGCGCGCAGGTCCGCGCCTGGCTGAAACAGAACGTGCCTCCCGGCTGGCGCCCGGCAATGACCGGCACCGGCCAGGATGCCTTTGTCGCCGCACAGCGCGACTGGTTCTTCAAGCTCGTCCAGGCCGGCTATGCAACGCCGCACTGGCCGCAGGGCTGGCCCGGCGGCGGGCGTTCGCTGGCCGAACAGAAAGTCATCTACGAAGAAGTTGCGCGCGCCGACGCGCCGCGCCTGATCCTGTATTTCGTCGCGCTCTACCACGCGGCCTGCACGTTGATGGAGTGCGGTTCGGAAGCGCAGAAGGACAAATACCTGCCGGGCATCCTCAAGGGTGAGATCTGGTGCCAGGGGTTCTCGGAACCCAACGCCGGCTCCGACCTCGCTTCGCTGAAGACGCGCGCCGAGCTGCGTGGCGACCGCTACGTCATCATCGGCCAGAAGACCTGGTCGACGATGGCGCAGTATGCGGACCGTTGCCTGCTGCTCGTGCGCACCGGCAAGTCGGAACCGCCGCAGGGCGGTCTGACCTATCTGCTGCTCGACATGAAGAGCAAGGGCGTGTCGGTGCGGCCGATCCCGCAGATCACCGGCGACGACGAGTTCGCCGAGATCTTCTTCGACGAGGTCGAAGTGCCGGTTGCCGATCGCGTCGGCGAAGATGGCGCGGGTTGGGCGGTGGCGCAGGCGACGCTGTCGTCCGAGCGCGGCCTCACGCTGGTCGAGCTGACCCAGCGCATGCGTTATTCGCTGGTGCGGTTTGCCGACGTGATGCGCGAGCGCAATGTGCGTGACGATCCTGCGCTGCGTCGTGAGCTGGGTGCGTTGATCGCCAAGGTCGACGCCGCCTGCGCGCTCGCCGATCAGTATCTGCTGAAGCGCATCTCGGGCAACGAGGCGCCGGGCGACGCGTCGATCGTCAAGCTTGGCTACGCCCGAACCCTGCGCGAGTTCACCCGGCTCGGCATGCGCATCAGCGGTCTGCAGGGCCAGTACTTCGAAGACTTCACCCGCGGTGGCAGCCAGGAGACCGGCAACTGGACGGTTGACTTCATGAACTCCTACAACTGGTCGATTGCCGGCGGCAGCGACGAGATCCAGCGCAACATCATTGCCGAGCGCATGCTGGGCATGCCGCGTGAACCGAAGACCTGGCAGGTTCCGGGGTCGCGTCCATGAGCCTCGTTGAGTCGTTCGCAACTTTCGACATCTGTTCCCTCTCCCCTCGTGGGAGAGGGCAGGGAGAGGGGGCGCGGCGCGGGTGCGCCGTGCTTTTCCGTGCGCAGCCGCCCCCTCCCCCCAACCCCCTCCCGCAAGGGGCGGGGGAGCAGAAATGAGCGCCGAGCTGAACGAACTGCGCGACTCCGCGCGGCAGGTGCTCGGTGAACTCGGCATCGCCGCAGATGAATCCAGATCCTGGCCGCACTTCATCGAACTCGGCTGGCTGCTGGTCGCCGTGCCTGAAGACCTCGGTGGCCTGGGGCAGGGCATTGCCGGTGCCTGCGCATTCCATGCTGAGCTCGGCCGCACTCTGGTGACTGCATCGTATGCATCGGCGATGCTCGCGATCGATGCGGTCTGTCAGTCGGATATCGCGGATCGCGTCAGCTGGATCGAGCGTCTGACGACCAGCGAATACGCAGCAACGCCGCTCGCCGCGTGCGCGCTGAAGTGGAGAGCGAAAAAGCTCAACGGCCTGCTCAGCGCCGTGCCTTCGGCGGATCGCGCCAGTCACGTGCTCGTGACGACGGCTGACGGTGCGCTACTGGCATTGGTGCCTCTGGCGCAGGCGGGCATCGAGCGCATCGCGCGCCCGACCTGGGATGCGACGCGGCGCCTGTTTGATGTGCGCCTGACGAATGTCAGTCTTGATGGCGCATTGATCCTCGCCGAAGGCGGTGCCGCACAGGCATTGAGCCGTCGCATCGAAGCACTGCGTGACTTCGCGCTCGCCGCCGATGCCGTCGGTGGCGCCGAAGCGCTGCTGGCGATGACCGTCGATTATCTGCAGACACGCCGCCAGTTCGGCCGGCCGCTGGCGCTGTTCCAGGCGCTCAAGCATCGCTGTGCCGATCTGAAGATGCTGGTGGTCAGTGCGCAGGCGCTGTTGCAGGACAAGCTCGACCGCGTCGACGACGACAACGTCGATGCAGCGACGGCGAACAACGCCAGTATCGCGAAGCTGCACGCCTGCACGGTGTATGCGCGGGTCGCCGAGGAAGCGCTGCAACTGCATGGCGGCATCGGCATGACGTCCGAACACGCCTGTCACCTGTTCCTCAAGCGGGCGCTGCTCAATGAGTATCTGGGTCGGAGCAGTGGCAGCTACGAACTGGATATCGCCGATGATTTCCTGAGTCGAACTGCATAAGAGGAGCCTTACGCAGCTATCACTCACTCCGTTCGCCTCGAGTGGCGCCGCAGGCGCTGTATCGAGAGGCCCCCACTGCGGCTCAGGTGTCTCGATACACCGGCTTCGCCGGCACTCGACACGAACGGGATTTGGTTACAGGCCGCAGGCGTCAAGCAATGCAGCAAATGTATATAGGCTCGCAGAAGAAGCCGGGATAGCGGGCCATCCCGAAACTAGAATCCACAGCACAGAAGGAAACGACCCATGTTCAACGCAATCCTGATCAACAAGAACGAAGCCGGCCAGACCGTGGAGGTCACCCAGCTCGATGAATCGCAGCTGCCGGAAGGCGACGTCACCGTCGACGTCGAGTACTCGACGCTGAACTACAAGGAAGGTCTGGCGATCACCGGCAAGTCGCCGGTCGTGCGCAAGTTCCCGATGGTGCCGGGCATCGATCTCGCCGGCACGGTCAGCCAGAGCTCGCATGCGGACTGGAAGGTCGGCGACAAGGTCGTGCTCAACGGCTGGGGCGTCGGCGAGTCGCATTGGGGTGGCCTCGCACAGAAAGCGCGCCTGAAGGGCGACTGGCTGATTGCGCTGCCCAAGGCCTTCACGGCCCGTCAGGCAATGGCGATCGGCACCGCCGGTTACACCGCGAGTCTCTGTGTCGAAGCCCTGGTCGCTGCCGGCGTCGCGCCTGCGCAGGGTGAAGTGCTGGTCACCGGTTCGACGGGTGGCGTCGGCAGCGTCGCGATTGCGCTGCTCGCCAAGGCCGGCTTCAAGGTTGTTGCCGCCACCGGCAAGGCGACCGAAGCCGACTATCTCACCAAGCTCGGCGCGACCTCGATCATCGACCGCGCTGAACTCGCTGCCGCCGGCAAGCCGCTGCAGAAGGAGCGCTGGGCTGGCGTTGTCGATGCCGTCGGCAGCCACACGCTGGCGAATGCCTGTGCGCAGACGCGGTACGGCGGTGCGGTTGCAGCCTGCGGCCTCGCCGGCGGCATGGATTTCCCGGCTTCGGTTGCGCCATTCATCCTGCGCGGCGTGACGCTGTTCGGCATCGACAGCGTGATGGCACCGAAGGCGCGTCGTCTGACCGCCTGGAACCGACTCGCCCGCGATCTCGATCCGGCTGCACTCGATGTCATCGCAAAGGAAGTCAGCCTCGCCGACAGCGTTGCCGCTGCAGCGGATCTGATCGCAGGCAAGGTGCGCGGTCGCGTGCTGGTCAACGTCAACAAGTAACAAGTTGTATTCCCTCTCCCCGCTTGCGGGGAGAGGGTCAGGGTGAGGGGCCTGTCTTCAAGATGCACGCAGGTGCAGAGCGCCCCCCCCCCCAACCCTCTCCCCACTCGTGGGGAGAGGGAGCAGTCACGGTTCATTTCGTTTCAAGGGGTAGCAAATGTCCACCGAAACCGCCAAGGAAACCACCGCGCAGCTCGACATGAGCGATGTCGACCGCTGGGTCGGTAAGCCGGTCATCTTTGCGGAGCTGTGGCATCCCTGTAACGAAACCGATATCCAGCGCTGGGTCATGGCGATGGACTATCCGAACCCGATTCACTGGGATCCCGAGTTCGCGCGCAAGTCACAGTTCGGCGGTCTCGTTGCACCGCAGTCCTTCGCGGTCGCAATGGACTACGGCCATGGCTGCCATCCTGCCTGCCTCGGCAAGATTCCCGGTTCGCACCTGATCTTCGGCGGCGAGGAATGGTGGTTCTTCGGTGCACCGATCCGTCCGGGCGACAAGCTGTTCCAGCAGCGCCGCTTCGATGGTTACGACGTCAAGGACACCAGCTTCGCCGGTCCGACCGTGTTCACGCGCGGCGATACCGAACATCGCAACCAGGATGGCGTGCTGGTGGCGCGTGAGCGTGCGACGGCGATCCGTTACCTCGTCGAGGAAGCCAACAAGCGCAAGGTCTACGGCAAGGAAAAGGCCACCCCCAAGCGTTGGGACAAGCAGGAACTCGCCGAGATCCACAAGCTCCGCTACGACTGGATCCTGTCGAACCGCGAAGGCAGGACACCGAACTTCAAGGACGTGAACGTCGGCGACAAGCTGCCGCGCCGTGTCATCGGTCCGCACACGATCACGACCTTCGTCACCGAGTACCGCGCATTCCGCCAGAACATCTGGGGCAGCTGGCGCTGGAACGTGCCGGAAGGCGTCTACGATCCGGCCAAGGAAGACGCCGGCTTTGCGAAGGACATGACCTACGATCACGAGGCGCGCAAGATCGATCCGCGCCAGGGCGATGGCCTGTACTACGGCCCGTCCAGCGGTCACCTGAATCTGGAAAAGGCCTCGAACATCGGCATGGGCGGCATGTACGGCTACGGTGCGTCGATGAATGCCTGGCATGTCGACTACGTGTCGTACTGGGCCGGCCACAGGGGTTTCATCTGGCACTCCAAGACACAGTTCCGCAGCCCGGCTTTCGAGGGCGACATCACGTTCATCGATGGTGAAGTCGTCGAGAAGATCGAGAACAGCGCCTACGGCTGCCCGATCGCGATCGTGAAAGTGAAGATGACGACCCAGACCGGCGAGACGATTCTCACCGGTACGGCTGATGTGCAGTTGCCGGTCTGAGGCTTTTCTCCCGATGACTCTACATAGCCCGTTCGTGTCGAGTGCCGCGCCGCAGGCGCGGTGTATCGAGACACACGAGCCGCGGTTGCGGTGTCGCCGTCGCGACACCCTCGATACACCACACGCTGCGCGTGTGGCACTCGAGACGAACGGAGTTTGTTGGGTGCCTCATCTGCAAGCAGGCCGAGTATGGCTTCTCAAGTAAACACCTTGTCGATCGTCTACGGATCGCCGCTCGCCGAAGAACCCGGCATGGGCGCCCTGACGATCGCCGGCTACCTGCGCGAAGTCACGCAGCGCTACGCGGACCGCGAGGCGCTGGTGCTGCATACGCCACGCGACCGCATTTCCTGGACGTACGGCGACCTCTGGCAGCGCTCGGTGGGCGTCGCCAGCGCACTGATTGCTGCCGGTGTCACCAAGGACACGCGCGTCGGTATCCTGATGACGAATCGGCCGGAGTATCTGTCGGCCGTTTTCGGCACGGCGATGGCGGGCGGCATTGCAGTTGCGCTCAGCACGTTCTCGACGCCGACCGAGCTCGAACATCTGCTCAAGGCATCGGCGGTGTCGGTGCTGCTGTACGAACGCCAGGTGCTGAAGAAGGATTTCGGCGCGATGCTCGGTGAGCTGGAACCGAGGATTGCGACGGCGAAGCCGGGCGGCCTCAGTTCCGAGAAGTTTCCGTTCCTGCGGCGCCTGGTGGTCCTCGATGCCGTAACGACTGTCTCCGCAGCGCCGTTGCCTGATGCCGCGATTGTCGAGCCCTGGAGAGAATTCCTCAATGGCGGACTGGGTGTCAGCGCTGCGCAGGTCGAAGCGCGCTCGGCGGCGATATCTCCAGGCGATGCCGGCGTGCTGTTCTTCTCGTCCGGCACCACGAGCCTGCCCAAGGGTATCTTCCACGCGCAGCGCGCGCTGGCGATCCAGTGGTGGCGCTGGTCGCGCCTGATGGATATCGATGCCAGGAATTTCCCCGTGCGTTGCTGGACCGGCAATGGCTTCTTCTGGTCGGGCAACCTGTCGATGGTGCTCGGCAATGCGCTGACCACCGGTGGCGCGGTGATCCTGCAACCGGTGTTCCAGGCCGACGAAGCGCTGACGATCCTGGAACAGGAACGCGTGAGCTTCCCGATCGGTCGTCCGCATCAGTGGGCACGCCTCGAAGCGTCGGAAAAGTGGGCGAGCACCAATCTCAGCAGCCTGCACTACGTTACCTACAACACGACGCTGCTCAAGCATCCGACGGTCAAGACCGACTGGCAGCTGCGCCCGGCCTACGGCACCACCGAAACCCTGACGATCAACACCGCCGTGCCGGCGAACACCGCCGAAGCGGATTTCAAGGGCAGCTACGGCCTGCCGCTGCCCGGCAACATCCTCAAGATCGTCGACACCGCGACCGGTGAGATCGTGCCGCGCGGCCAGCGCGGCGAGATCGGCATCAAGGGGCCGACCCTGATGCTCGGCTACATCGGCAAGACCGGCGAAGAAACCTTCGACCGCGAAGGCTATTTCATGACCGGCGACGGCGGTTACGTCGACGAAGCCGGCCGCCTGTTCTGGGAGGGACGCCTGACCGAGATCATCAAGACCGGTGGCGCCAACGTCTCACCACCGGAGATCGATGCCGTGATCGCCGCATTTCCCGGCGTCAAGCTGGTACAGACCGTCGGCGTGCCGCACGACACGCTTGGCGAGATGGTCGTCGCCTGCGTCGTATCGCAGGACGGCGTGCAGCTCGACGTGGACACACTGCGTGCCTACCTCAAGGAACGCCTCGCCAGCTTCAAGGTCCCGCGCCGCGTACTGCTGCTGAGCGAGACCGAGATGCCCGTGACCGGCAACGGCAAGGTCAAGTCCGTCGAGCTACGCCAGCTCGCAACGCAGCGCATCGCCGCCGAAGGGCAGGCCGCCGCAGTCTGAGTCGTTCAACGCTCTGATAGTCCGACGATCCGGTCAGCACAGCGTTCGCATCAATGACCAATTAAGGTTGTGCTTTCGTTGGGTAGACGGACATGCTGAAGATGTTGAGATTGACCCGTCCTACCCGAGGTTGACACCTTTTCTAAACTGAAAAGGAGAGTCAAAT
>CAZDPA010000071.1:0-18525 GCA_964507195.1 uncultured Salinisphaerales bacterium | reverse complement strand
GAAACCGGAGAGGCCGGCCTTGGGCTTGCCGCCGCGGCCGGTCGCCGCTTCGTCGCGAATCTCGCCACCGGCGCCGGTGCCAGCGCCCGGATGCGGCGAGATGCCGGTCGGATGATTGTGCGTCTCGACTTTCATCAGGATGTGCACAGGCTCTTCGCGACCGCTCCAGCTGTGATCGCTGTCGGGAAACCAGCGCATCGCGGTGTGGCCTTCGATGACCGCGGCATTGTCCTTGTACGCCGACAACACACCTTCCGGCGCCGCGGCGTGGGTCAGGCGGATCATCTGGAACAGCGAGTGCGGCTGGGGCGCGCCGTCGACTTCGAAGTCGGCGTTGAAAATCTTGTGCCGGCAATGTTCGCTGTTGACCTGCGCGAACATCATCAGCTCGGCGTCGGTCGGATTGCTGCCGACGGACTGGTAATGCCTGGCGAGGTATTCCTGCTCGTCCTCCGACAGCGCGAGGCCCCACTCACGATTAGCGGTGGCGAGTGCTGCGGCGCCACCGCCGAGCACATCGACCGTGCGCAGCGCGCGGCGCGGCTGGCTGTCGAACACATGCTGCAGCTGCTCGGTGCTGCTCAGCACCGATTCCATCATCGGGTCATGCAGGGCAGCCCATGCCGCGGCCGGAAGCTCGCGGATACCGCTGAGATAAATCGCCCGACCGTGCTCGATCCGGCGCACACCGCTCAGGCCGCAGACGCGGGCAATGTCGGTCGCCTTGCTCGACCACGGTGAAGTCGTGCCGACGCGCGGGACGACATAGAGCAGCAGGTCCGCCGCAGCGATCGCGTCCGGGCCGTCGCCGAGCAGCTGGCGCAGTTTGATGACCGGCACGTTTTCGGCATCGACCAGATACAGGTCCTGCACGGCCACTGCCTGCAGAGCTGGGGCGTGCTGGCGCAGATTTTCCAGCAGGCGGGCGATACGGAATGCCGAGAGGGATTCGGCGCCGGGCAGCACGGTAACGGCCATGGGATTCCTGATAGCGGGGCCGCAAAACCGGGGGCGGCCCTTTGGGGGCGCCATTTTCGCATGGCTGCGCCGGCAAAGGCGCATGGCCGGGAAAGAGTTTTTGCTTTGAGCGCGGGCTGGAACAGGGCTCTGTGCGTGCATCACCCCCCTCTCCCCAACCCCTCTCCCGCAAGGGGCGAGGGGCTAAAATTTGTTCTCCTTCTCCCCTCGCGGGAGAGGGCCGGGGAGAGGGGGACTCTCAGCCCTGCACCAGCTCCCGCCAGTCCAGCCCCTGCGACTGCTGGGCGCAGACGATGCGCTCGGCGTCCTCGCCCAATGCTTCGACGATGGCCTGGCGCGCCAGCTCGGGTGTGTTGTTCGACTCGGACAGGTGGGTCAGCACCAGGTGCTGCAGGCGCTCGAAGGCATAGCCGCGCATCAAGCCGGCGGCTTGGGCGTTGGACAGGTGACCGACATGGCCGCCGACGCGGCGCTTGAGCATGTCCGGATACGGTCCGTTCTGCAGCATCACCGCGTCGTGATTGCATTCGAGCATCAGGCCGTCGCAGTCGGACAGTACCTCGCGCATGTGCGGAGTGATGTGGCCGGCGTCGGACAGTACGCCCAGGCGCAGACCGCCGGCGCTGAGCACGTACTGGCAGGGTTCGCGGGCGTCATGGGGCACCGGGTACGGTTCGACATGGATCGCGCCGATATCGAAGGACTGGTGCGGGCTGAAGCGCAGGCTGTGCGGCACGTCCGGATCCTTCCACACCGCGAAAGTGCCATGAGTCATCCACACCGGAATGCGATGACGGCGCGCCAGCTTGCCGACGCCGCTGAGATGGTCGCCGTGTTCGTGAGTGACGAGGATCGCGTCGATCGCACCGGGCTCGACGCCGAGCCGGGCCAACCGCTGCTCGGTCTCACCAAGCGCGAAACCGCAATCGATCAGCACCCGCGTGCCGTTGACCTCGACCAGGGTCGCATTCCCCTTCGAGCCCGAACCCAGCATCGCGAAGCGCATCACTTCTTTGTATCGCCACCAAAGTTGTACATCGGGAACGGCGTGACCTTGGAGCCGCCATCGGTACCACCGACGATGCGCGCCGGACCGCGCTTGGTGACCTCGTCGATGCGCACGACTGCGTGCACCGGCACATAAAAGCGCTCGACGCCCTCGAACTCCTGCTTCAGGCGTTCTTCACTGGTATCGACCACGACCGTGGTCTGCTCGCCGAACACCAGCTTGCCGACCTCGACGAAGCCGAGCATGCCGCCGTGGCTGACCTCTCGCGCATACAGGTCGTAAACCTGGCCCTGATTCATGAAGGTGATGCGGTAGAGGCGGTTCTTGGTCGGCATGAGTAGGGCAGCTGAGTGCGCAGGCGCGCAATTCTAAGCATTCCCGCGCCTCAGCACTTCACCGATTCCTGCGATGGAGGCTGTACAACCGGAATGTGCCGTAGCGCTTCGCCAGCGGCACTTCACCCGCGTACTCGACGCGGAACGACGTCGCCCCGGCGACGGCCAGCTCCGCCGCGCAGGCTTCGGTCACGTAGGCCGTCCCCGGCGGCGTCACCGGCTCGACGCGGGCAGCGAACGACAGCTGCGAACCGTAGTAGGTGCGCGCATCCTGCACCGCGTCCTCGCCGCGCCACGCCGGCGCGAAGTGGACGCCGACGCGGATCTCCAGCTTTGCCAGCTTTCCCGACAGCTTGCGGCGCAGGTCTACGACCGTCTTCAGCAGCGCGTCGGCGACCAGCGCCGAACTGGGCGCATCCATGGTCACGAGATGCAATGCGTCCCCCCAGGTCCGCTGCAGCAGGATCCGATCCGCGTAAGGGCGCAAACACTTCTGCAGCGCCGGCACGACGATGGTCCAGTAGGCGAGGATTTCATCGTCATCCAGCACGCTGAAGCCAACCATGTCGGTGAACACCAGACCGACCATGCAGCGCCTCGCCGGCGGCCGCGGCTTATGCTGCTTCGCTTCGTTGCTGATCACCCAATACCGGCCGCGCGCACCGTCCCTGACCTGCAGCGTTCGCACTTCTACACCCAGGCGCTGCGCATCGAGTTTGGCCAAGCCGCACATCAGGCGGTGCGCACAGCGTTGACGCCACTCGGCTTCGTCGCCGAGAAAGCCGGTGATCTGCGTGATGTGTTCGGCCCGCTCGCGCAGCGCTGTCGTCACGCGCAGGCGCGGTGTACCAGGATGAACCATGTTCACGCGTGCACCAACCGCGAGCAGGCGATTCAGTGGATCCGTGCCGCCCGGCTTGACGTTCATGCGCTCGCCGAGCATCACGTAGACCGGCGAATCCTTCAGCGCCGCAGCAAGATTGTCCGGCATCGGGGGGGCATTGCGACCGACGCCAGGCTCGAGTACATACACCTGCGGCATCGCCAGGCTATCGATGACCGTCGCCGGCACTGCGCGCGCCTTGAGCACGCGTGCGATCTGGTCACGGGTCCGGCTGCGCGTCATCAGATCACCACGCAGCAGCGGGTCTGCAGCCGACAAGGCCTCGGCGCAGGCGGGCAGATCGCCCAGCACCGCATTGGCTTCGGCAGCGCTGGCCCAGAAGTAGTACAGATCACGCTCGTCGGCGGTGGCCGGCAGCGTGCGGGTCATGTCGAGGATCTCGCGCGCCAGTCGCGTGGCTTGCGCGCGTTGCCCTGCCAGCAGAGAAAGGCTGGCGGCATTGATGCCGGAGAACACACCCGCCGAGTGATCGAACGCGTCCGCATACTGGCGCGCCGCGAGTCGCAGATTCCGCTCGACATCGATGCCGGCAAACGCCAGGTCCTTGTGCAGGCGTCCCTTGAGTGCGCGCCAGTCTTCGCTGCGCTCGGCCTCAACCGGCGCCAGTTCGTCATAACGCCGCAGCGCACGGCCTGTCGCACCACTGGCCGCCAGGCTGAGCAGGTACCAGTAGCGCACGGCGATGCTGTCGTCCGACTTTTCGAGCGCACGTGCGGCGGCATCACTCGCGGACAGCGGATTGCCCGCGCGCAGACGATCGCGCACTTCGCTCACCGCCGCGCTCTCGGTGCTGAGCGCGATCGCGCGATCATCGATCTCTCCGCTGCTCCCCGGATCAATCACGAACACCTTGCGCCCGGTCGTCGTAGCCGTCCCTCGACCCAGCCGGTAATGCGCGGGAATGCGCTGGGGCTGGCGCCACCAGGCCAGCACCTCGCTGGACCCGCCGGCCTGCCCGGCATGATCCGGACGCACGACCGCGAGCAGCACATCGGTGGACTCGGCAAGCAACGCGGCCAGTTCGCGATAGCGATGGGTACCGTCGCCTTCGCCGGACACCAGGAAAAACTGCCGATCTGCCCGCGCCATCAGCTCACGGACCGCGGTCCCGACGCGCGTTTCCGTCGCGGCATCGATGCGGATCTCCAGCGAGCGCATGCGATTGCGCCAGTCCGCCAGCAACTGTTCGACCGAACCGACGATGGCCGCCGTGAGATGGCACTGCACACCGGCCTGAGCGCAGGCATCAAGCACACACTGGGTCAGGACCAGGTCCGCGCCCGGGGCAAGCCCGGACAGCAGGCGGATGCCGGTCCAGCTGCGCTCGCTGGCGAACAGCTGCCTGAGGTAGGCGCGCGCCTGGCGCTCAACGTTGCCACGTTCGATGCTCGACAGAATCAGATGGCCGGTCACGCCGATCATCGGCCGCGGCGACTCGATCTGACTGTCAGCACTCATGCGCAGGCTCCCCCTAGAACGTCCTGCCGGATCATAGCGCCGGCAGGCACGTTGACCTATTGCCGGCCCCGTTATCAGTGCAGCTTGTTTTCTCGCACGCTTTGTCCGTAAATGCGCCCAGGGGCATGCGGCGTCCTCATCAGGGCGACTGCCAGTACACATAATGGATTTGGCGAAGGAGAGTCTTGCATGACGGCAGCACTGGATGCGCGCACACCGCTTGCGTGCCTGTATCAATGGGAACAGACCCGCGCGGACGCCGTGCATTTCACCCAACCGATCGGCAATGGCCAGGTCGTCGACTACACCTGGGGGCAGGCGCTCGACCAGGTTCGGCGCATGGCGACCTACCTCAAGTCGCTGGATCTGCCCGCGGGCAGCAATATCGCCATTCTCGGCAAGAATTCTGCGCACTGGATCATGGCCGACTGGGCGATCTGGATGGCCGGCCACGTCAGCGTGCCGCTATATCCGACGCTCAATGCAGAGACCGTCCGCTACATCCTCGAACACAGCGAGGCGCGCCTGGTATTCGTCGGCAAGCTCGACGATTGGGAGACGATGAAACCTGGGGTGCCGGCCACGCTGCCCGTCATCACGCTGCCGCTGGCACCGAAAACCGAAGGCAAGACCTGGGACGACATCGTTGCCCGGTCCGCGCCGCTGCAGGGGAATCCGGATCGCGGACTCGACGAACTCGCGACCATTGTCTACACCTCGGGCAGCACCGGCCAGCCCAAGGGCGTCATGCAGAGCTTCCGCTCATTCAACGTCTGCGGCACGCTGCTGAACAAGCTGTTCACGCTGGGCACCGACGACCGCATGCTGTCGTACCTGCCGCTCGCTCACGTCGCCGAGCGCCTGGTCGTTCAGAACAATTCGACCTATGTCGGCTTCCACGTCTACTTCGCTGAATCGCTCGCAACGTTTGTGACCGATCTGCGTCGCGCACGACCGACGATGTTCTTCTCGGTGCCGCGGTTGTGGACCAAGTTCCATCTGGGCGTCTGCGACAAGCTGCCGCTGAAGAAGCAGAAGGTGCTGTTCAGGATTCCGGTGCTGGGCAAGAAGATCAAGCACAAGATCCTCACCCAGCTCGGCCTGCAGCATGTGCGCGTTGCGTTCACCGGCGCGGCGCCGCTGCCGCCGGCGATCGTCGAGTGGTATCGCAGCCTCGGCCTCGATCTGCTCGAGGCCTACGGCATGAGCGAGAACTTCGCGTACTCGCACTTCACGCGCCCTGGCGATTCCAAGACCAGCTACGTCGGCCCGCCGAATCCGGAAGTGCAGTGCCGCATCGCCGACAACGGCGAAGTGCTGGTCAAAAGCCCGGCGAACATGATGGGTTACTACAAGGAACCGGCGAAGACCGCGGAAAGCTATACCGCTGACGGTTTCTTCATGACCGGCGACATGGGCGAGGTCGACGACAAGAACCGGCTGAAGATCACCGGCCGCGTCAAGGACCTGTTCAAGACCAGCAAGGGCAAGTACGTCGCGCCGGTGCCGATCGAGAACAAGCTCGGCGCCAGCCCCCTGATCGAAGCCGTCTGCATCGGTGGTTCGAATCAGCCCGAGACGTTTGCGCTGGTGCTGCTTTCCGAAGAAGCCCGCAAGAGCCTCGCCGATGAAGGGCGCCGCGAAGAAGTGTCGAGCGAACTCGAAACCCTGATGGATCAGGTCAACGAAGGTCTCGATCCGCACGAGCACATGGCCTTCACCGTGATCGTCAACGAGCCGTGGACGATCGACAACGGTTTCCTGACGCCAACGATGAAGCTGCGGCGCAACATCGTTGAAGCGCACTACGAACCGCGCGTGGCCGCATGGTTCAAGAAGAAGCAGCCGGTGATCTGGGAAGGTACCTGAGACCACCGGGAAGCCCGTTGCAGGATCATCGCGTCAGTGCCGGAAACCTTGCCGAAGGCGAGGTTCCGGCACCCGTTGTCGCACCACGCTCGCTGGCCTGGCTCAAGCGGTTGCTGATCTACCTCAGCGTCTACGCGGCGTGGCTTGCGTGGATGCTGGCAATGACCGGCGGCTTTGCCGAAACGCCTTCGCAGTGGATCAGCGGCTGGTTTCGGTGGGACGCCCAGTGGTACGAGCAGATCTGGCAGATCGGCTATCTGGCCCAACCAGTCACCCTCGTCTTCCCGCCGGGCTTCTCATATCTCTGCGGCGCGCTTTCTTCCGTCAGCGGAATGCCGTTCGGCATGGCCGCATGCCTGCTCAATGCGCTGGCATTCCTGATCGCCGGAGTGCTCTGCGCGGAGCTGCTCCACAGCCGCTTTCAGGTCGCACCCTTCGGCGGATTCCTGTTCTTCTTGTCTGCGCCGGCCAGTTACTTCGCATTCGTGCCGTACTCGGATGCCGTTTTCCTGATGCTGTTCTGGTGTGCACTCCATCTGGGGTTGCGCGCACCGGGTACGCTCACGCCCAGACACTGGATCCTTGGCTCGCTGCTGTTTCTGGCGATACCGTCGATTCGCATCGTCGGCTACTCGCTGCTGAGCTGGGTACTGCTGCGCCGCTGGTATGTGCTGGCGCTGCTGCCGGCGTTGGGACTCTGGATGCTGCTCAATCAGCATCTGGCCGGATCGCCGCTGGCTTTCCTGGACATGCAGGCAAAGTTCCTGATGCCCCAAGGCACCTTCGATGAAGGTCTGATCAACGCCGTCAACGCGACACTCGGCATCCGCCTGAACGCCCTGGCGGAAAGCCAGTCGGCGCTGACCTTCGGTGTGCTGCCGCTGGCCGCGCTGCTGTTGCTGAGCGCAACCACGGCGTGGATGGCCTGGCGCCGCGAATGGCTGCTTGCGCTGACACTCGTCTGCATCCTCTTCGTGTCGCACAACCAGTCGTACTGGCGCAGCGTCGTGCGCTATGACTGGATCGTGTGGGGCCTGATGGCAGCGCCGCTGCTTGGGCTACGCCCGAATACGAGTCACCCCGGTCGCGCCCAGCTCGGTGCGGCCGTCGCCGGTGCGTTGATCCTCTCCGGCTTCGTATTGCAGCAGGTCTTTGCCAAGCTGTTCCGGCTCGGACATTGGGCATTCTGAAGACGCAGCAGCCTGACCTGCGTCGTCAGTTCGCCGGCAGCGTCGTCACCCGATAGTCCGTCAGCTCAGGCTTTGCGGTGCGGCGCTTGAACTCGCGCATCAGGCCAACCCAGTTGTTCGTATTGCGGCCTTCGGCCGTCGTGTACCAGCTCTGGCAGCCGCCTTCGAAGGTCGTCGCCGCACTGCGCTGACGGATCTCCGTAACATATTTCTGGTGCGCGTCGTCGCGCACTTCGGCGTAGGCCCAGCCCTGCTTCTCTCCGGCCTGCAGCATCTGCACGATGTAGCGCTGCTGGCATTCGAGCATGTAGATGATCGAACCCGAACCGACGTTGGTGTTCGGCCCGTAGAGCATGTAGAAGTTCGGGAAACCGGTGACGGTCATGCCGAGATAGGCCTCCGCTCCCTTCTTCCACTGCGCATGCAGATCAAGCCCATCGCGCCCGGTGACGCGCATCGGCGTCAGGAACTGCGTCGCCGCAAAGCCGGTACCGAAGAGAATGACGTCGACCTTGCGCTCCTTGCCGTCGGCACTGACGATGCCATTTGGAGTCACTTCCCTGATTGCATCGGTCACGACTTCGACGTTCGGCCGCGCCAGCGCACGCAGCCAGTCCATGCTCAGCAGGATGCGCTTGCAGCCGATCGGAAAGTTCGGCGTCAGGCGCTTGCGCAGCACCGGGTCCTTCACCTGAAGCCGCAACTGGATCTTCGCCAGCCAGGTCACCAGCGTCTCGGCCCACTTGTGGCCGTCGTAGGCGTAGGCCAGCGCTTCGGTGATGCAGTAGACGCGCAGGCGATCGAGATCATGAATGATCGGGAAGGTATCCAGCAGCCAGCGCTCGAAGCGCGAGAACTTGCGATCGACCTTGGGCACGACCCAGCCCGGGGAGCGCTGATGCAGATCAAGATGCGCGGCCTGCTCGGCAACGATCGGCAGGAACTGCACAGCGCTCGCGCCGGTGCCGTTCACTGCAACCGACTTGCCCTTGAAGTCGTAAGCGTGATCCCAGCGCGCGGAGTGAAAGGATTTGCCGACGAATTTCTCGAGGCCGGGAATGTCCGGAATCGCCGGCCGATGCAGCTGACCGACCGCGCTGACCATCGCCTGCGCACGCAGCTTCGAGCCATCGGCGAGCGCGATTTCCCACAGGCCGTGCTGCGCATCGAACTCGGCCGAGCTGACCTCCGCGCCGTAGCGGATGTAGCGATTGAGATCGTACTTGCTGGCGACGTGACGGATGTACGCGAGGATTTCCGCCTGCGGCGCGTAGCGGTTGCTCCACGGGTAATGCGGCTCGAAGGAATACGAGTACAGATGCGAAGGCACATCGCAGGCCGCACCGGGATAGGTGTTCTCGCGCCAGGTGCCGCCGAGGTCGTCGGCCTTTTCGAGAATCACGAAATCGGTAATGCCGGCCTGGGTCAGGTAGTAGGCCAGACCAATACCCCCAAAGCCCGAACCGATGATGGCCAGGCGGCAGGTCTTCATTTCAGCAGTCGAATCCATCGCAGTTTCCGGCAGAGCGCAGTGATCGGGCAGGACGGGCTGAGGCACAGTGGCGGTGGCCATTGTGCGTCGGAACCGCGGTCCATGAATTTGGTGACTTAAGTAACTTTCATAAAGTTACACTTGTATCTTTTCCTCGTCAAGGGGATCATGGCGGCATGACGACCAGCCCTCTCAATCCGCGCGCCCAGGCCCGCCAGCCGCAGCAGTCGCGCGCCATCGACCGCTTTGAGCTGGTCCTCGAAACCTCGCAGAAAATCCTTGCGGAGTCGGGACTTGAAGGCTTTTCGATTCCCGCGGTGGCGCAGCGGCTGGGCTACACCCGCGCCAGTATCTACAAGTTCTTCCCGACCCCCTACGCGATCCTCAATGAACTGGTACGCCGCCATTTCGGCCTGCTTGAAGAAGCCCTCCGCGAAGAATCGGCCAGCAGCGCCGAAGACTCCTGGCAGGCGCTGACCCGCCGCATGGTCAGGCTCGCGGCCAAGGTCCACAACGCCCATCCGGTCGGCATGATGCTGTCCCTGGGCGGTGCAACGACCGACGAAAGCAATCGCATCTACGCGACAACGATCCAGCAGCTCGGCCAGCTCATCGAAACGGTACTGGAGCGCGCGGGCCATCCGTTACCGACGCGGGCGATCGACACCGCTACGCTGGGCGTCGATCTGGCAACAACCTGTCTGCGCCACTCCCTGCAGCAGCACGGCCATATCACGGCCGAATACGTTGAAATCGCGACGGTCACGCTGATCGATTTCCTCGAGCGACAGATCGCCGCGCCAACAGTGCGCTGAACCGCAGACGAACCGGATTTACCCTGAGCACGGCGCTTGCTGGTTCAGGCCCGCGCCAGTGAGCCGGGGCTACGGTGCACTTCCACACACGGAGGCGCCCAATGACACAGAAACAGCAGAACCAGCCGCGTACGCCGCCGGACCAGCGCGCTCGCGAGGAAGCCATCAAGGCCCGCAAGGCGCAGCCGGTGGAATCCGAAGAAGTGCGCCAGCCGAGGGCAGACGCCAAGAAGCAGGAAGAGATGGATGACGCGATCGAGGATTCGTTCCCGGCGTCCGATCCACCATCGCACAGCTCGGCCACCACGCTCGGCCCTTCAACGTCGAAGGAGCCGCGCGACAGACGCGACGATCGCAAGCACTGAGCGATGACTCGACAGAAGCCCCCTCACGGGGGTTTCTGTTTGGCCATGCAGCGGCGTCTGCGGCAGCTCGTGCTGCCACTCGCTTACATGGATCTGGAGGCCCTCTCGGTATACTCGAGCGGCAGTTCGAGGAGAGACCAGAACCATGACAAGCCCGTTTCGATATGCGCTGCTGATCGCCATCGCCACCCTCGCAGGCTGTGGCGAAAGCAGCTCCTCTGAGACAGAACCACCGGTTTCCGGCGGCGCCACGCCGAAGGCGGTCTGCGGGCCCGGCTCCAGTCCGGAGCTGGGCATCCAGGGTCGGGTGAGTCGCGCCGAGCATCAGAGCGGACGCGCTGCCGAGGGCTATACCTGCAACACCGAGCTGGTCGGCACGCGTGTGGTGCCGAATGCGATCGGCACCGTCGCCGGCTTCAAGGTCGAGCGCTACGTCGACGCCGCCGGCAACGACTGCGCCTACTACGACAGCGCCCTGCTCTATCCGCTGGGCATCGTCGACGGTGAGAACGGCGTCAACGTGCTCGACATGGCAGACCCCACGCAGCCGGTGCTGACCGCGCGCCTGTCGACCCCGGCGATGCTGACGCCGCACGAGTCGCTGGTGGTCAGCAAGGAACGTGGGTTGCTGATCTCCGTCGCCGGCAATGCCGCGCTCGCGCCGGGCATCGTCGATATCTACGACATTTCGCAGGACTGCCGTCAGCCGGTGCTGAAATCCTCGCGACTGCTGACGTTGTTCGGACACGAAAGCGGCCTGTCTCCGGACGGCAAGACGTTCTACGTCGCCTCGCCGGCCACACCGACGCTGACCGCCGTCGACATCAGCGATCCGGAACAACCGCGCGTGATCAAGACCATGCCGTATTCCTCGCACGGCCTGTCGATCAGCGCTGACGGCAACCGAGCCTACCTGGCCGGTGTTGGCCTGTCCGGCGGCGTCTGTGCGTTCGCGGTCACCTGCGCGCTGCCTGATCCGAATCTCGACCGTGCGCTGATCATCCTCGACGTCTCCGAAATCCAGGCGCGCAAACCCGACCCGGTGGTGCGCGAGATCTCGCGCCTGATCTGGCCGCGGATGAGCATTCCGCAGAACGCGCTGCCGTTCACGAGCAAGGGCAAACCGTATCTGCTGGAGATCGACGAGTTCGCACGCGCGGGCGAAGTCGGTGCGGCGCGCATCATCGACATCAGCGACGAGACGAATCCCAGGGTCGCCTCGGACCTGCGTCTGGAAGTCCACAACCCCGAGCACTTCGCCGAGATCGCCACCGATCCGGGCAACAACTTCATCGGCCAGGGCTATGCGGGCCACTACTGCAACCTGCCGACACGCGTCGACCCGACGATCGCCGCCTGCAGCATGATCGCGTCCGGCCTACGCGTGTTCGACATCCGCGACGTGCACAGTCCGCGCGAGGTCGCCTACTTCCACGCGCCGATGCATCCGCGCCTGACGCCCTACCTCGAAGCCAGCGGCTATGCGATGGCCAGCCCCGAGTTCGTGCCCGGGCGCAAGGAAATCTGGTACAGCGACGTTTACAGCGGCTTCTACGCGATCCGCGTCACCAATGACGCATGGCCCGACTGATGCGCAGACCCGATCAATGACCCATTGCGGTCATTGATCGGGCTTGCGTCGACATACTTCTACGGCAGGTCGACGGTCACCGTCTGCCCGCTGGTCACCGCGATGCCGCTGACGATCGGATCGAACGTCACTTCGGCGTCGGCCTGATCCGGATCATCCAACGCGGCGTTGCAGGTCAAGGCGACGGTGTAGCTGCCAGGCGGCAGGAACGTCAGCTGATAGTAGTAACCGCCTTCGGACTGCGCAGTGACGACCGGCACCTTCGACGCGATCGGCTGCGCGCTCAGATTCACCGCCGTGCTGTTGTTGTCTTCCGGCGCAGCGACGGTACCGCTGTAGATGTACACGCCCGGCGTGCAGCCTTCCGGCACCAGCGTTGCGCTCACTACACCCTGAACATTTCCGACTTCGTCGTTATTGACCAGGCGCAGTGCCGGCTTCAGCAGGCAAACCCCGTCCTGGCCAGGTGGGCAGGTGATGGCTTTGCGCAGATCGAAATCGACCGTGAAGTTCGCGATGCCGCCGCTCGGGGCTTCGAAGCCAGACACCAGCTTCAGTCCGGACTGGGTGCCGCTCGGCACCCGCAGGCCCTGCCGGCTGCCGTCGGCAAGGTCGATGTAGGAATCCAGCGGATCGCCATCGGCCACAACGAGCAGACGGATCTGCGTATAGCTGCCGGACGGGATCGGCACATCGAACAGCACAGCCGATGCCGTGCCGCTGTCGTTCAGCAGGTCGATCGTCTTCGGAGCAGTGAACTCGATCAGCACCGGATCTTCGTCGGCGCCGAGCAGTTCAACGCCGGTGAACTTGACTACCACTGCCTCGGCACCATCGACCGGCGCGTCGGCAACGGCAAGCTTGAACTGGGTTGTGCCGTTGCCACCGCTGCTACCGGAGCAGGCACTGAGTGCAAGCAAGCCGACGGCGGTGAGACCAGCAAGAGAGGAACCGATGAGTTTTTTGAGTTTCTTATGCATGGCGGTCTCGAACACTGTTGAAGGAGATGTCCTAGATATTCCCGTAGCACTGAACTGTGACTGAATCCTCAACCGCCGCTTCCAACAAAAAACCCCCTTGCGGGGGTTTCTTTGTATGGCGGAGAGGGTGGGATTCGAACCCACGGTGCGTTTGCACGCACGCCTGATTTCGAGTCAGGTACATTCGACCACTCTGCCACCTCTCCGTGAACTTGCGGATACTGCGCCGGGTCGAAGCGGCCAGCCCGGAATGACGCCTTCCGGCGATATTCAGAACCTGTTTGCAGTACCTGTTGTGCTAGCGTTGGCCCGAAAGCCCTGCTGTTCAGGGCGCGCATTCTAAATGAACCTGACCGCGAAACCTATCCTTGGATGGAAATCGCTGCTGCGACTGTGGCGGTTGGGGCCATTTTTGCTGGTTTTGACCTGGGTGGCCCTGGTTTCGACCTGCTCGCCGCGGGCGTCCATGCTGGATGAAATCCGTCAGCTCGGCGTGTTGCGCATCGCCACGGTCAACAGTCCGACGACCTATTACATTGGCCCCGGCGGTGACGCGGTGGGCTTTGAATATGATCTGGCCGCTCAATTCGCGAACGAGCTGGGGGTGCCGCTGGACGTCAAGGTCGTCGCCAATCCGAAGGAGGCAGCACGTCTGGTCGAAGACGGCGCCGCGCATCTGGCCGCGGCCGGCGTCGTCATCACGCCTGACCCCGGAAGCGGCCTGCGTTTCACCCGCCCGCTGCAGGCGGTCGCGCCGATGCTGGTCTACCGCAAAGGCACCAGGAAGCCGAAATCACTGGCGGATGTCAGCGGCAACCTGCACGTGCCGGCGCACAGTGTGGCCGCCGAGCGTCTGCAGGAACTGGATCCCGAGGCCCATCCGAACCTGAAATGGCAGGAATCCCCGGACCAGGAATCTGAAGAGCTCCTGCTGGCGGTCTCCGAAGGCACGATTGATTTCACCATCGCCAACTCGGACCTGGTCGCCATCAATCAACGCTACTACCCGAACCTGCGTGTGGCGTTTCCGGTCGGCAGCGCCCGGCAACTCGGTTGGGCAGTTTCGGCAACGCGCGATGACAGTCTGCTGGCGGCAGCCGAGAATTTTCTCGAAGCCTATGGACAGGAAGAGATGTCGCGCCTGCGCGACCGCTACTTCGGTCACGTCCAGCAGGTCGGAGCGCTCGGCGCACTGACCCTGGCCGGTCACGTCGAAACGCGCCTGCCGGCTTACCGCAGCGGGTTCGAAAAAGCCGCGCTGCGCACCGGCCTGGACTGGCGCCTCCTGGCAGCCATCGGTTATCAGGAATCGCACTGGGACCGCACAGCAGTGAGCCCCACCGGCGTGCGCGGCATCATGCAGCTGACCACCGCCACCGCGCAGCGCCTGGGCGTCGCCAACCGCGAAGATCCGATGCAAAGCATCGCTGGCGGCGCGCGCTACTACCGCATGCTGCTGGACAAGCTGCCACCGGAGATCGTCGAGCCGGATCGCAGCTGGCTGGCATTGATCGCGTACAACATCGGCTACGGCCATCTGCTCGACGTCATGGACCTGACGCAGAAGCAGGGCGGCGACCCCAAGCGCTGGCTCGACGTGCGCGAGCGGCTGCCGCTGCTGACGCAGCCGAAATGGCACAGCAAGACCAAGTACGGCTACGCGCGCGGCTACGAAGCGCGCACCTATGTCGGCAACATCCGGACCTACTTCGACATGCTGGTATGGATCACCGGCGAACCGGCGACCGCACCGATGGCCGTCACCGAGCCCGAAGCCGAACCTGTGCTGGAAGAGAAGGATGAAACGCCGCTGGGGATTGATCTGCCGATTCTTTGAGGGCATTCGGCCCAACCAAGTTCCGTTCGTCTCGAGTGGCGCCGTAGGCGCTGTATCGAGAGACCGCTACTGCAGCACTGGTGTCTCGATACACCGGCTTCGCCAGCACTCGACACGAACGGAGAGAAGTTTGACCGCTTGGCAGAGTTCCCTACGGAATCCGCAGACGCTCGACGATCTGCCCGTTCTGCAGATGCTGCTCGATGATGTCATCCACGTCTTCTTCGTCGACATAGCGGTACCAGACCGCGTCCGGGTAGACGACGATGCACGGCCCTTCCTCGCAGCGCTCAAGGCAGCCCGCCTGATTGATCCGGACCTTGCCCGGCCCATTCAGGCCGAGCTGCTTGACACGCTGCTTGGCGTAGTCGCGCACGCGCGTCGCGCCCTTGTCGTTGCAACAGGTGCGCTCCCCCGGCGCACGCTGGTTGCAGCAGAAGAAGACGTGGTGACGGTAGTGGCTCATTCCGATCCGAAGCTGTATGCGAGGCTGACGGCGGTGTAGGTGTCGGTCTTTTCAGAAGTGTCCGGCACCTCGGAATTGTGCTTGACCGTATACGACAGCGCGGCGAACAGATCACCGACAATGGCCAGCTTCAGCTCGGATACCGATTCAACATAGGTGTTGAAGTCGCCAGTCTCGACCTTCAGCGTCTGCACGAACTGGCTGGTTTCGGAAATCGTCCACTGATACTTCGCCGAGCCGCGGGCAATGATGTCGTCCTCGTTCTCGCGGGTGCCGTTGAGTTCGCTCTGACGCGCACCGGCGCCGATCTCCAGATCGAGCAGGTGCTCAGGGCCGGTCAGCACATGGCGGCCGTAGCCCAAGGTTTCCGAAGTGCGCTCGCGGATGCCGCCGAACAGATCCTTGTCCCAGTCGACCGCAGCAAACAGATAGTCGACTTCAGACAGATTCCAGTCGAACTTGTCCGATGCCGCATAGCGTTCCGCCGTGGTGTCGTCCTGCTCGGTGCTGTACGCGCCCTGGCCGATAAAGGTGTTGGTCCACTGATCGGTCTTGTAGACCAGCGTGGCCTTGCCGTTCAGGGATTCCGTTTCCGTGTTGCCGCTGGCCGCCAGATAGCCGAGCGACACTTCGTTCGCCCATTGGGCCTGTGCAGGAGCGGCGGCCAGCCAGGCCACCAGCAGAAGGCTGCGACGAATCATCCTTAATTCTCCGTTGTCTGTTGTTTTGATCAGCCCGGACAGGCCGGAACTGCCGCGTATTATAGGACGCCATGAACGACGCTCTGCCGCCGATCCAGACTCCAGCGCCACACAGCCCCGCGTTTCCGCTGGGCGCGGCTGACCTGTGCGTGAAGTGCGGCCTGTGCCTGCCGCACTGCCCCACCTATGGACAGACACAGCATGAAGGCGATTCGCCGCGCGGACGCATTTCGCTGATGCAGGGTCTGGCGATGGGTGCACTCAGCGTCACGCCCGCGCTCGAAGCGCACCTCGATGGTTGCCTGTCCTGCCGTGCCTGCGAGCGTGTGTGTCCGGCCAAGGTGCCTTACGGCGAGCTGATCGATGCCGGTCGCGCACTGCTCGCAACGCAGAAGCCCGAGCGCACGCGCATCACCCGACTCTCCGGCGCCGTGCTGTCGTCTTCAATCGGACTGCACGTGTTGCAGGCGCTGCTGTGGCTGTACCGCAGCAGCGGCATCCAGCACCTGGTTCGAGCGAGTGCGGTCCTCGGTCGCGGACGCCTCGCGCGCCTCGAGTCATTGATCCCTGAACGACGCTATGCCGCGCTGCCGCCTGCGCCGCCAGCGACGCAGCAGGAAACCATCAGCCTGTTCACCGGCTGCGTCGGCCGGCTCGTCGACGAGCCAACGTTGCACGCGCTCGAACGCCTGTTCCAGTACATGGGTTATCGCGTCGACATCCCGCGCGACCAGGGCTGCTGCGGCGCGATTCACGAGCACGGTGGTCTTCCGGATGGTGCCGCGCGCAATGTCGCACGCAACATCGATGCGTTCTCGGATTCAAGCTGCGTGGTGCACAGCGCCAGCGGCTGCGGCGCGACGCTGGTCGACTACGCGCGTCTCGCTGAGGATCGCGCGAGTGGCGAAACCTTCGTCAGAAAACTCGACGACGCCTGCGCTGCGCTGCTCAGGCGCTGGCCCGCGCAATTGCATCTGCTACCGCTGAAAGCGCGCGTCGCCGTGCATCTGCCCTGCACCCAGCGCAACGTGCTTGGCGGTACACAACAGATTCTTGATCTGCTGCGCAAGATCCCACAGATCGAACTTGTCGAACTGGACGCTACGCATCAGTGCTGCGGCGCAGCCGGCACCTACTTCGTGACCCAGCCGCAGATGGCGGATCAGCTCTTGCAGCGCAAGCTGAATGGCGCCGCGCTACTGCAACCGGACTACATCGTCAGCACCAACATCGGCTGCTCGCTGCACATTGCAGGGGGTTTGCGACGGCGCGGCGGCGGTGCACCGGAGGTGCTGCATCCGGCAGCGCTGCTGGCGCGGCAGTTGCCGCCTTAGCGCGTTTTCGCTTTAGGCGGAAACATCGTTATGGAAAATCCTCAGGGGAATCTTTCCTTCTCCCCGCGTGCGGGGAGAAGGTGCCCGAAGGGCGGATGAGGGGCCGCTCTTTCCTGCGTATGCGCCTGCGGCGCGCCCCCCCCCCCCCCCCCCCCCCCCCCCCCGGGGAGAGGGGGACAATGTGCATCCATCTGAACCAACAATGCCGCAATGCAGTAGCGGTGTCGCTTTTGCGACACCCTCGATACACCACTCGCCATCGCGAGCAGCACTCGACACGAATGGGGGAGTATTTGTACGTTCAGGATTCAACAAAAGCCCGTTCGTCTCGAGTGCCATGCGCGGAGCGCAGGGTGTATCGAGAGACCAGGGCAAATCCCTAAGGCGCCGGCGGAATCGGCACCGGTGCCATCGGTAGTTGACCCAGCTGCGCTTCCAGCCGTAACAGCATCAGTTCCGCCATTTCGGTCTGGATGAAATCGCGCAAACGCGCTTCTTCGGCTTCCTTGGCCAGCACCTGTTCGGGCTGGAAGCTGTAGTCGCGGGTCACGCGCAGTGCACCCGGTTCGACCATCGATTTGCCATCGCGGAACACCTGGTACTGCACGCTGGTCACGAGGCGGAACTCGATCGCCTTGCCGTTGATGCCGACCGACAGTACTTCGCGGCTTTCGGTGAGTTCAGTGAGGCGAATCTCGGTGATGCCGGCGCCACGATCGCCACGCACATCCGCGCCGCGCCGCTGAAGGATCGCGCGCAGCGCGCTTTCCACCGGCGGCTGAACCACGCGATACGGCGCGACGACATCGATGTAGACCAGCTGCAGCGCCGAGGGCAGTGGCCGCGTACCGGCGAGATGGAAACCGCACGCCCCGGCAAACAACGCTGGCAGCAGCGTGGCGATGAGCGCGAGTGATCGCAGGAGTAGGCGCATCAGACGACGAAGTTCACGAGCTTGCCCGGCACGACGACCTGCTTCTTGATCGTCTGCCCGGTCACGAAGCGCTGCACGTTCTCGTCGGCCAGGGCAATCGCAAGGATGTCGTCCTTGCTCGCCGCGGCCGGCACGCTGATGTTCGCGCGCAGCTTGCCGTTGACCTGCACAACGATCGCCAACTCATCACGTGTCAGTGCAGACGTATCGACCTGCGGCCAGCGCTGGGCGAGGATATCTTCGCTGCCGCGCAGCGCCTGCCACAGT
>CAZDPA010000070.1:0-18749 GCA_964507195.1 uncultured Salinisphaerales bacterium | reverse complement strand
CCTCGCTGACCGTGTGGGCGTAGGTGGGTTCGGGCAGAGTCGGCGGGATTGCCTGCGATCCTGTGCCACCGCCAGCGAACTCATCCGGGCTGCCGCCACCGCAGGCGCAGAGCAGTGTCGCGAGTGCGAGCAAGCCGGTACGTAGCAGTGCAACGGAACTGCTTCGATTCATGGGATCAAGCACCTCGCACTCTTTGATTGAATGCCTGGAGCTTCTCTTCGATCGACGACTCCAGAATCAGGCCCGCGCTGTTCAGAAAGCCGGCGACCATTTCGTAGTGTCCGATCAGCATGACGATTTCAAGCAGCAGCCGGTCGTCATAGTGAGCCTTGAGCGTGTGCCAGGTCGCGTCGGCGATGACCTTGTCGCGCAGCAGCTCGTCGCAGGCCTGCATCGTCGCGCGCTCGACCGGATCGCTGAACGCCGTCGGGCCCTGCGTGACCGCGACAATCTCGGCATCGCTCACGCCGCAGCGCAGGCCGATCTCGACGTGCTGGCCCCATTCGTAGCGGCTGCGCGTATTCCAGGCGGTGCGCAGGATGATCTTCTCGCGCGTCGCCGCCGGCAGGCGGCCGAAGGGCATCAGGCGCGACGCGAAGTACAGCCAGCCCCAGAACAGGCGTGAATTGATGTTGAGCACCGAGAAGATGTCCGGCATCTGGCTGCGTCCGAACATGCGGGATGCCCACGATGCCGTGCGGAACACGAAGCCACGCGCAGCGGGTGGCGGCGCAAGGAGGCGTGGTTCCCGATGAGTGATCCAGCCGCCCTGCGGCGCGAGTTCGTTCGAGGTCATGCCGGATGGTCGGTGCGGATGCGGAAGGCGCCGGGCGTCTTGCCGGTCAGCTGCTTGAACCATTTGAGGAAGGCCTGCTGCGTCGAGAAGCCGAGGCGTTCGGAGATATCGCGCACCGGAATGCCGTCATCGCGCAGCAGTTCGGTTGCGAGCGCGAGGCGCACGGCCTTCAGTTCCGCGCCGTAGTGGGTTCCGGCGAGTTCGAGCTTGCGGTGCAGGCTGCGGCTGCTGATGCCGAGCTGCGCGGCAACGGTTTCGCGCGACGGCGCGCCGTCGGACAGCATGGATCTGACGAGATGCCGCACGTCGTCGACGAGTGTGGTCGGTTCGGCGCGCTGGCGCAGCAGGTCGGCCGCGTGTTGTTCGAGCAGGCCTTTCAGATGCGTGTCGCCGTAGGGCATGCGGGTGTTGAGGACACTGACCGGAATCGTGATCGCCGATGCCGGCTGGTCGAAATGCACCGGGCACTTGAAGAACGTGAAGTAGGTGCGACGCTGGGCGGCGTCTTCCGGCGGGCTGTGGCTGAAGCTCACGGCGAGCGGGAAGGCATTCTGGTTGGCGAGCAGGAAACGGCTCATCACGACCAGCGCGCCGATCACGTACTCGGTCGCTTCGCGCCGGATTGCGGGGCCACCGGCGAGACAGGTCCACGCGAGGTCGATCGAGCCCGGCCGCCGTGTGAGCGTGAACTGGCCGACGTTGCTGAGCAGGCCGCTGAACTTCATCGCGACCTCGATGACATCGCCGAAGGTCTTGCAGGTCTGCGCGATGTGGCCGAGCGGGCCGAAGGTCGCGGGCTGGATGTCGTTGGCGAGCTGCAGGCCGATCTGCGCCATGCGATGGCGCCGGGTGATCGACGCCAGCATCGCCTCGATCGCCGACAGCGGGATCGATCCTTCGGTGTCGGCGAGCTGGCCCTGCGCAACGCCGGTGTCGCCGAGCATCTCGCTGACGCTCAGCCCCGCGGCCTGGCCCATCGCCACGATGTGCTGCAGATGCCGCACTGAAATCCAGCCTTGGGTCTTTCGTTCCGCCACGCCCGTCATCGCTCCCCCGAGCCTCCCGCAGCGCCTGTTCCGGCGCGCGCGCCGAAGCCACAGTGTGCAGCAATTGCGGCCACCAAAAGCCCGATGGCCGAATCGGATACCTCGCCTGACCGGTTTGAGGACTAGGCCGCCCGGCGGCGCCCTCCTAGCATCGGAGCGATGCGGCATCGATCGCTGCCCATCAACGGACACACGCCATGGCCTCGGATCTGCTGCGCGACAAGAAATGCTTCATCACCGGCGCCGCCAGCGGCATCGGCCGTGCGGTGGCGGTCCTCGCCGCCAAGCAGGGTGCGCAGCTGTTCCTGACCGACATCAACGCCGACGGGCTGGCGCAGCTCGTCGAGTCCATCAGGCAAACCGGCGGCAAGGTCGCCGTATCGCGCGCGCTCGACATCTCCGATTACGACGCCGTGCGCGCCTACGCCGACGACATCCACGCCCAGGCCGGCAGCATGGACGTGGTGATGAACATCGCCGGCATCTCGGTCTGGGGTGCGATCGAGAACCTGCAGCATTCGCACTGGCGCAAGACCATCGAGATCAACCTGATGGGGCCGATCCACGTGATGGAAAGCTTCGTCCCGGCGATGATCAAGGCCGGCCGCGGCGGCCATCTGGTCAACGTGTCTTCGGCGGCCGGCCTGTTCGGCCTGCCTTGGCATGCGCCGTACAGCGCGAGCAAGTTCGGCCTGCGCGGCATTTCCGAAGTGCTGCGCTACGACCTCCGCCGCCACGGCATCCATGTCAGCCTGGTGTGCCCCGGCGGCGTCGACACCGGGCTCGTCAACACCGTCGAGATCGTCGGCTTCGACCGCAACCATCCGGAGGTGCGCGCGCTGACCGAACATTTCCGCCGCCGAGCGATCACGCCCGAGCATGCGGCGAAGGCGATCCTGCGCGGCATCCGCCGCCGCAGGTACATGGTGTTCACGTCCTTCGATGTCGGCATCGGCTACTGGTTCCAGTCCAAGTTCGCGCCGCCGTACGAGTGGGTCATGCGCCTGCTCAACAACCGCATAGACGCCGTCGCGAAGAAGGCGGCCTGATGATCAGCCGTTCATTCAGGCGCAGCGCACTGCTGCTGGCCGTCGTGCTGCTCGGCGCCTGCGGCAGCGACGACGCGGGCACCGCGACAGTCGATGCGGTCAACTCCGCCGCGGCCCTGGCCGACCGCAACTCGACATTCCACACGCAGACGATCAAGTTCACCGCCAGCGACGGCGTCGCGCTCAGCGCCTTCGTCAGCAGCAGCACCGAGGACTTCCGCGCACGACCGCTGATCGTCGAGTTCACGCCGTACGGATCGAGTTCGTTCGCGCAGCAGTTCAGCGCGCCGGCGTCGTTCGGCGATAGCTTCGGCACCGCGTACAACCACGTCATCGTCAACGCGCGCGGCACCGGCAGCAGCAACGGCGTGTGGACGGCAATCGGTCCGCGCGATCAGCTCGATGTTGCCGAGTTCCTCGCCTGGGCCTGCGAGCAGCCGTGGAGCGATGGCCGCATCGGCCTGTTCGGTTTCTCGGCCAGCGCGATTGCGATCTACAACGCTATCCATCAGCCACTGGCCTGCGTGAAGGCGGCATCGCTGCTTGCCGGCACCAGCGATCTGTATCGCGATCTGCTGTATCCGGGCGGCATCCTCAATCTCGCGCCGGCGACAGTCGTTGCCCTTGGCGTCGGCGCGCCGTTCCTGCAGCAGGCGGCGAGCGGCGTCTTTGCCGGCGAACCCGTCAGCGAAGCGCTGCTCACCGGTCTCGGCATGCTGGGCCTGGATGTCGGCATCCTGCTGCACACCTCGCTGGACGACTACTGGGCCGAACGCGTGCAGCGCCCCGGACCGAACCGCTTCCCGGTGCTGGCCGCCACCAGCTTCTACGATCCGGAGCCGCGCGGCCCGTTCGAGAGTTACCGAATGCTGCGTTCCCAGGGCGTCGATACGCATCTGCGCGTGTCCGGCGCGCATGACGGATTTCCGGCCGGCACCGCGAGCCCGTATCCGGATTTCCAGCGCTGGTTCGACCACCATGTGCGCGGCATGGCCAACGGCATCGATCGCGAACCGCGCGTGCAGCTGCTGGTCGGCAACGGCAGCCAGGCCGCGCTCAATGCCGGCGAGTTCACGCGCATCAACGGCAGCGACTGGCCCTTGCCGGGTACGCGCTGGCAGCCGCTGTATCTCGATGCGGTGCGCGCTGGTAGTGCGTCGTCACTGAACGACGGTTCCCTGAGCACGGCCGCGGTCGCGGAGAAATCGGCGCAGTTGTATCTGGGCCTGAACTCGCTGCCGACCGCGACCGATCCGCATACGACATCGACCGTCGCCTCGGCCGGCGCGCGGACCCTGTTCGACACGCTGCCGCTGCTGACGCAGCTCGCGGTGCAGGAGCCGCTGGCGCTGACCTACACGACGCCGGCGCTCGACGCGCCCGTTGAAGTGGTCGGCCCGGCGAACCTGAAGCTGTTCCTGTCCGCGCTCGTGCCGGTGTCCGACATCTACGCAGTCCTTGCCGATGTCTGGCCGGACGGTCAGGCCTACGCCGTCGGCGTCGGCCGCCTGCGCATGACCTACCCGCTTATCGATCCCGAGCGCACCGTGTACAACGGTGACGGCGAGATTGTGCAAGCCTACGGTATCTACAGCGAGAACGATCTCGCACTGCCGGGGCAGTCACGCGAGTACAACGTCGAGTTCTGGCCGATCGGCAATCGCTTCGAGACGGGGCATCGCCTGCGCCTGTATCTGCTCGGCGCTTCGCTGTTCATGCTGTCGGTGCCCGGCGTCAATGCCGTGTCGATCGGCGGCGATACGCCATCGGCGCTGATGCTGCCGGTGATCCCGGGCAGCGATTTGCCAGCAGCCATCGGTAGGCGGTAGAGATGTACTGATCACAGAATCATGGGCCGCCGGCAATGTACCGACGGCTTCGTCTGAAGCGAGAAGGTGGAGACCAGCATGCAAGCCAGTCACGTGGGTGCGGTGCGACGGTGGGGAATGTGGGCAGGGGCGATCACCTTGCTGGCCAGCGCACCGGCGCAGGCGATCGATTTCGACTACGGGGAGATCGCTGGAACCCTGAACACGCGGGTCACGCTGGGCGCATCGTGGCGGGTCGAGGACCGCAACAACCAGCTCATCGACAAGAACAATCTCGATCCGTCGCTGTGCGGAACCGGGATCGACGATGCCTGCGTCTCGTTCAACGGCAATCCCGAGCCGAACCAGAAGCTGATCGACGCGCCGGGCGCATTCTTCGGCGTCAACAAGGATGACGGCAACATGAACTACGACCCCGGCGATATCGTCGCTGCGGTGTCCAAGATCAGCAGCGAACTCACCGCCACCTGGGGCGACTTCACGTTCAGGGCCAGCGGCACTTACTTCTTCGATCCGGTCAACGACGATTTCGACGACCGCCATTTCGACCCGACCTATCAGCCGGCGCGCACGCCGCGCAGTGCCGAGGCGCGCGGCGTGATCGGCAGTGACGCGACGCTCGAGAACCTGCTGGTCAGCGGCCTCTTCAATTTTTTCGACCACGAATTCGCGCTGGCGGTGGGTTATCAGCAGATCCGCTGGGGCGAGTCGACGCTGATTGCACTCAACAGCCTCAGCGAGATCAATCCGCCGGACGCGCGCTACCTGTACCAGCCCGGGACGCAGATCGCCGCGGTGTTCCAGACTACGCCGGCGGCTGTGCTGTCCACTTCGCTGACCGACGACGTCACGCTCGATCTGTTCTATCAACTCGCCTGGCGCGGCGTCGAGCTGCCCAGCGGCGGCAGCTTCTTCTCGACACTCGATGTCATCGGCCGCGATACCGCGCTGCTCACGGTCGGCCAGTTCCACGAGGACCCCGAGCGGCGCCAGCGTCTGCCGGGCATCGGGGTGAACATTTCCGATACCTCGCTGACCGTGTCGCTCGACGAGAAGCACGGCGAGCCGCGCGACGACGGTCAGGTCGGCGCCAAGCTGACAACCTACTTCCAGGACATCGGCACCGAGCTGAGTCTCTATGCGCTGAACTACCACAGCCGTCTGCCGTACCTGAGCATGTACGCGTCGGATCACACCTGCATTGCCGATACGACGACCGACGTGTTACAGGCGACGACCGATTGTCGCGGCATGAAGCTCAATCCGAATGGACTCGAGCCGACCCCGATCGACAGCGCACGGATCTTTCTCGACTATCCCGAGGACATCCAGCTCTACGGCGTCAGCTTCAACACGACGATCGGCAAGTGGTCGCTGGCCGGCGAGGCCGCATACCGGCCCAACGTGCCGGTGCAGATCCATATCCCGGACGTGGTCTTCGCCGGCATCCAGCCGGCGCTGCCGGCGAACGACATCGTGCTCGGTCTGGCGACGATCAGCGACCTGTCGGTGCAGAGTCTCGTCAACGCCGGACTCGATCCGGCCACCGCACTGGCAATCGCGACCTCGCCGGAGACGATCGATCTGGCGCTGCAGCTGGCCGCTCACGGGACGACAAACTTTGCGCTGCCGTCGCGGCGCCATGCCGCGCCGAGCTTCCTGACCGAGTACCGCAACATGGGGACGGTAGAGGCCAACGAACTGATCCTTGGCTACGAGCGCTTGCAGGTACTGCAGGTCGGCTTTACCGGCATCCGCATCTTCGGCAGCAGCGAGAATCCCTTCGGCGCGGACCAGGTGCAATTGCTGCTCGAAACCGGTTTCACCTGGGCGATGGACATGCCCTCGCGCGACGAGTTGCAGTTCGAGGGCGGCGACTTCCAGAACACGCACGCAAGCGCGGGCGCCGACGGCACCGGCGGCCTGCCGGACGATGGTTCGCCGGCAACGATGCGCCTGACGCCGACGCAACAGACCGAGGGCTTCGCCGACGAATTTGCTGCCGGCTATCGCGTGATCGTGCGCATGGAATACAACCAGTGGCTGTTTGGCTGGACCTGGAAGCCGCAGATTGTCTGGTCGCACGACGTCGAAGGCATCTCGATCAGCCCGGCGCAGAACTTCATCGAAGGCACGATGATGTTCCAGCTCGCGACCGACATCGAGATCACCAATCGCCTGACGACGCAGCTGTACTACCAGGGCTGGGCTGCCGGCGGCACGGTCAACGGCATGCGCGATCGCGACTATGCGGGGTTTGCGGTCGCGTATACGTTCTAGCTCTGCCGGAGCATCTGTGGTCTCTCGATACACCTGCTTCGCAGGCACTCGAGACGAGCGGAGTTTTGCTGGGTAGTCGTTGAAGCGGAGCGTCCCCCAAAGACCGTTCGTCTCGAGTGCCGCACTCGGTGCGGTGTATCGCGGGTGCCGCAAAAGCGACACCGCAACGAAGATCAGCGGACGAACTCATCCAGGCTCCGATACGATGCCCGATCACAACAGGTGATTGGACAGCGGATGAAAGGCAAACACGAACAGCCGGTCGTCGGCCTTGCGCTCGGCAGCGGATCGGCGCGCGGCTGGTCGCACATCGGCGTGATCCTGCAGCTCGAAGAGATGGGTATCCGTCCGCAGGTGGTTGCCGGTACTTCGATCGGTGCGCTGGTCGGCGCGGTCTACGTCGCCGGCCAGCTCAAGGAACTCGCCGACTGGGTGCAGACGCTGACCATGCGCGATGTGGTCGGCCTGATGGATTTCAGCTTCTCCGGCGGCGTCGTGCGCGGCGAGAAGCTGTTCGGCTCATTCAGCACGCGCCACGCCAATCCGAACATCGAGGATCTCGCGCAGCGCTACGTCAGCGTCTGCACCGACATGAAGACCGGCCGCGAGATCTGGATCACCGAAGGGCCGGTGCTCACCGCGGCGCGTGCCTCCTGCGCCTTGCCCGGCGTGTTCACGCCGGTCGAGCACGAAGGCCGCTGGATGCTCGACGGCGGTCTGGTCAATCCGGTGCCGGTGTCCGCGTGTCGTGCGCTGGGGGCCGACATCGTGATTGCAGTCAATCTCAACGCGCAGCTCGTCGGCGCGCATCTGTCGCGCGCGAGCCGGCAACTGGTCGAGGACGAGATGAAAGCCGAGGCCAGCGGCGCGACCAACGAAGAAGCCGCCGCAGAGATTGCAGCGGCCGATCTGCAGGGCGAGCCTGACCATGGCACCGGAACAGACGAAGCGGTTGCTGCGATTGACGAGAGCGGCGGCGAAAAGCCCGTGCGTGGATTCTGGCAGCGCGTGGTCGGCTACTTCGGCAGTACGAATCAGGCGCGGCCCGGCATGTTCGATGTCGTCGCGACGAGCATCAACATCATGCAGGACCGCATCACGCGCAGCCGCATGGCCGGCGATCCGCCGGAGATTTCACTGGTGCCGCTGCTCGAGGACTACGCACTGATGGACTTCCACCGCGCTGCGCAGGCGATCGAAGAAGGTCGCGAAGTCGTGCGCCGTCATGAAAGCGAGCTGCGTGCGTGGACGCAGATGGTCTGACTCGATCGGACTGCAGGTGATACAAACAACCGTGATTGCGCGGCACGGGCACACCGCCACCGGGTCCATCTCTGCAGAAAGAAATAGTGCGGACAGCCGTCGAATTGCGGCCGCCCCGCTCGACTACTCGGTGTCAGTCGGCCTGTCAGGCAGTATCGATGCATGAGGGCCTTACGGCTTTAGTGTTGGAGATCACCGTGATTACGCTCGATACCTTCTCATTCCAGCTTTAGGATGGACCCCGCACCGATGAAACCGATGCCGGTAGAGACGGAGATAGATGGGATTCAGCCACAGGCAGTCGCAATTGATCACCGCAGTTCGGTGGTTCAGTTCGAGCTAGGGCTTTTCAGGAGGAGATCATGAGGTATCCAGAACTCTGGCAAATGCACTTTTCGATGTATCCAGAGAAGGCGCGTTGGGCACTGGACTACAAGCGCGTTCCGCACATCCGCCACTCGCTGCTGCCGGGGCCTCATGCCGTGCAGCTGATTGCGCGCTTCGGCCAGAAGGCGATGCCCATATTGCGACATGAAGGCCACGTACTGAAGAATTCGGCTGCGGTGCTCGACTACGTGGAGCAGACGTGGCCCGATCCGCCGCTTTACCCGGAGAATCCGGCTCTGCGCGAGCAAGCGCTGGAAATCCAGAAATGGTTTGATGAAGAGATCGGCCCAGCGGTAAGGCGCGCTGGTTTCCATGAATTTCTGCCACATACCGAATACAGCGCACGGCGCATTGCCACAGGGCGATCCGAATGGCAGCAGAAACTGTATGTAGGCGCGTTTCCTGCCATTCGCGCGGTAATGATGCTTGACATGCAGATCAGCGCGACCGGTGCTGAGGCCGGTTGTGCGTTAACCCAGGAGGCACTGGATTTTGTTGCAGGGAATTCGGAACGGACTGGTTATTTGATTGGCAACCAATTCAGCGTTGCAGACCTCACTGCTGCCACCATCCTGTTTCCCACTTGCCTGCCGCCAGAATATCCGGTCGAAATTCCAAAGCCATTGCCGTCCGGCTGGGAGCATTGGCTGGAGCGCTGGCGGAATCATCCAGGCTGTGAGTACGTACGGCGCATCTACCGTGAGCATCGCGGAGCAAGCGCGGCGGTTGGTCAGTGAGTGGTGCGGCCTGGCATGCCCATCAACCCGGACGCTTCGCGGCTGCCGGTTATGTCCTGCGTCAGACCGTCGACGAGGGATCAATGCCTTCGTCCGGAAACGGCGCAGACTCCAACTCTGATCACGATGGAGCAATAGCATGACGAATATCGCAAAAAACACGATTTGCCTCTGGTACGAACGCGATGCCGAGGGGGCGGCGCAGTTCTACGCCAATACTTTTCCCGATTCGTCTGTCGGCGCGGTTCATCGTGCGCCGGGCGACTTTCCGTCGGGCAAGCAAGGGGATGTGCTGACAGTTGAGTTCACCGTGATGGGCATTCCTTGTCTGGGGCTTAACGGCGGGTCCGCGTTCACGCCCAGTGAAGCGTTTTCGTTTCAGGTTGCTACCGAAGATCAGGCCGAGACGGATCGCTATTGGAACGCGATCGTCGGCAACGGCGGCCAGGAGAGCGAGTGCGGTTGGTGCAAAGACAAGTGGGGCATCTCCTGGCAGATTACGCCAGTCGCGTTGACCAAAGCGTATACCGGCCCTGATCGGGCCGCCGCCAAGCGGGCTTTCGATGCAATGATGACGATGAAGAATATCGACATCGCAGCGATCGAGGCGGCGGTTCGTGGCTAGAAGCCGCCGGGCAAACAACTCAATCAAGCCGGCGCCGTTTCACGGCGCGGCTTGATTCAGGCCCCAGTCCCTCTCCTCAACCGGAAGAAGCGAATGCCCATGGCCGAGACACTTGAGCGCTTCATCGCGCGCGTTGAAGAGAACGCTCACGCCGAAGCTTGCGAGGAGTTCTACACCGCAAGCTCTACGATGCAGGAGAACCAGTCGACTCCGAGGATGGGAAGAGATGCCCACGTGACCAACGAGCACAAGGTCATGGCGCGAGCAAGGTCAGTCTGGTCCAAGTGTGTACGTCCTGTCTTTGTAAACGGCGACAAAGTGGTCATTCGCTGGATTTTCCACTTCGAGTGGGCCGACGGCACCGTCACGCACATGGAAGAGCTCGCGTACCAGCGTTGGGAGGGGGAACGCATCGCGGAAGAGACGTTCTTCTATGATCCGGCCCAACGCATTCCCAAGAAGGTCTAGGCTTGCTCTCCACAGGTCGAATGGAGTCTGGGCCTTCCTTTAAGCGGACCCGCCTACGACGGTCCGCTTAAGTCAAACATCAGGCGCAAACCAGGCAGCAGTTGGAGACCCCCATGGACGAGCACACGCTGTACCACGAAGGGATGCGCAGGCTTCAGGACATCCGCGAGACGAGACCGCTTGCTGACCGTCTGCAACAAGTCACTGTGCGTGCCGCGTTCACTGTGGAAGATCGCGCGTTCATCAGCAGCCGGCCGATGATGTTCGTTGCAACAGCGGACGCTCAGGGCCATCCGGAGTGTTCGTACAAGGGCGGGCTGCCCGGATTTGTCCGGGTGCTCGACGACCGGACGCTTGCCTTCCCTGACTATGACGGCAACGGCATGTACCGATCCTGGGGCAATCTCCTCGTCAATCCAGCGATAGGTCTTCTGTTTCTGGATTTTGAGACGCCCAAGCGCCTTCGCGTGAACGGGTCGGCTCAGATCTCTGCGGAGGATCCACTGCTCGCTGATTTCCCTGGGGCGGTGTTCATCGTCCGCGTCACGGCGGCCACGATCTTTCCAAACTGTCCCCGGTATGTGCACAAGATGCAGATCGTGGAGTACTCCGCATATGCCCCGCGCGCGGACTATGTTCCTCCAGTCCCGGCCTGGAAGACATTTGATGCCTTCCGCGATGCACTGCCGGCACGTGATCGTGAAAGCAGCAAGGAAGAGTGAGCGGGCGGGTGTTCTGCTTCATGCCAGCACGGATCTCTGCACTGCGCGGCTACGCCCGCCCCCGCGCTTGCGCATGATGGCCCAGGACGGATCCGCGGCCTGAATCCGGCGCACGAAAAAGCCCGCTTGCGCGGGCTTTTTCACGATCAGTTCTGAAGCTTACGCCGTGCGTGCCTGGCGCAGGCGGCGCTGCTCGACGCCGTTGGCGAGCGTGCGCAGCAGCTCGGCGGTATCGTCCCAGTGGATGCAGGCATCGGTGATCGACTGGCCGTAGCACAGCTTGTCGCGCGGGCCGATTTCCTGGCGGCCTTCGACGAGATGCGATTCGATCATCACGCCCATGATGCGCTCGTCGCCGCCAGCGAGCTGGTGCGCCACATCCTGGCCGACGACGATCTGGCGCTTGTGCTGCTTGCTCGAATTGGCGTGGGAGAAGTCGATCATGATCTTCGGCTTGAGGTCCGCCTTGATCAGTGCCGCCGCGGCCGCATCGACGCTCTTGGCGTCGTAGTTGGTACCGGCGCTGCCGCCGCGCAGGATGATGTGGCAGTCCGGATTGCCCTTGGTTTCGAAGATCGCGATCTGGCCCTGGTGGGTCAGCGACAGGAAGCGGTGCGGATGCGAAGCCGACATCACGGCGTCGACCGCGACCTTGACGCTGCCTTCGGTGCCGTTCTTGAAGCCGACCGGGCACGACAGCGCCGATGCGAGTTCGCGGTGCAGCTGCGATTCCGTTGTGCGTGCGCCGATCGCGCCCCAGCTGACGAGGTCGGTCAGGTACTGCGGGGTGAGGATATCCAGGTACTCGACGCCGGCCGGCATGCCCTGCTCGTTGAGCTGCAGCAGCAGCTTGCGCGCGACGCGCAGGCCTTTGTTGATGTCGAAGCTGTCGTCGAGTTCCGGATCGTTGATCAGGCCCTTCCAGCCCACCGTCGTGCGCGGCTTCTCGAAATACACGCGCATCACGATCAGCAGGTGCTTGGCCAGCGCCTCGCGCAGCGGCAGCAGCTTTCTGGCGTAGTCGAGTGCCGCATCGGTGTCGTGGATCGAGCACGGGCCGACGATCACGAGCAGACGATCATCGCGTCCGTAGAGAATGTCCTGGATATCGCGGCGCGCATCGAACGTGGTCTTCGACGCGGCATCGGTCAGCGGCAGCTCGGCCTGGATTTCAGCCGGTGATGTGACTTCACGAACGGAACCGATACGGGTGTTTTCTGTAACGAAACGCATGACCTTGAACCATAACGACGCCAGGGGGCAGGGATGCTAGCAGATCAAGCAAACCGCAACATGGCCGGACTGCGTGGCCGCTTGGAGCCGGTCTGGGCGGCCCGACGGCCGAGGCGGCACAATGGGGCTCCATTCCGACCCTTGCCGCCATGCCCTCCAAGCCCATGCTCCGGTTCCGTCTTCGCCTGCCCTCATGGATCCGGATTGCCCTCCTGGGCAGTCTGGTCAGCTGCCCCGCACAGGCGCGGGAAGCCTTTGTTTTTCCGAGCTTCAACCAGTCGGCGCTGGCACGTTTCGCGGCCCTGCCGATGCCGTCCGCCGGGCCCGGCCAGAGGGGAGCGCAGGTCACCGTGGACTGGACCAGCGAGAGCGTGATCGATGTCGCGGGCGACGAAACCCTGTTGCTCGACGGCGAGATCCTGCGTGTGGGCCTGAACCATGGCTGGCACTGGGCGGGCCTGGAACTGGGGGTGGAAGTGCCGCTGCTGTTCGCAGGTGGCGGCCTGCTCGATGCCGGCATCGAGTCCTGGCATGACACCTTCGGTCTGCCCAATGGCGGGCGCGAACAGCTGCCGCGTGACGACTACCGCTACGTCTACGAGCGCAACGGCCAGACCGTGTTCGACATCGACAGTGGCGACAACACCGTCGGCGACATCCGTGTCAGTGCCGCGCGCTGCGGGGATGGTGGCGGCTGCCTGCGCGCACTGTTGCAACTGCCGGTGGCCGACGAGGACGCGCTGCTCGGCGGCGGCCTCGGCGCATCGGCCTGGTACGAGCAGGTCTATGCGCTCGATTCGACGCAGCGCTGGACCGGCGTGATTGCGGCCGGCCTGAGCGCCCAGCGCGCCGCGGGTCCGCTCGAGTCGCTGCAGAACGAAGTGCTGCCGTTCGGCTGGGCATCGATCGGCTATGCGGTGAGCGACCGCGTCGATGCCGGCCTGCAGTTCTACGCGCATGCGCCGTTATATGACGACAGCGAACTCGAACCCTTCAGCGCCGCCGGTGGCCAGCTGAGCTTCGGGTTCGCTTTCCGCCCACGCAGCGGCAGCGTGTGGCGTCTGGCCGTCGTCGAGGATCTCATCACCGAGTCCTCACCGGACTTCGTCATCCACTTCTCAGTCGATCTCGGCAGGACCGCGCCATGACCCATCGCCTCGCCCATCTTTCCCTGCTTGCCGCCGCGCTGTTCGGCGCGCCGGCCTTGGCCGCCAACGACAACAGCAGTGCTGTCGGCCTGCGCGTCGGCAGCGGCGGCGTCATCGCCGAGTACGCGCACCGCCTGAACGACTACATCGACCTGCGCGGCGGCTATGCCTTCGGTTCGATCGGTCGCGATTTCGACGAAGACGGCATCGACTACGACGGCGACATCCAGTTCAGCGCCGTACAGGCGATGATCGACCTCAAGCCCTTCGCCGGCGGCTTTCGGATCAGCGCCGGGCTCTACAGCTCGGCGCCGGAAGTCACGCTGGAAACGATCGGCGACAACGACCAGTACGAAGTCGGTAACCGCGAGTACACCGCGACCGGCCGCATCGACGGCGATGTCGATTTCGGTTCCGCCGCACCGTATCTCGGCGTCGGCTGGGGCGGCACGACCAGCGGCAAGGGCTTCGGCCTGAGCTTCGATGCCGGCGTGATGTTTGCCGACGCGCCGGCGGTCGCGCTCACCGCGCAGGGCCGCGCCTGCGACTCGACGCTGGCCTCGTGCGATCCGTCCGGTCCCAGTGGTTTTGATGTCGAAAGCAACGACCCGCGTGCGCAGGCATTCCGCAACGAGCTCGACAACGAACGGGAAGAGGTCGAGCAGGACATCGAGGACCTGCGCTACTGGCCGGTCGTCAGCCTGGGGCTGCATTACCGCTGGTGACGAATGAACTCCCTATCCCCGCGAGCAAAGTAGCCCGGTTTCGCCATCGGCGAAGCCGGGACGTTCCGTTCGCAACCCAGGCTTCCCGGCTCCGCTACGCGGAACCGGGCTACGGTTAAAAGAATCCCGTTCGGTTCGAGTGCCCGCGTAGCGGGTGTATCGAGAACCCGCCGCGAACCAATCTCAGCGAATCACATCCGGCATGACGACAAATCCCGGCTGTGATTGCACCCGCTGCAGCCAGCGCCGCACCGCAGGATAGTTCTCCAGCGAGTAGTCGCCCTGATCCGCGACGTGCGTGTACGCGTACAGCGCGATGTCGGCAATGCTGTAGGCCTCGCCGGCCAGGAACGCGGTCTGCTGCAGCTGGCGTTCCATCACGTCGAGCGCGGCATAGCCCTTGACCCGCGCCTCGGCGATCTTCTCGCGCCACTCGTCGCGCTTGCCCAGGCAGTAGATCCAGAAACGCACGGTCGCGATGTACGGTTCGTGACTGTACTGCTCGAAGAACAGCCACTGCATGACCAGCGCGCGGGCGTAGCGGCCCGCCGGCAGCAGCGCCGAGCCCTCGGCGAGGTAGCACAGCATCGCATTCGATTCGGCAAGCAGGCGGCCGTCGGGCAGCTGCAGCAGCGGCACCCGGCCGTTGGGGTTGAGCGCGAGGAACTCCGGCGTGCGTGTCGCGCCGCCGACTGCGTCCACCTCTTCCCATGCATGCGGCAGGCCGAGCTGGGCCATCAGCAGCGCCGGCTTGTAGCAGTTGCCGCTGCCGCTCATGCCCCAGAGTTTGAAGGTGGCTTTGCTCATGAACGTTCCTGTCTGCGAGGCTGTCCGATATTCAGGGCATTATGATGGAAGCCTGTCGCCGGAGGTCTACGCATGGATGCATCACAGCGAATCAGCGAACTGTCGCGAACCGTCAGCGCACGCGTGCCGATGGACGGCGCGGCGCTGCTGGCGCGCGAGTCCGCGGAGACCGTCGCCGCGGTGCTCGACCAGCTGCCGCGGCGTCTCGCCAACGATGTGCTGAGCTACCTGCCACCGGCGCTGAAGCCGGACGACGCACTGACGACAACGACCGAGCTGGACATTCCCGGCATCGTCGCCGATCTGATGGAACCGGCGCTCGGTCGCCTGCCCGAGCACGCAACAGTGCAGGACGCGATCGAATACCTGCGCGCATCCGACGATGCGCGCCAGATCACCTACCTCTACATCACCGATGGCGATGAGCGCCTGACCGGCATGATCGTGATCCGCGATCTGCTGCTGGCGCGGCCGGACCAGCCGCTGTCGGAAGTGATGCTGCCGGATCCGTTCACGCTTGCGGTCGATACACCGGCGAACGAGGCGATCACCGCGGCGGTGCACCGGCACTATCCGGTATATCCGGTCGTCGACGACAGCGGCCGCATGGTCGGCATCGTCCGCGGCTGGCGCCTGTTCGAACGCCAGGCGGTTGCGATCACCGCGCAAAGCGGCCGCATGGTCGGTGTCAACGAGGACGAACGCGTCTACAGCGGCTTCTGGGAAGCCTTCCGCATGCGCCATCCGTGGCTGCAGCTCAACCTCATCACTGCATTCACCGCCGCAGTCGTCGTCGGCCTGTTCGAAGACACGATCACGCGCATTGTCGCGCTCGCCGCGTTCCTGCCGGTGCTGGCCGGGCAGAGCGGCAACACCGGCTGCCAGGCCTTGGCGATCACGCTGCGCGGCCTGACGCTCGGCGATCTCGACGACAAGCCGGTGCGCGCGCTGGTGCTCAAGGAAGCGGCGCTCGGCGCGCTCAACGGTTTTCTCGTCGGCCTCGTCGCTGCTGCAGCGATGTGGTTGTACGCTGCAAACACCGGCGCGCAGGATGCGCCAATGCTTGCGCTCGCGATCCTCATCGCGATGGTCGGCGCCTGCACCGGCAGCGGCGTCTTCGGCGTGCTCGTGCCGATCACGCTGCGTCGTTTCGGCGCTGATCCGGCGACTGCCAGCAGCATCTTCCTGACCACCTTCACCGATGTTCTCGGCATGGGCCTGATGCTGCTGCTCGCCAAGACGCTGGTGACCTGAAACTGCAAGAACTGAAGAGCACGCTTTGAACAACCCAAGCCACTTCCTGCTGCTGCTGCTCAGCGCCGCGATGCTGTCATCCTGCGGCAAGCGCGTTGGCGAAGCGCGCCCAGATCTGCTGACGCCGCTGCGTGCCGAGTTCGCTGCCGCGGACAAGGATGGCGACGACACGCTGACCCGCGAGGAGGCGGTCGCGATGCCGCGACTCGTGCCGGTCTTCGACGCCGTCGATACCGATCACAACGACCGCGTCAGCACCGGCGAGCTGCGCAGCTACCTTGAATGGCAGCGCGTGCTGCACACGCCGAGAGGCCGCTTCCCGGAAACGCGTCCGTAAGCACCGCGGCAATGGAACTGCTCGATGTCGCGATTCTCGTCGTCGGCTTCCTGACGGCGACACTGTCGGGCGTCGCCGGCGTCGGCGGCGGCACGATCCTGATCGGCGTGTTCTATGCGCTCGGCATGGCGCCGGCGGAAGCCGTGCCGCTGCTGGCCGCGGTGCAGTTCGTCGCCAACTCCTCGCGTACCGTGGCCTACGTCAGACACGTCGAATGGCGCGCTGCCGGCTGGTTCATGCTCGCCGCGGTGCCAGCGACCTTCCTCGCGGTGCCCTTTGTCGCGCAGATCAACGAGGACATGGTGAAGCTGCTGATGGCCGGTCTGATGCTCGCGTCGCTGGCACCCGGCCAGGCCGACAAGGCACCGCTGCCGCCGCGCCCGTCGTTCGTGCTCGCCGGCTTCCTCAACGGCGCGCTCGGGCCGTTCGTGGGTGCGACCGGCCTGTTCGTCGGGCGCCTGTTCCTGCGTCCGGAGTGGCGCAAGGAAACCACCATCGGCACACTCGCGCTGACGCAGCTGCTGGGGCATGGCATGCGCGTGATCGCGTTCGGTTTCGTCGGCCTCAACGCCCTCGCCAAGCCGCTGCTGCTCGGTGCGCTGTGTATCGTCGTGATCGGCGGCACCGCGCTGGGCAAGCACCTCAACAGCCGCGTCAGCGAGGCGCAGTTCACGCGACTGTTCCAATGGATACTGGTGCTGTTGTCACTGAAGATTGCCTATGATGGCGTGAGGGGACTGTGGTGGAGCTGAAACTCAATGCGACGGAAGTTGAAACCCTGATCCACGGCGGTCTGCTCGTCGCCAGCAAGGGCGGCATCATCGTCGAGTCGGTTTCACCCGGCATCGCGCGCGTGCGGCTGCCGTACAAGGACAGCATGATCCGTCCGGGCAATGTGCTCTCAGGCCCGGCGATGTTCACCGCTGCGGATCTGGCGATGTACGCACTGGTGCTTTCGCATCTCGGCCCGATGCTGATGGCAGTGACGTCGACGCTGACGATCAATTTTCTCAACAAGGCCAGGGCCGGCGATCTGATTGCCGAAGCGCGCCTGCTGAAGATGGGCCGGCGTCTGGTCGTGATGGAAGTCAGCCTGTACAGCAGTGCCGATCCGGCGCTGTGCGTGGCGCATGTCACCGGCAGCTATGCGCTGCCTGCGTCGTAAGCCGGCGCTCAGGCCTTTTCGTTCAGCAGCCGCGCGATCTCTTCCTCGCCATACGGCCGCGCGTCCTTGACCCTGAGGCTGTCGGACCATTCCCGTGCGAAGTCGCGCTGCAGGCGACGATTGATCGCCAGCGTGACCAGCATCGCGACGACGGCGCCGAGCGCGGCGAGGCCCATGTCCTTGTGCGCATCCCAGACATCGCCCTGCGTGCCGAGGTAGGCGACGCCGAGATCGCCACCGAAGACTTCGGCAGCGGCCCACTCGAACATTTCGAACATGGCCGACGTCGACAGCGTGAAATCCAGCGGCAGGAAATAGCCCCAGAAGCCGCGCACCTCGGCGACGCGCAGGAAGATCTCGCGGATCGGATAGGCCAGCAGCAGCCCGTAGCTGAAATGCACCAGGCGGTCGTAGTGATTGCGTTCCCAGCCGAACATCGAGTTGAAGCTGTCGCCGGTCAGCGCCTGCCACCATGCGTTGTACGGCACTTCGGCGTAGGTGTAGTGCGCGCCGACGGCGTGCAGGCACAGGAACGCGAAGATCAGCGTGTACGAGACGCGCGAGAACACGAACTGCCGGTGTGCGGCCCACATGCCGAGGCCGAAGGCCAGCACCAGCGCGTTCTCCAGCGCCCAGTCAGCGCGGTCGTGCGGATCGATCGCGAGCGCGACCCACAGCACCGCGTAGAGCAGGAGCAGAACGCCGAGATAGCGCTTGTAGGCTCTGGTCACGTCAATCTCGCAGGCCCTGTCCGCGGGTTTCGACGACCAGCGGCATCAGCAGCAGGCCGACCACCTCGCCGCCCTCCCGCATCGGCATCAGCAGGCCGCTGGCCCAGAACGTCGTGCCATCCTTGCGGACGTGCCAGCGCTCGTTC
>CAZDPA010000069.1:0-18762 GCA_964507195.1 uncultured Salinisphaerales bacterium | reverse complement strand
GGCGTTGAGATCGAGGGCGTCCTTCGAGCCGTAATGGTCGATCATCACCGAGTGGTCGATGACCAGTTCCACCGGGCACAGCGGATTGACCTTGGCCGCATCGCCACCGAGCGTCTTGATCGCGTCGCGCATCGCGGCGAGGTCGACGACGCAGGGCACGCCGGTGAAGTCCTGCAGGATCACGCGCGCCGGCGTGAAGTTGATGTCCTTGGACGGCAGCTTGGCGAGGTTGGCCCCGGCCAGTGCGTCGATTTCCACCTTGGTGGTGTTGATGCCATCCTCGTGCCGCAACAGATTCTCGAGGAGAATCTTGTAGGAGTAGGGCAGACGGGCAGTATTGAAAGTCGGTTCGAGGGCCTTGAGGCTGTAGTAGCTGTAGGTCTTGGAACCAACGTTGAGCGTGGACTTCGCTTTGTAGCTGTCCGTCATGGCTAGAAACTCCCGGCAGTGGCTTGAGGTCAGCGGTTTTGCGCGCGAAAGGCGGGCGAAAACGGCGCGAAATTATAGCGGAAAAGGTGAGTCGTATTGGCTTCTGCTGCGATCAGAAAGGCGCTGCAGTGTGCGCCTTTTCAGTGCGCAAGTACCCCATCTACGCGGTCAGACGACTGGAGTCACCACGCGCGAATGCCAGCTGCTTGGCGCTAGCGATGCCTCTGCTGCGCGCCACTAGTTGCGAATCGCTCGCAGATCGGTGACCTCGGCAATTTCGCCGCCGCCGAGACAGCGCTCCCCTGCGTAGAGGGCGCAGAACTGGCCGGCGACCGCCGCGCGCTGCGGCGTTTCGAAGCGCACTTCCACGGCCTCGCCATGGTGATGGATCGTGCAGGCCTGCAGCGTCTGGCGGTGACGGATGCGTGCATGCAGCGGTGCGCCGTCAGCCGGCTGCGGCGCAAGCCAGTTGAACGTGCCGGTCAGCAGGCTGACTGCCAGCAAGCGCGGATGCGCTTCGTCCTGCGAGGCGATCAGTGTGTTGCTCGCACGGTCCTTGCCGACAACGAACCACGGCGCTTCCCTGCCGCCGCGGGTGCCACCGATGCCGAGGCCGCGGCGCTGGCCGAGCGTGTAGTGCATCAGGCCAGTGTGCTTGCCGATCGGTTTGCCGCTGTCGTCGACGATCGGGCCGGGCTCGGGCGTCAGGTAGCGCGACAGGAAGTCGCGGAACTCGCGTTCACCGATGAAGCAGATGCCGGTGGAATCCTTCTTCGTGTGCACGGGCAGGCCGGCGCGCTGTGCGATCTCGCGCACCTGTGGCTTGGGCAGGCCGCCAACCGGGAACAGCACCTGACGCAAGTGCGCGTGATTTACCGCACCGAGGAAGTAGGTCTGGTCCTTGTTCTCGTCCACTGCGCGCAGCAGTGCCGGGCCATCATCGCGCTGTTCGATCTGGGCGTAGTGGCCGGTCGCGATGCAATCCGCGCCCAGGCGCAGCGCGTACTCGCGAAATGGCAGGAACTTCACCTCGCGATTGCACAGCACGTCCGGATTCGGTGTCTTGCCGGCCGCGTAGTCGGCGAGGAACTGGGTGAACACGCGTTCGCGGTACTCGCGCGAGAAATCCACGCGGTGCAGCGGAATGTCGAGCTCCTCGCAGACGCGCCGCGCATCCTGGAAGTCTTCGGCGGCGCTGCAATAGGCCTCTTCGTCCTCGGTCCAGTTGACCATGAAGAGGCCGGACACGCGGTAGCCCTGTTCCTTCAACAGGTAAGCGCTGACCGATGAATCAACGCCGCCGGACATGCCGACGATGACGTGCATATTCTGGCTCGCTACAGGTGCGCGATCAGATCCAGCGGATACCGCGTGCCGGACAGGTAATCATCCACGCAGCGCAGCACCATCGGACTGCGGTGTATCGCCACGCTTGCGGCAATCTCGTCGCGGCTCATCCACAGCGCGCGTTCGATGCCGTCATCCAGTTTGCGTTCGGTGTGTTCGCGCTCTGCAGTGGCGACAAACGCCACCCGCAGGAAGCCGTAATGCAGGTCGACCGGATCGTGGTGGTAGAGACCAAGCACCTGCGTTGGCAAAACCTGCCAGCGGGTTTCTTCCAAGGCCTCGCGAATCGCACCTTCGACCAGCGTCTCGCCCTTTTCCCAGTGACCCGCGGGCTGATTCAGGCGCAGCGCGCCGCTGATCTGCTCCTCGACCATCAGGAAACGGCCATCGCGTTCAACGATGCAGGCGACAACGACATGGGGAGACCAAGCGACGTGACGGTTCGGTGATCTATGGGAAATCACTGTCTGGAGGTCTGGGAAGATTACCGAGGGATGATGGCATAGGGGCGGGAAAAGCTGGGCTTACTTTCTTGGGCGAAGGTGTTGGAGTTGCGGCAGGTGCTATCGGCTGGGGTTGACTCGGGGATTTGCTGGGATCAGCGCTGTTCAAGTGAAAGAACCCGGCAGAATCAGCGACACCGAGCTGCTTAACCAAATTGGCGATCATCGCAGGCGCGTCAGCTTTGGGTTTCAGCCTGAGCGAGTAGTTGTAACTGCGATCGGTCGTCTTCAACCGCGCCTCGCCGCCGATTTCCACGCTGCCGCTTCGGGTGTTGATCTGGGCGATGATTTGATCGCCTTCGGTGCGAACCTGCGCCTGGTAGTCGCCCAGCGGCACCGGTTCCTTGCCCAGAATCCACGCGATACCGTTGAGCTGGACGATGCCGTCAGCTGACATCGGCCAGTTATCGCGCAGTTGCAGCGAGATCAGATCCAGATCCAGGGTGCCGTTGACGGGCACAAAGGCCTGGCCTGCAGCCGCGGCCAGCGCATGCAGCTCGCCAGTCGCTTTCACCTGATGAAAGCCGGTGCCGCCGAAACCCTGCGATATCTCGCCGTCAAGGATCAGTGGTGCCTTGTCGCTGTGCAGCCGGTAGCGAAGCTGTGCCATCAGCAGGTTCAGTGGCCGCAGCTTCCAGTCGACTTCAGCAATCAGGACCTGGTTGGCATAACGGGCCTGCGCCGCCTTGCCATGCGTCAAGGTGCCGGTGATGCCGATCAGTCCGATCGGGATCTGGGCCTCCGGTGCAACCCATGCGTAGATCAGCGCGGCCGGCGCCTGGATCAACACACCGGCAAGAAACGTCAGGGTTCCGGCCAGAATCAGGTAACGAGGTTTCATGGTGGTATTCAGGCGCGCACCAGGGTCACGCGCACATTGACTAACCCGGGTGCGCTGCTGCGTTCGATTTCGGCGCTGCTGGTGCTGATCCCATACTTCTGTTCGAGCTCCTGCAACCAGCGGAGCAGATTGTCGAATGGAACATCGTCAATCCAGACTTTGACTTCCTTCTCTCCCTCCGGCTGCACGCGTGAGGGTGTCTTGCCGAGCGTGGGCGAGCGGCTGGTCTGGTCGACCGCAGCGAGCAGTGATGTGGTGCTGTCGACGGCTCGCGCCGGTCCCGATGCCTTGATTTCCGCTGCAGCCTGCTCGATGCGCGTCGCAATACCGCGCGCACGTTCCAGAGCTGCTTCGCGGCGCTGGTGTGCATCGACGAGCGGCTTCCAGCCGGCCACGTAGACCAGCGTCAGCATGACGACGGCGGCGCACAGCAGCACCATCACGCGTTCACGTGGCGCAAGAGCGCGCAGCCAGGCCAGTGCGCTATCCATGAGGTCTTTCATGACGGCGTCAACTTGATGCGGATCTGTACGCCGTCGGTGCCCGCATTGGCCGACTGCACCTCCAGCGCGCCGGCCTCGGCTTGCTCGAACCAGGCCTTGAGCGCGTCGAGCGCCTGCAGATTGGCAGCGCTCATGCCGACGTAGAGTGCGCCTTCGCGATATTGCAGGGCATCGATCTTGACGCTGCTGACTGCAGCTTGTGCCTTGGCCACCGTACCGACCAGCGACAGCAGCTTCGGATTGGACGCACCGCTGCTGAGGCGTGCCATCTGCTGGGACAACTGGGCATCGAGATCGACGATACGGGATTCAGCGGGGAAGATCTTTTTGTAGCGCTCCTCGTTCGCAGCGTTCAGCGCCGTGAGTTCGCTGCCGATGCGCCAGGCCTGGACGCCGTGAACCGTAGCCGCGAGAACGATCGCGACGGCGGCAAGGCTGGCGGCCAGACGCCAGGGTAGCCAGTGACGCAGCAAGCCCTGCTTGATCGAGTAGGGCCCTTGCAGCAGATCGATGACCCGATCCGGACGCAGCGACTGAAGCAGTGCATCCAGTGGCTGGGTGTAGCCATGCAAGGGCTCGACGGTGCGACCGAGGGTGCCCGGATCAAAGTCCTGATCACGCGGGACGGCGATACGCAGCGCACGCTGCCTGTCCGGATCGGCCAGTTGCAGGCTCAGTTCGAGATCATCGCGACTGCAGACAAAGCCGTTTTCGCGACTGCTGCGCACCAGTACCTGATCGCCGTCGATCAACATGCTGAACTGCTGCTCGTCCGGCACGGCCAGTGCCAGTACGTCGGGAATCATGGCGTCGGGGCGTACGCCGCGTTCGGTAAAGAACGCCAGCCATTGGCGCAGACGCTCGTGGGCGACAACGGCGACCGGCCAGCTGCCATCGGCCTGACGTGTGCCCAGCGCAAAGTGCAGCGTCTCGACGTCGTCTGCCAGCTGCTCTTCGAGCAGATAGGGCACGGCCTGCAGCACCTTGGCGACCTGCTTTGCCGGCAGATCGATCACGGCGAGGCGGACGTCGGCGGAAGGAATGAGGACGACAAGCCGACGACCGGTCGCATGGGCGAGCACCGACTCAAGGGCGGCGTTCTCGACCACGAACGAGGCGACTGCGTCGCCGCTGGCGATGCAGTAAGCCGTGGGCGCGTCGGGTTCGGCAACGCGCAGTCTGATATATAGGGTTTCGCGCACTTATTCGACGTCTGTGCTGCGCCCGTAAACCGCAGTATTACCCTGCGATGGGCGGAAATAGAAACTATACAGGGCCGTCCGTCCGCTGCCTATGAAGACTTCGGCGCGGAGCATGAAAAAATTGCTCGTCACGGTGAGCATGCCTTGCGGTACTTCATTGAAGGCCGCGCCGAGACGGGCGCTGATCTGGGATTTTGATTCGATCGGTTTTTCGGCGCGCTCACGCAGGAACAGTTCGAGCTCCGGCGATGCCCCGGAGGCCAGTGCCATCAGGATCGCTGGCGGTGCGGTGTTGACATTGATCGGCGTGCCGGTCTGCGGCACGGCGCTGAACAGCCCTTCGAGCTTGGCAAATGATTTCTTGTCGATGCCGCGAACCGCGAGCAGTTCGGAAACACCGGCCATGAACCGGTTCGGTGTCCGGTACGGGATGTCGCCGCGCAGATACTCGCTGTCTTCGACGCCATCAGCACCAAACGGCTCGACTCCAGCATCGATCCAGTCGTGGATGGCTGCTGCGATCGCGTTGGCCTGATATTCCTCGGCGACTTCGGCGTAGCGCAGGATGCGTGCGAACACCTTGACCTGCTGTGCATAGTCCGCCTGCTCAAGCGTTCCCAGGTTGTTGAGGTTGAAGCGTCCCTGCAGATCCACGACGCCGCCGCGAACGTAACCTTCGTCCACCGGCAGGAAGTCGACCGGCATGGCCCAGGCATCGCGCAGCGAGTCGAACTTGTTCTCGTCCTGATCCCGATCAAGGATGGTCTTGATCCAGGCTTCGACGCCGACCGCGTACCACCAGCCGACTTCCGACTCCTGAAGGTTCGCCGTGCGGCGGATCGCGATATTGGCCGATCCGAGAATCGCCGCAGACGCAATCGCGGCGATCGCCACAACCAGGATGGCGGTGATCAGGGCGATGCCGGATTGGGGGTGTATGGAGGTCACGGGAACTCGGAGTCTGGCGGTGGTGTTGCGCTTGAGTCTTGTTCACTACGACCGCCGCCTTCTCCCGCGTTGAATGGCATGTTGGCTCCCCCGCTGGCCGCTCCTGTTTCCGGAATCTTCACGGTGTCGAGGCCGATGCGGAACAGAAAGCGCAGTTCGCCCATGTTCTTGGTACGCATCGTCAGTTCGACCGCTTTCGGCGGCTCGGCCGCGGCTTGCGCGGTTCCGGTGCTGATGTCGTAGGGCCAGCGATCGCGCCATTCATTGCTGGTCTTGTCGAAATAGCGCCAGCGCACCTGCTCGATGTCGTCGAACAGGGTGACATCGACCGCCTTGCTGTCCTGGGCCTGATCGAGGACGCGCCACGAACTGCGGATCAGCTTGCCGGCCTCAAATCGGTAGGCAACGCGCTCGAATCCTGTTCTTTGTAGATACAAGGGATTACGCCAGCCAGCTCGAGTGAATTCGAGATAGCCCTTGTCGGTTGCCTTCAAGGCGGCCTGGACATCGCCAAAGCCATCGCGCGCCGGTCGGCTGTTGACCAGCTGCAGATCATTGCGCAGGCGGATGTAGCTTTTCTGCATGGCGGCGATGCGGTCCTGCGCCACTTCGACCTGACGCCGGGTGTTGAGTACCGAATCGAGACCGCCGTAAGCCATCAGCGCGAAGATCGCGAAGATCGCGATGACGATGATCAGTTCGAGCAGCGTGAAGCCGGCGTGTTGGTCGGAGCGCACGTGTCCTGTGCCGCGGGCATGTCGATGAAGTCGCCGAGGGCTTTTTGTGTCCGGCCAGGCAGGACGACCAGGCATAGCGCCGCTATGGCGAGAAGGCGTGACGCCGCCGGGCGCGAAAGGACCCGGCGAGTTCGCGACAATGTCTGCGGCACAAGACACCTTAGAGCTTGCCCGAGTTGGCAATGAACGATGACAGCGCCGCCGCCGTGCCTTCGCCGTCCGGTGACAACACAATCAGGTCGATGCGGCGCAGGTTGTCATCCGTCGTTTTCTTGATCTCGGCTTTCCACTTCCACTTGAAGCCGCCCATCTCGACCTGGCCGTCGGTCTTGCCGACATCCGGCCAGGTCTGCTGCAGTTCGTATTCGGTGAGGCGGTTGTGTGCGATCCACAGGCCCAGCGTGCGTTCACGCAGATGGCCGGCGTTGTCGGCGTAGCGCGCCATGCCGGAGAGGATGGCCGCCATCGCGATGGCGAGCACTGCAACGGCGACGAGCATTTCGATCAGGGTGAAGCCGGTGTTGCGTTTCATCGCAGGCCCTCGCGGTCGAAACGCTCTTTCGAGACCTGACCGAGCAGCGTTGCTGTCACGCGGTAGCGCACCGGTAGCGCGGGCGTCGTCAGGTCCAGCGTGAACGGCGTGATTTCGCCGCTCGACAGCAGCATGACCTGCGGCACGATTTCCGGCACGCTCGCATCACTCGCCTTCGGCGCGTCGTCACCCGGCGCTTCCGGCAGGCTCTGCGCCGGCGGCACGGCCCGGTCCTCGACACGCAGGGCGAACTCCAGGGGTTGCGGGATCGGCCGCGGGCGCAGCGGTCCGTCCGTCAGCGATATCCAGTCCCCGTCAGGCCCGATCACCAGGAAGGCATAGTGCGTCCCGGTGTACAGGAAGCCGATCTCGATGCCCTTGAGCTCGGCTTCCTCCTGCGCAAGCTTGTACAACTGCTCGACACGTTCGGACTCGGTCACCAGCTTGTCTTCGATCGCGCGGTTGCCTGATGAATCAATGGCCAGCGTCGCGAAGCTCAGCATGATGCCGACGATCACGACCACGACAAGGATTTCGACCAGCGTGAAGCCGGATGAGCGGGTGCGCATCGGGAGCACCGGCAGCTGAGGTGGTGTCTTAACCGCCCAGATTCCAGTTGCCGATATCGCCGGCCGGACCTTCGCCGCCGGGCTGGTTGTCCGCGCCCAGCGAGAACAGATCCAGTTCACCGCGCGTGCCGGGCTGCAGGTACTGGTACGGATTGCCCCACGGATCCTTCGGCAGCGACTTGATGTAGCCGCCGCTCTTGTAGTTCCTCGGTTCCGGATCGCCGGCCGGTTTGGTCACCAGCGATTCCAGACCTTGCTGGGTTGTCGGGTAGCTGTAGTTGTCGAGCTTGTACAGATTGAGCTGCGACTCCAGCACGCGGATGTCCTGCTTGGCCTTGGTGATGCGCGCATCATCCGGTCTGCCCATAATGTTGGGGACGACGACGGCGGCAAGAATGCCGAGAATGACGACGACGACCATGATTTCGATCAGGGTGAAGCCGCGTTGCGTGGGGTAAGAACGGATGTCCATCATTGTTCCAACTATTTGTTGTAATAAAAGAAAGTGGGTCTGAGCCGCGGGCCGCATGATAACAAAGTCACCCTACGGTTCCCGCGCGGTCTGGCTCGCCCCACTGGTCCTGATTGTACTGCTGCTGGCGCTTGAGACCCTCGGCGATGCCGGCCGTTCAGTGCTTTCCTACGATAGAACACAGATTCTCCACAATTGGCAGTGGTGGCGGCTTCTGACCGGCAGCTTTGTGCACCTTGGCTGGTATCACTATCTGCTCAATGCGATGGGTCTCGTCGTTCTGGTCCTGCTGTGTCCGGAGGCGCTGAGCCCGTGGATCTGGTTGCGGCGGGTGTGTGTCATCGCCATCGTGATGGGCCTGTGCCTGCTGGCGTTCGAGCCTGGTCTGCGCAACTACGTCGGCATGTCCGGCGTGATCCACGGCCTGTTTGTGCTCGGACTGATGCCGCAGGTGCTCAAGCGCGATCTGATCGCGCTGGGCTGTCTGAGCTATCTGATCGGCAAGATCGGCTTTGAACTGATCGTCGGTGGACCGGTATCCGACGAATCCGCGCTCGGTGGGCGAGTAGTGGTCGAATCCCATCTGTTTGGTACGCTCGCCGCCTTCGCTTATGGCCTCGTTTTCAGAAGCTTTCGAGGAAATGAAGGCAAGCGATTGATTGTTGATAATAAATCTGAATTAAGCCAGGACCATTCATGAAGTACGCAATGCTGTTCCCGGGCCAGGGCTCGCAGGCCGTGGGCATGCTCGGCAGCCATGATTCACCGCTGGTGGCGCAGACTTTTACCGAGGCATCGGACGCGCTGGGCTGGAATCTCGCGCAGCTGGTTCGCGAAGGTCCGGTTGAGGAACTGAATCGAACGGAACGCACGCAGCCTGCCTTGCTCGCGGCCAACATCGCGGTGTGGCGGATCTGGCAGAGCCAGGGATTTGCGCCGCCGGCTGCATTGGCCGGGCACAGCCTCGGCGAGTACGCCGCGCTGGTTGCCGCGCAGAGCATCGGTTTTGCCGATGCGCTCAGGCTGGTGGAGCTTCGCGGCCAGCTGATGCAGGCCGCTGTGCCTGCAGGTACTGGTGGCATGGCGGCGATCATCGGTCTTGATGACGCACAGATTGCTGCCCTGTGTGCGGCCTGTCCGGTCGACGGTGTGCTGGAACCGGCCAACTTCAATTCGCCGGGGCAGGTCGTCGTTGCCGGCCAGCGCGCCGCCGTCGACTGGGTACTGGAGAACGCCAAGGCGCACGGTGCGCGCATGGCTGTGCAGGTGCCGATGTCCGTGCCTTCGCATTGCTCGCTGATGCGCAATGCCGCGGATCAGTTGTTTGCGGCGATGGCAGAACTGAAAATTCATGCGCCTGTCATTCCCGTCTCACACAATCTGGATGGCCGGCCGGCGCGAGATCCGGACGCAATCCGTGCAGCTCTGCGCGATCAGCTCCATCGGCCGGTGCAATGGACGCGCCTGGTGAATCAGCAGATCGATGATGGCGTGCAGCTGTTTCTCGAATGCGGCCCGGGCAAGGTGCTGTGTGGTCTGAGCAAGCGCATCAACAAGTCTGTGCCTGCACAGGCACTGGAAGATGCGGCAGGTCTTGCGGCAGCGTCGGCGCTGGTTGCGGCATAGGCCCGTCCATGGCGTCTCCGGGCCGGGTGGTATGCTGCATGGCTCGGAAAATGCAGCTCATTACACAAAGAATCACGCCTTGATGCGTGCGACTCGGGTGACACCACAGATTATGACCGCGAGATTTTCAGAACAGATGGTGCTGGTGACGGGTGCCAGTCGCGGCATCGGCAGCGCCATTGCGCAACGCCTTGCAGCGGAAGGTGCGCGCGTGATCGGTACCGCGACCAGCGAGGCCGGTGCGCTGGCGATCAGCGAAACCCTTGCAGCCCATGGTGGGCAGGGACGCGTGCTCGATGTGCGCGATGCCGCAGCCTGCGAAGCGCTGCTCGCGGACATCGGTCCGGTCAGCGTGCTGGTCAACAATGCCGGGGTTACCCGCGACACGTTGCTGCTGCGGATGAAGGACCAAGACTGGTCGGACGTCATTGAGACCGACCTCACTTCGGTGTTTCGTCTGTCACGCGCTGTCCTGCGCGGCATGATGAAGGCGCGCTACGGCCGCATCGTCAGCATCGGCTCGGTCGTCGGTGCAATGGGCAATCCCGGCCAGGCCAACTATTGCGCGGCCAAAGCCGGCCTGGTCGGCTTCAGCAAGGCGCTGGCGCAGGAAATCGGCTCACGTGGGATCACCGTGAATGTGGTCGCACCGGGCTTCATCGACACCGACATGACCAAGGCACTGAACGACGAAACACGGCAGGCCCTGTTGACCCGGGTTCCGGCCCAGCGTCTGGGAACGCCGGCGGACATTGCAGCCGCCGTTGCTTTCCTGGCCTCGACCGAAGCCGGCTACATCAGTGGCGAAACCATCCACGTGAACGGTGGTTTGTACATGAGTTAAGTATCTGTTTTCAGATATGAAAATAGTTATTCTGTTTCACCCGGCGGCTTCATCTACAATACGCCGGCTTTTCACACCAAAAAACTGCGGAGTCACGCATGAGCACGCTTGAAGAGAAGGTCAAAAAGATCATTGCCGAACAGCTGTCGGTTGGCGAAGATCAGATCACCCCCGAGGCCTCCTTCGTTGAAGATCTGGGCGCCGATTCGCTAGACACCGTTGAACTGGTGATGGCGCTCGAAGAAGAGTTCGAGATCGACATCCCTGACGAAGAAGCCGAGAAGATCGTTACGTTCCGTGACGTTCTGACATACATCAAGGCGCACACCAACCAGGGCTGAGCCCTGGTTAAGTTCTGGGCCTTACACAACAGCACTCCCTTCCGAATCAGAGATTTGCTATGAGCCGCAGGCGCGTTGTCGTCACCGGCCTCGGGATCGTTTCGCCTGTGGGCAACGATGTCGACACGGCCTGGAAGAACATTCTTGCGGGCAAATCGGGGATTGGGCCGATCACGGGATTCGACGTGTCGGCCTACACCACCAAATTCGCGGGCCTGGTCAAGGACTTCAAGCCCGAAGACTGGATGGGCGCGAAGGAGGTCAAACGGACCGATCCGTTCATCCATTACGGTGTTGCTGCCGCCAAGCAGGCGGTCAAGGACGCCGGCCTCGAGATCACCGACGCCAACCGTGAACGCATCGGCGTTTGCGTCGGTTCGGGCATCGGCGGCATCGGCACCATTGAAGAGGAATGCGGCAAGCTGCATTCCGGTGGACCGCGCAAGGTCTCGCCATTCTTCGTGCCGGCCTCGATCATCAACATGATCTCCGGTTACATCACCATTGATCTCGGAATCTCCGGGCCAAACTTCGCGATCGTCTCCGCCTGCACGACGGCGACGCACAGCATCGGTCTCGGTGCGCGCCTGATCCAGTCCGGCGACGCGGACGTCTATATCGCCGGCGGCGGTGAGGCCGGTTCGGCACCCGCCGGGATGGCGGGTTTCTGCCAGGCACGGGCGCTGTCGACACGCAATGACGATCCGACCCGCGCCAGCCGTCCGTGGGACAAGGATCGCGACGGTTTCGTCCTCGGTGACGGTGCCGGGGTTGTCGTGCTCGAAGAGCTTGAAGCGGCGCAGAAGCGCGGCGCACGCATCTATGGCGAGATCATCGGCTTCGGCATGTCCAGCGATGCCTTCCATATCACGCTGCCGCCGGAAGACGGTCGCGGTGCGCGTCTGTGCATGCAGAATGCGATGCGCGACGCACAGATCAATCCGGAGCAGGTCGGCTACATCAATGCCCACGGCACCTCGACGCAGGCCGGCGACGTCGCCGAGACGCTGGCGGTCAAGGGTGCGCTGGGGCCGCACGCAAGCAAGGTTGCGGTCAGTTCGACCAAGTCGATGACCGGTCATCTGCTCGGTGCTGCGGGTGGCATTGAAGCGATTTTCTCGCTGCTTGCACTGCGCGACCAGATCCTGCCGCCGACGATCAACCTCGAGAATCCGGACGAGGGCTGCGATCTCGACTACGTTCCAGGCGTTGCGCGCGAGGCGAAAATCGAAATCGCGCTGTCGAATTCCTTCGGCTTCGGCGGAACCAACGGCACGCTGGCGTTCAAGCGTTACGTATAAGCAATGCACTGCCCGGAAACGGGCAGTATTCTCGGGCTTGATCTCCAGTTGGCATGACTCAGGCCCCATGACGCTGCACCGCCTCACGCTCGCCGCCGACGGCTTCGATCTGTCGCAGCTGCATCAGCGTCATCCGCAGCGGTATCCGTTCCTGCTCGAAAGCGTTGCTGCGCATCCGCAGTCCGGGCGCTGGGACATTCTGTTCGCCGAACCCGGTGAGAGTCTGGTGGGTCGTAACGGCCAGCTTGAAGCCGATGGCCTGACGCTCGGCAGCAGCGATTTCTTTGCCGAACTGGATCGCTGGGTTGCGCGCGAAGCGCCGGCACCGCTCGATGCGACCTTGCCGTTTGTCGGTGGCTGGTTCTTCCTGCTCGGTTACGAAGCGGCGCGCTGGGTGGAGCCGACACTGCAGTTGCCGGATTCGCCGCACGCACTGCCGGACGCGCTGGCCGTGCGTTGTCGCGCCGCCCTGATTCATGACCGCGAACAGAATCAACTGCAGCTGATCAGCGAATCCGGCGTCGCCGCGCTGACCCAGCTGTGCGCCGATGTGGAAGATGCCCGCATTGCTGCAACTGCCGATCCGCAGGCATGGTTCGCGAGTGCCGTTGCCGAACAGGAACCACGGCGGTTCACCGACGGCGTCAGCCGCATCCTCGAATGGCTTCGCGCCGGTGATGTGTTCCAGATCAACCTGTCGCGGCCCTGGGATGCGGTGATTCCCGATGAGGTCTGCCCTGCGGCTCTGTATCGGCGACTGCGTCTGACCAATCCGGCACCGTTTGCCGGCATTGCGCGCTGGGGTGACAGTGCGGTGATCAGCTCCTCGCCGGAGCGACTGCTGCAGATCAACGGACGCACGGCGCAGACCCGGCCGATTGCCGGGACCCGGCGACGCGGTCGCAGTGCGACGGAGGATGCGCAGCTCCGTGCGGTGTTGCTCGGCAATCTGAAGGAGCGTGCCGAGCACGTCATGCTGATTGATCTTGAGCGCAATGATCTCGGTCGGGTCTGCAGGCCGGGCAGCATCGAGGTCAGCGAGCTGATGTCGCTCGAAAGCTATGCCCACGTGCATCACATCGTCTCGAACGTGCGCGGACAACTGCGCACCGGTGTCGGGCCCGGTGCCGCACTGCGGGCGGTGTTTCCGGGCGGCACGATCACCGGCTGTCCGAAGGTGCGCGCGATGCAGATCATCGCCGGGCTTGAAGGCGAGGGTCGCGGGCCTTATACCGGCTCCATGGGTTATCTCTCTCGCGACGGTCGAATGGACAGCAACATCCTGATTCGCTCGCTGGTCTGGCAGGCGGGCAAGCTGCGCCTGCGCACCGGTGCCGGCATCGTGGCCGATTCCGAACCGCAGGCCGAACTCGAAGAGACGCGCGCGAAGGCACGCGGGCTGTTGCTGGCACTGGAACGCAGCGAGTGAGACTGCTGACGCTGCGTGACGGTCTGGAAGTCGATGCGCGTGTCGCCGGCAGCCGCGCGCTGCAGTACGGCGACGGCGTGTTCCGCACCCTGCTGTACGCACAGGGTCAACTCATCGATTGGGAACGCCACGTTGACAAGCTCGCTGCCGATTGCGCGGCGTTGCAGCTGGCGATGCCGGATCCCGCACAGCTCGCGCTCGATGCATGCAGGGCCGTCGGCGGGCACCGCGAGGCGATCGTCAAGGTCATCGTCGCGCGTCAGGCCGGTGAGCGCGGCTACCGTTCAGCCGGCACGGCGAGCGAGTGCTGGATCATTGCCAGCTCCGCTCCGCCGGAAAACCCGACGGCCTGTCGCTCAGGTGTCTGCGTCGCGATCAGCGAGGTTGCGCTGGCGGCGCAGCCATTGCTCGCGGGGATCAAGCACCTCAACCGTCTGGAACAGGTGCTGGCGTCGCGTGACTGGCCTGCCGACGTCGATGAACGTCTGATGTGCGATGCGCAGGGTCAGCTGATCTGCGGCACGCGCAGCAATCTTTTCTGTGTCCGCGACCGGCGCCTGCTGACGCCAGCGCTGAACCACTGCGGCGTCGCCGGTATCATGCGGGGCAAGCTGATCGAACTGGCGCAGGCGCAAGGACTGGATGTGAGTATTCAGGCGCTGAGACCGGACGATCTGCATCGCGCCGATGAGGTTTTCATCTGCAATGCAGTCATCGGCCTGTGGCCGGTGCGCGCGCTCGACGCACAACGCTGGTCAGCCCCTGGACCGCTGACACAACGCTTGATGCAGGCGTTGACGCACCCCAGAGTGACGCTGGACCCACTGACGAACACTGAGGGCATTTGATGCGCACACTGCTGTTGCTGATGGCACTGATGGCGAGCATCGCGGTAGCGTTCGCGGTCGACGTCCTGCGCGTGCTGCAGCAACCGCTGAACCTTGCGGAGAGCTCGCTGTTCGAGATCAGGAAGGGCCAGGCTTTCTCCGGCGTTGCCCAGGCGCTGGCTGACCAGGGCTTTCTACGCGGTGTGCCGCGCAGCACTTACTACCTTAAAGCCTATGCCCGCGTGATGGAGATCGGGCCACAGATCAAATCCGGCGAATACCGTCTGACGCCGGACATGAATGCACTGCAGGCAATACAGATGTTCGTCGACGGCCGCTCGGTGCTGCACGATCTGCGTCTGATCGAAGGCTGGACGTTCGCGCAGGCGCTGGCTGAAGTGCGCAAGCATCCGCGTGTCCGGCAGACCATGCCGGACGCAGCGCCGGAGGCGGTCTACGCCGCGCTGGGGCGCCGCGATCCGCATCCAGAAGGCCGGTTGTTCCCGGATACCTATCACTTCTCCAGCGGTATCACCGAAATCGAGTTCCTGCAGCGGGCGGCAAACACGATGGACAAGGTGCTTGCCGCTGAATGGGCGGCACGTGCCGAGGCGCTGCCGTTTCAGTCGATGGAAGAGGCGCTGGTGATGGCTTCGATCGTCGAGAAGGAAACCGGCGCTGAGCACGAGCGCACGCAGATCGCCGGCGTGTTCGTGCGTCGGTTGAATCTCGGCATGCGTCTGCAGACCGATCCGACCGTGATCTACGGCCTCGGTACCGGCTTCGATGGCAATCTGCGTCTCAACGATCTGCGCAGCGATACGCCGTACAACACCTATACGCGAACAGGACTGCCGCCGTCGCCGATCTGCCTGCCGGGGCGTGCGGCGATTCATGCCGCGCTGCACCCGGACAGCAGCAGTGCGCTGTTCTTCGTTTCCCGCGGAGACGGTACCCACGTATTCTCCGACACGCTGGAGCAGCACGAAGCGGCGGTACGTCGCTATCAACTGGGAAAACGCTGAAAAACCACGATGCGCGGACGATTCATCACACTCGAAGGCGGTGAGGGCAGCGGCAAGTCGACGCAGGCCGCGCGCATCCGCGACTGGCTTCAGGCGCAGGGCCGGCATGTCGTGCAGACGCGCGAGCCCGGCGGCACGCCGCTGGCCGAGGCGATACGCGGCGTCGTGCTGCAGTCCTGGGATGAAGGCGTCAGCGCCGAGGCCGAGTTGCTGCTGATGTTCGCCGCGCGCGCCGCGCATGTGCGATCGCTGATCGAGCCGACGCTGGCATCCGGCAGCGATGTGATCTGCGATCGCTTCGTTGATTCCAGTTATGCCTACCAGGGTGCTGGCAAGGGCATTGAAATACGTCATGTGCAGGCGCTCGAAGCCCTGACGCTATCGACGCTCAGGCCGGACCTCACGCTGGTCCTCGACCTGGATCCGGCGCAAGGTCTGCAGCGCGCATTGGCGCGCGGTCAGGCCAATCGCTTTGAGGCCGAGGCACTGCCGTTCATGCAGCGCGTCCGCGCGGCCTTCCTGCAACGCGCGAACGATGATCCGGCGCGCTGCGTGGTCATCGATGCGGCGCAGGCGGTCGATGCGGTCTTCGAGCAGATTCGCCGCGCGCTCGAGGCTCGCTTGTGAACGCTGCATACAACAAACCGCTGCCTTGGCAGCAGGACCTCTGGCTGGATCTCACTGCCCAGGTTCTGCAGCAGCGCCTGTCACATGCCGTATTGCTGACCGGACCCGATGGCGCCGGCAAGCGCTGGTTCGCCCGCGCGCTGTCGGCATTCCTGCTGTGCGAGCAGCGCAGCGGCCATGCCTGCGGCCAGTGTCGCAGCTGCGTACAGCTGGCGGTCGGTGCGCATCCGAATGCGATGCACCTCGGCAATGACGGCCTGCTCGGCATGGCGTTGACTGCCAACGGCCAGCACGAGCAGGGCCTGATTCACTGGGAGCCGGAAGAGAAGAGTCAGCGGCGCGACATCTCGATCAAGGCGGCGCGCGCGCTGATCGAACGCCTGAGCCTGTCGTCGCACTATGGCGGTTCGCGGGTGGCGATCGTCGACCCTGCCGACGCACTCAACACCAACAGCGTCAACGCTCTGCTCAAGACCATCGAGGAACCGCCACCGGCGACGCACTTGCTGCTGGTCGCCTCCAGGCCACAGGCGCTCGCGGCGACGCTGCGCAGCCGCTGCCAGCGCGTGCGCATGCCGCTGCCATCGGCCAGCGTCGCCGCGGAGTGGCTCAGTGTGCAAGGCCAGCCCGGAGATAGCGGCGAGGCGCTCGCTGCAGCGCATGGCGCTCCGCTGCATGCGTTGCAACTGATGCAGGGCGATCAACTCGCCTTGCGCAGGACCTGGATCGAACTGTGGACCAGCGTCGGTCGGCGCAAGACTGATCCGGTCACCGCCGCGGCCAGGATCGATCGCGATGACCTCGCTGCCCATCTGCAGTGGGCCTGGGGCTGGCTCTACGAGCTGCTGCGCAGTCGCGTATTGCGCACAGGCACCGAGCCGGCAGCGCTCGAAGCGCTCGAAGCGATGCTTGGCGAAGTCATTGAAGCCCTGCGCCTGGTCGGCGGCAATGTGCAGCCGCAGCTGTTGCTCGAATCGCTGTTCGTGAACTGGCTGCGTCTTGGCCCGAACGTTCTGGGCAAATCCTGATTCGGCCCGGGCCCTCAGATCGGTTACAGTTCAGTCAGGGGACAGAACAGCTTTCGGGGCATCGCGCATGAGTACACCACCCAATCGAGTCGGCAGCGCACAGCCCGGCATCCTGACGCTCAACATCAAGGACAAGGCCGGCCTGTTGGCGGGGTACATGCCGTTCGTGAAAAACGGGGGGCTGTTCATTCCGACCACCAAGGACTACCACCTCGGCGACGAGGTGTTCATCCTGCTGACGCTGATGGAAAACCCCGAGCGCATCCCGGTTGCCGGCAAAGTCGTATGGCTCACGCCCAAGGGGGCGCAGAACAAGCGCCTGCAGGGCATCGGCGTGCAGTTCAGCAGCCAGGATGGCGGTACGACTCAGAAAAAGATCGAAACGCTGCTCGCCGGCGCGCTCGGCGGCGACAAGCCCACGCATACGATGTAAGGACAGGGCGCGTGCAATGCGCGCCCAGGCTTCTAGCTGCTTGCGGGGATGCCACCAGCCAGCAACAGCGCATCAAAGCCTTTCTGCGTCAGCACGAACACGCCGACCGAACTTCTGCGCCCGGTATCGCAGCAGACAATCCAGGTCGTGTTCATGTCCAGCTGTGCCAGCTTCATGCGCAGCATGTACAGCGGCAGATTGACCGCTCCGGGCATCGGCGAGTTCTGGAATTCGCTGGGCAGACGCACGTCGAGCCAGCGCGCGGTGCCGGCGTCGACCATCGCCTTGGCTTTCGCGTAATCAATCTTGCGTGCGAGCGGCTCATTCAGCAGCTTGCGGAAATCATCCTTGCTCAGGCGCATCAGGCTGGTGCGCACCAGCGCGGTGACAGTGGCGTTGCGCTTGGAGTCCGAAATCAGCGCTTCTTCACCGAAGCATGAGCCGGACTCCAGTTCGGCAAGACGCACGGCCTTGCCCGCGGTCTGCTCGCGCGTGACGATGCAGCGTCCGGACATGATGACGTAGAAGTAATCGCCGGTATCGTCCTGCTTGACGATCACAGTGCCGGGTTCGACGTTGTGCTGCTGCATGCGCATGAACATCGCCTGCAGGTTCGATGGCGGTACCAGCTGGAAAGTGCGCATCTGCAGCAGGCGCGTCATCCAGTCTTCGCTTGCGCCTTCGCTGTCACCTTCGCTGGCATTGAGTTCGCCGACTTCAAAGGAGCCGGTCTGGTCCCAGGTCAGCATCACGTCGAGCAGGCCGGAATCGACCGCGAGCACGCTGACATCGGTGGCACAGATTGCGGTGACGTTGCGCGGTGACTGATGAGCAAGGCGATGGAAGGAAGCCGGGTCGCCTGCACGGATGCTGGTGACGACGGTGCCCTGGGCATCGAGCAGACGCACTTCACCAGACAGAAGAAAGAGAGCCCGATCGGCGGTATCGCCAATCTTGAACAGCGCCGCCTTGGGCTTGGCGGGGGTGACCGTCGACTTGCGTGCCAGATCAAGCTGTCGTTCCGGGCTCAGGGCATTGAGCGGCACGTAGCGGGAAAACAGGCTTGGATCGACGGTGCTCACAAGGTGTCCTGGGTGTCGGAGCCGCGAACCGGACCACGGTGTGTGGTTCGTCGCAGCGATGCCCAGAGAGGGCGACGCAAGCGTCAAGCGCTTGCGTCGCTGCTCCGGCGCGTCAT
>CAZDPA010000068.1:6983-18980 GCA_964507195.1 uncultured Salinisphaerales bacterium | reverse complement strand
CATCCGCGTCATGCGGATTTCCGTGTAACGCATGGCCGCAGGGTTGTCGCCGTCCACCGAACCGAAGTTGCCCTGGCCATCGACGAGCAAGTAACGCATCGAGAACGGCTGCGCCATGCGCACGATCGTGTCGTAGATCGCCGAGTCGCCATGCGGATGGTATTTACCCATCACGTCACCGACGATACGCGCCGACTTCTTGAACGGCTTGTTGTAGTCGTTGTTCTGCTCGTGCATCGCGAACAGCGAGCGGCGATGCACTGGCTTGAGGCCGTCGCGGGCGTCCGGCAGGGCGCGGCCGACGATGACGCTCATCGCGTAATCCAGATAGCTGCGGCGCATCTCGTCTTCGAGATTGACGCTCAGCACTTCCTTGGCAAACTCACTCATGTAGGGCACCTGCAACCGGCCGAAGCACGATCGCTTTTATTGATCCGGCAACGCGATTATTACGTGTCGCTGCTGCTGCCGATGGGCGAATAGTCGTTCTATTGACGGCATGCCGGATCAATAAAACAGAGCATGCCCTGTGTTATAGAAGCGGCAAATCGTGCACTCATAAAATAGCTAACGGATTCGTTGAACTGCGCTCGTCTTGCCGGCTTCAATTGCCGCTTCAATAACTCAGGATTTCAGCCACTTGCCTATGGACCGACAGGGGGGCCGCGAGGGCCTCTTTTAGTCAACAAATTTTAACACGCCAAGCGTATTGGCGCAGGCATTTTTTGCCCTGGTGGGCCCGCCTCAAAAAGGCGCAGACCGGACCCTGTTCAGACCAGCAACTTGGCTATTTTTTCAGCAGTCGGCTGCAGGATCGTGCCGCGCTCGCAGACCAGGGCGTCGATCAGTTCGGCCGGCGTCACGTCGAACACCGGGTTGAAGGCCTCATAGCCATCCGGTGTGATCGCCTGCCCGCGAAACTCGGTCAGCTCCCTGGCGGTGCGTTCCTCGATCGGAATCGCCGCACCATTCGGGCAGCGCAGGTCGAAGGTGCCGCTGGGTGCCACGACCATGAACTTGACACCATGCCGTTTGGCGGCGACAGCGAGCGCGTAGGTCCCGATCTTGTTCGCGGTGTCGCCGTTCGCTGCGATACGGTCGGCGCCGACGATGACCCAGTCGATCTTCTGAACGCTCATCAGATGTGCCGCCGCGCCGTCGGCGATCAGCTTGGCGGGGATGCCTTCCTGCTGCAGCTCCCAGGCTGTCAGGCGCGCACCCTGCAGCCAGGGCCGGGTTTCGGTGTTGTAGACGCAAGCAACCTTGCCCGCGACGTGTGCGCTGCGAATCACGCCAAGCGCTGTGCCGTGACCCCCAGTCGCGAGGGCGCCAGTATTGCAGTGGGTCATCAGCTTCGCGTTCGGCGCAATCAGTGCTGCGCCGAGCTCGCCCATCTTCAGGTTCTGCGCGAGATCTTCGTCGTGGATCGCAATCGCCTCGGCTTCCAGCGCAGTGACGTCTGACCTGGCCTGCCAGACCGTGCGCATGCGCTCCAGCGCCCAGCGCAGGTTCACAGCAGTCGGGCGCGAGGCGGCGAGTACGTCGAACGCACGATCGAAACCCCCGGGATCGCCCTTCACGGCCAACACCAGACCATACGCAGCGGCAATGCCGATCGCCGGCGCTCCGCGCACAGCCATGGCGTGTATGCCCTCGGCAACATCAGTGGCACCGCGGCAGTCGAGATAGCTGACCTCGCGCGGCAGCACGCGCTGGTCGAGCATCTGCAGGTGCGTGGAATGCCAGATCAGCGGTTGGACTGCAGAAGTCATCGGGGACGCTCAGATAGAATGTGCTGCCATTTTACCGGGCATCACACTTCCCCATGATGACTGTCGACCTGCTCGTCGCGCCGCGCTGGCTGGTTCCCGTCGAACCGACCGGTGTGGCGCTGACCGCGCACGCGCTGATCGTCGACGGCGGCCGGATCAAGGACATCCTGCCGCTGGCCGAAGCCGCGCAGAAATACGTGCCGCGTGAACGCCTGGAACTGAACCAGCATGCAGTGATGCCGGGCCTGGTCAACACGCATACGCACGCGGCCATGAGTCTGCTGCGCGGCATCGCCGATGACCTGCCGCTGATGGACTGGCTGCAGAACCATATCTGGCCGGCCGAAGGCACGCATGTGGGGCGCCGCTACTGCGAGGACGGCGCGCGCCTCGCGTTCGCCGAAATGATTCGCGGCGGCACGACCTGCGTCAACGACATGTACTTCTTCCCGGATGCGACCGCCGCGGTCGCCGAACAGGTCGGCCTGCGCGTGACCGTCGGCCTGATCGTCCTCGACTTCCCGACCGCATGGGCCGCGAACGCCGACGAGTACATCCACAAGGGCCTGGAACTCAACGACGCCCTCAAGCACAGCTCGCTGGTGCGTACGATCTTCGCACCGCACGCGCCATACACCGTCTCCGACGCGCCGCTGACCAAGATCCGCCAGTACGCCAATGAACTCGGCATCGGCATTCATATGCACGTGCATGAGACCGCCGGCGAAGTCGCGATGGCGGTCGAGGCCACCGGCAAGCGTCCGCTGCAGCGCCTGCAGGAACTCGACCTGCTCGGACCTGACTTCATCGCCGTGCACATGACCCAGCTCACCGAGCAGGAGATCGAGCAGGTCGCGCAGTACGGCGTGCACGTTGCGCATTGCCCGGAATCGAACCTCAAGCTTGCGAGTGGATTCGCACCGATCGGCAAGCTGCTGGCCGCCGGCGTCAATGTCGGCCTCGGCACCGATGGCGCGGCGAGCAACAACGATCTCGACCTGCTCGGCGAAATGCGCACCGCCGCGTTGCTGGCCAAGGCCGTAGCAGGCGACGCCAAGACGGTCAATGCCGCAGTGGCCCTGCAGATGGCCACGCTCGGCGGCGCCCGTGCGCTGGGTCTGGATGGCGAGATCGGTTCGCTGCGCATCGGCAAGTCGGCGGACTTCATCGCAGTGGATCTCAGCGCCGCCGCGACGCAACCGGTGTACAACGTGCTTTCGCAACTCGCGTATGCCGCGGGCCGCGATCAGGTCACCGATGTGTTCGTCGCCGGCAATCCGCTGATGCGTTCGCGCCAGCTGCTGACGATCGACGAAACTGAAACCCTTGCGCAGGCCGATGCCTGGCGCCACAAGATTCAGTCCTGAATCACTTCATCTCTACCCTCCAAGTGACCAACTCATCCAACGTCGATCCCCGCGAAATCGCCAATTTTGACCGCCTTGCCGCGCAATGGTGGGATCCGCGTGGCGAGATGCGCGCATTGCATGTGATCAACGGCCCGCGCGTGCGCTACGTCGGCGACTGCCTCGGCGGTATCGGCAAGCTCAAGGGCATCAAGGCGCTCGACGTCGGTTGCGGCGGCGGAATCCTGACCGAGGCGCTCACCAGCGTCGGCGCAGACACGCTCGGTATCGATCTGGCCGCGGATGCGCTCGAAGTCGCGCGCGCTCACGCCCGCGACACCGGCAACGGCGCGCGCTATCAGCAGATCGCCGCGGAAGACCTGGCGGCGGCGCAGCCGCAATCGTTCGATCTGGTCTGCTGCATGGAGATGCTCGAACACGTGCCCGAGCCGGCATCTGTCGTCGCTGCCTGTGCGCAACTGGTCAGACCGGGCGGCACGATTGTGTTCTCGACGATCAATCGCAATCCGAAGTCGTTTGCGCTGATGATCGTCGGCGCCGAATACGTAATGAACCTGGTGCCGCGCGGCACCCACACCTACGAGAAGTTCATCAAGCCGTCGGAGCTCGATGCCTGGTCACGTGCGGCTGGGCTGAACGTCACCGGCCTGCGCGGCATCCAGTACAACCCGCTGCTGCATTCGGCTGCGCTCAATGCCGATGTCGACGTCAATTATCTGATGCACTGCACGCGTCCGGCACGATGAGCTCGCTTTCGAAATCCAGGGTCGTGCTGTTCGATCTCGACGGCACGCTGATCGACACCGCGCCCGATCTCGGAACCGCAGCAAACCACGTACGCGAACATGCAGGCCTGCCACCGCTGCCATTGATCGGCTATCGACCGGTTGCCTCCGCCGGTGCGCGCGGCCTGCTCGGCCACGCGATGGGCATCACTCCGGAACATGCCGATTTCCCTGCGCAGCGCGACAGGTTCCTCGCCTACTATCGCGACAACATCGCGAAGAAATCATCCTTGTTCGACGGCATACGCGAATTGCTGGACGCACTGCGCGCCCAGGGCAAGCGCTGGGGCGTCGTCACCAACAAACCCGCTTGGCTGACCGTGCCGCTGCTCGCGGAGTTCGCTGATCTGCATGACAGCGCCTGCAGCGTCAGCGCCGACCAGGTCGCCAAGGCCAAGCCTGCGCCGGACAGCCTCTTGCATGCCTGCACGCTGATGGGCACAGCACCAGCAGATTGCATTTACGTCGGTGACGATCTGCGCGATATCGATGCCGGTCGTGCCGCCGGCATGCGTACCGTCGCCGCAGCCTGGGGCTATATCGGCAATACGCCGCTCGCGCAGTGGAATGCCGATGTCGTCGTGCAGACCCCTGCAGAACTGGCGCTGCTCTGCGCCTGAGTTGCTCATACCCCCTCACAATACTGAATACCGCTCACTGACACGCATGTCTGATTTTCCGAACACGCTGGATTCGCTGCCTGCCGACCTCCTCAAAAGTCGACGCATCCTGATCACCGGTGCAGGCGACGGCCTCGGCGCTGCCACGGCAAAGGCCTGCGCCGCGCACGGTGCAACCGTCATCCTGCTCGGACGCACGGTCAAGAAGCTGGAAATCGTCTACGACGCGATTGAATCCGCGGGCGGACCGACGCCGGCGATCTACCCGCTGCACCTCGCCGGCGCGAGCTGGAAGGACTATGCCGACCTGGCCGACGTCATCGCGCGCGAATTCGGCGGCCTCGACGGCCTGCTGCATTGCGCGGCACAGTTCGGCGGCTACATGCCGATGGACACGATCGAAGTGAAGGATTGGGTCGAAACCCTGCAGGTCAATCTCACTGCACCATTTGCGCTGACGCGCACGCTGATGCCACTGCTCGAACAGGCGCCGGATGCTTCCGTGGTGTTTGTCTCGGATCGACATGGTCGCGAGGCGCATGCCTACGATCACATCTACGGCATCAGCAAGGCGGCGACGGAACAGATGATGCGGATCTGGTCCGCCGAACTGACTTCGCGTCCGAACCTGCGCATGAACAGCTTCGATCCAGGTCCGATGCGCACCGGCCTGCGCCTCAAAGGCCATCCGGGCGCGAAGATCGAAGAATCGCCGCGACCGGAAACTGTCGCGCCGAAGCTGCTATGGCTGCTCGGATCCGACAGTCGGGGAACCAACGGTCAGGCGCTTTAGTCGGTTATTCCCTACACGTGCCGGACTTGTAAATCGGTCGTACCGATGTTGGGATGTGTCGACGCCAACCGGCGGGGTTTCGAGGGGGAGCCTGAACGCATGCAACGCCGCATCTTTCTGCAAATAGCCGGCTATTCGGCAGTCTACGGCAGCCTGCTCGCCGATCTCGCGCACAGCGCTGCGGCATTGGAGCCCGCCGAGATCGCCGGCACCGACGCCGACCTCCACCTGCTGCGCAGGATCAGCTTCGGCCCGACCACCACCACGCTGGCGCGGGTCCGCGGCATTGGCCGCAGCGCCTACATCGACGAACAGCTTGCCACCACGGATGCGTTCACCGAACTGACGGCCAAGACGCTGTATCCGCTCATCAACACCAAGGGTGCCAGCATCTACCTGAGCACCTTGAGTGGTCTGGTGGTCAACGTGCATCAGCTGCACCTGCAGAGCGCGGCGCTCTATCGCGCGCTGTTCTCGAAGGCACAGCTCTATGAGCTGATGGTCGATTTCTGGAACGACCACTTCAATACCTATCTGCGCAAGAACCCGATCCCGCTGAAGATCGACTTCGACCGCGACGTCATCCGTCCGAATGCGCTGGGCAATTTCAAGACGCTGCTCAAGGCCACCGTCCGTAGCGGTGAAATGCTGCACTACCTCGACAACTGGCTGAACCGCAGCGGCCAGATCAACGAGAACTACGCGCGCGAGCTGCTCGAACTGCACAGCCTCGGCAAGGACGGCGGCTACAGTGAAGCGGACATGAAGGCGCTGGCGCGGATCCTGTCCGGGCTGGGCATCGTCGTTGACCTGCCGCTGGCGGCGCTGGCCTACGGCAAGGTCCAGTTCACTGCCGCGCAGCATGACAACAGCGCCAAGACTTTTCTCGGTCAGTCGTTTCCGGCCGGCGGCGGCCAGGCCGAGATCGATCGCGCTCTGAACCTGATCGTTGACCACCCGGGCACGGCCCGCTTCATCGCGCTCAAGCTCTGCCGTCGCTTCGTCGCCGACGACCCGCCGCAGGCTCTGGTCACGCGAGTCGCCAGCGCATTCACGCAGAGCAATGGCGACATCAAGACAATGCTGCGCGTGATCCTGAACTCCGCCGAGTTCGACAGCAGCGGCGGTGCCAAGCTGAAGCGGCCGCAGGATGCGATGATTGGCGCGATGCGCGCCTGCGGCGTGACGCTGGTCGAGCAGATCGCCAACGTCTCGCTGTCGGGCATCCCGATCGCCGCACCCAACGGCCTGCTGTTCAATTCGCTGGTCCAGGCCGGGCACGAGCCTTTCGCCTGGGTACCCCCGAACGGCTATCCGGACCGCGAATCCTACTGGGCCAACACCAACACCGCGCTCTACCAGCAGAAGTTTCTGGTCAAGCTGGTCGAAGGAATCAATTTGAGCTATGTGCTCAGCAATCCGCTCGGCGTGCTCAACGGCATCTCCTTCGCCACTTCGGTGACGCGCGCGACGACACCGCGTCAGGCGGTTCGCAGCGCGATTGCCAACCTGCTGTTCACACCCTTGCCCGCCGCCGCCGAAGCGGCCTGCGTCGACTTTGTCGCCCAGTACGACAGTCCGGACGCGGCCATGGTCGCCGGTACCCTCGAGCAGAGAGTCAAGGGTCTGGTGTTCGTGCTGCTCGCCTCGCCGTGGTTCCTGAGGAGATAGTTCATGCATTCCCGACGCGCTCTCCTTGGTTTGCTGGCAACCGGCGCGAGCCTCAGCCAGGCGGCACCTGCCGCCGCTGCCGGCGCACCGACACGCACGCTGGTCGTCGTCTTCCAGCGCTTCGCCGCGGACTGGATCAACATGCTCGTGCCGTATGGCGATCCCGACTACGCGAAGCTGCGGCCGAACCTCAAAGTCACCAATCCGCTGCGGCTCGACGGCTTCTTCGGCCTGCATCCGAGCCTGTCCGCCCTCAAGCCGCTGTGGGACAACGGCAGGCTCGGCTTCGTCACCGCGACCGGCTGGATTCCGCTCGACGCGCGCGACCGCTCGCACTTCTTCGCGCAGTCAATCGCCGAAGCCGGCGCGCGCAGCGGCGTCAATGCAGGCTGGCTCGGCCGCGTCATGCAGCGCGACGACGGCGCCGATGGCATCTGGGCGGCGCTGGCTGCCGAGAACGCGATACCGGCAAGCTTCCAGGGCCATCCGGGCACGATCGCAGTGCGCAAGTTCGCCGACTACACGCACGGCTCGGTGATGGGCGACGATGCGACCACGCTGGTCGAAACGCTCGCGGAGTTTGCCGGCGATCCCGGCCTGCAGACCCGCCAGCTGGCGAGCAGCATGCAGGAGTTGCGGAGTAATCCACCGCCGACGTCCGGCATTGCCTACCCGGCAACCTCGCTCGGCGAGGGTTTGCAGACCGCCGCGCAGGCAATCCGCGGCGGACTCGCACCACGCTTCATCAGCGTGACCTCCGACGACGACTGGGACACCCACGTCGCCCAGGCCAGCCGTCACGCCACCTCGCTGCCCAAGTTCGCCGGTGCGCTCAAGGCCTTCGCCGACGATCTCGGCCCGCTGCTCGACCAGGTCACGCTGGTGACGATGACCGAGTTCGGCCGCAAGGCCAGGGAAAATCTCGGCGGCACCGACCATGGCACTGCCTCATCGATGCTGGTCATGGGCGGTGGCGTCATCGGCGGACGCGTGCATGGTCGCTGGCCCGGTCTGGCTGCCGACAAGCTCTTCGAAGGCGAGGATCTGGAACCCACGACGGACTTCCGCTCAGTGCTGAGCGAACTCCTGGCCCAGCGCATGGGCATGAGCGAAACGCTGCTCGAGGAAGTCTTCCCCGGCGGTTACGCCGGCGCTGCGAACTGGCGCGGATTTGTGAGCGGCTGAGCAGCGCTTGGTCGGTGAGGCGGGTGGTGCAAGTCACTCGCCTCGCAGCGAGCACTCAGCGCGAAGACGGCCGACGGGGCCGACCCGACGAACCTGCAGCTTTGGTCGGTCGACCGGCACCTCCCGTCTTACGCGGGCTACTGCGATCATCGCCGCTGAAGCGGCTTGCGCGCTGCCGATCTGCCGGACGCTCTGTCGACGAACTGAAGCGTACATCCGGCTTGCTCATCGCACGCTGCTCGTTACGATGCAGTTTCGATTCGCTGGAAAACTCCGCAGCTCCGCGCGACTCTTTTTTGTCACCGCGACGCGAGGTTCGCGCCGCAGCAGCCGGCTTGCTCGGACGTTCTTCGCCGAAGCGTGCACCGCCGCGTTTGCTGGTCGGACGCACAGCCGTACCACTGTAGCGTGCGGGTTTCTCTGCGCGCGGCTTGGCCGCGCTGCGACGTTCGGGCCGCTCGCCATCGAATGCTTTATCTGCTGATCGCGGCACGTGCACAGCCTTGGATTCCTTGGGGCGCGCAACCTTCTTGAAAGCATCACCGAACGATTTGCCGCGCTTGCGCGGCGCTTCGTCTTCAACATCGTCATCACGATCGCGCTCGCGGCGCTTGGCCTGCAGCGCACGCGCAGTGGTGTCCATGGGTTTGCGCTTCGGGCCCCTGGATTTCTCCTTGACCTCGGCCATGCCGACCGCCATCAGCACGGCGTTGAGCTCTTCCGGCGTGGCCTCGCGGTGACCACTGGAGCGGATGCCGCGACCGAGTTCGATCGGTCCGTAGCTGACGCGAATCAGGCGGCTGACTTCGAGACCCTGCGATTCGATCAGGCGCCGCACTTCGCGGTTGCGCCCTTCGCGCAGACGCACATCGAACCACTGGTTCGACGCCTGGCCGTCTTCGTTGGCGCCGGGACGCATCGATTCGAACCGCGCCGGACCATCTTCCAGTTCGACGCCCGTCACGAGTTTCTTGATCGTGTCTGGTTCGATCGTGCCGTGGATGCGCACCGCGTACTCGCGGGGGATCTCGAAACTCGGATGGGTCAGGCGCCGCGCCAGCTCACCATTGTTGGTCAGCAGCAACAGGCCAGAGGTGTTGATGTCGAGACGGCCAACCGCAATCCAGCGGCCGCTGTCGAGCTTCGGCAACTTGCGGAATACCGTGCGCCGACCTTCAGGATCATCACGCGTAACCAGTTCACCGACGCGCTTCTTGAAGATCAGCAGGCGGATCGGCTCGGTCTTGCGCGACAGATACACCGGCTTGTTGTTGACGTGAATCTTGTCGTGCAGCTCGATCATCTGGCCGAGCACTGCCGGCTGGCCGTTGACGGTGATGCTGCCCTCGCCGATCAGGCGTTCGATCTCGCGACGCGATGCGACGCCTGCCGTTGCCAATGCTTTCTGGATGCGTTCGCCCACGGCGTATGGCTCGGTCGTAAATCGTCAGTGCAGCGTAGGGTCGGCAGGTGCCGATCCGGATTCGTTGGCGGGTTCGGCAGCAGGAGCGTCATCGCCAGCCGGTGCAGCATCGTCGCTCGCCTGATCTGATTCGTCGGCTTCTTCTATCACGCCGACATGCGAAACCTCGTGCATCTTCTCGCCGAGACGTTCGAGCGCCGCTTCGAGCAGCTGCGGATCCTTGATCTCCGGCAAGCTCGGCAGCTGATCGAGCGAAGTCAGGCTCAGGTCATCAAGCAGCTGATGCGTCGTACCGAACAGCGAAGGCCGGCCCGGCACTTCCTTGACGCCGACTTCGCGGATCCAGCCACGCTCAAGCAGCGTGCGAATGATATTCGGCGACAGCGCCACACCGCGCACTTCCTCGATCTCACCACGCGTCATCGGCTGCCGGTAGCAGATCAGCGCCAGGGTTTCGAGCAAGGCACGCGACAGGCGCGGCGGCTTCTCCTGCCACAGCTTGCTGACCCACTCGGCGTAGTCGGCACGCACCTGGATGCGATAGCCGCTGGCGACTTCGCGCACTTCAGCGGCACGGCCTTCCATCGACGCCTGCAGGCGCGTCAGCCCGTCGCGCAGATCCTTCTTGCTCACGCCCAGCTCATTGCCGAGCATGCGCTGCAGATGATCGAGCGACAGCGGTTGATCCGATGCGAGCAGCAAGGCTTCCAGCACCTGCTCAAGCAGGCGGCTGCGTGCATCATCGAGGCCGGCGTCGGGCACCAGATCCGCGTGTTCAATCAGACTCTCTTCATTCATCATCTTGCTCCACGGTCGCCGGCGTCGCGCGCGCCGGTGCCAGAAATATCGGTTCCAGAGGGGCGTCCTGACGCACATCAAGCATGAAGGACTTGGCCAGCTCCAGCACGGCGAGGAAACAGACGACCACCCCGGCGCGGCCTTCTGCGGGATCGAGCAGATCCGAGAAACGCGCCGGACTCTTGCTGATCCGCGACAGAATGTGCGACATCCGCTCGCGCACAGACAACGGCTCGCGCGAAACCTCGTGATGTTGAAACAGGCTCGAACGCTGCATCGCGTCCTGGAAGGCCAGCAGCAGTTCGCGCAGCGTCGGCATCGGCACCTGCGCGGTGGTCGGAATCACTTCCGGGCGAGCCTGCGCAACGAAAACGTCGCGGCCGACGCGCGGCATCTTCTCGATGCTCTCGCCGGCGGTCTTGAAACGCTCGTACTCCTGCAGGCGGCGCACCAGCTCCATGCGCGGATCGCCCTGCTCCACTGCTTCATCCGGCGGCGGTCGCGGCAGCAGGATGCTTGACTTGATCTCGGCGAGCAGCGCAGCCATCACCAGATACTCGGCGGCAAGCTCCAGCTTCAGCTCGGTCATCAGGCTGATGTACTGGATGTACTGCTGGGTGATCTTGAGAACCGGAATATCCAGAATGTTGAGGTTCTGGCGACGGATCAGATACAGCAGAAGATCGAGCGGGCCTTCGAAAGCTTCAAGAAAGACTTCGAGTGCATCCGGCGGGATGTACAGGTCTTCCGGGAGTTTTTCCATCGCCAGGCCGTGCAGCTTCGGCGCACGCAGCGCCGCTTCCGTCGGCACGGGGGGCGCTTCAGTGACCACGCTGTCAGGTGTTTCGTTCACGGTCATTCCGGAATGAAGCCAAGCACTTCATGCACGCGCTTGAGCGTGGCATCGGCACGCGCGCTGGCGGCCGCAGCGCCAGCACGCAGCACACGCTGCAGACCGGCGGTGTCACTGCGCACTTCGCGATAGCGTGCCTGCATCGGCTCCAGCGTCGCCAGCACGGCATCGGCAACAGCCTGCTTGAACTTGCCGTAGCCCTGGCCGTTGTACTGCTCGCCAATCTGCTCGAGCGACAAGCCGCTGCTCGCCGACAGGATCGACATCAGGTTTGCTACGCCCGGCTTCTCGGCAATGTCGAAACGCACTTCATTGCCCAGATCGGTCACTGAACGCTTGATCTTGCGCACGATGACGTCCGGTTCGTCGAGCAGGTACAGCGCGTTGGTGACCGCGTCGTCCGACTTCGACATCTTCTTGGTCGGTTCCTGCAAACCCATGATGCGCGCGCCAACCGGCGGGATCATCGGCTCCGGCACCTTGAACACATCACCATAGATATTGTTAAAGCGGATCGCCACGTCGCGCGTCAGCTCGAGATGCTGTTTCTGGTCGTCACCGACCGGCACCTGCTCAGCCTGGTACAGCAGGATGTCCGCTGCCATCAGCACCGGATAGCCGAACAGGCCGGCGTTGATGTTGTCGGCATTCTTCGCCGACTTGTCCTTGAACTGGGTCATCCGCGACAGCTCGCCCATCTGCGTGTAGCAGTTGAGAATCCACGACAGCC
>CAZDPA010000068.1:0-6973 GCA_964507195.1 uncultured Salinisphaerales bacterium | reverse complement strand
GCGCCGGCACGTGCGACTGCACGAACAGCACGTTTTTCGCCGGGTCCAGGCCGCAGGCGATGTACAGCGCCAGAAACTCGTAGCAGCGCTCGCGCAGCACCGCCGGATCCTGGCGCACGGTGATCGCGTGCAGGTCGACCAGCATGTAGTAGCAGTCGTAGCGCTCGTGCAGCGGCAGCCAGTTCTTGATCGCGCCCAGATAGTTGCCCAGGGTCAGGCGACCGGACGGCTGGATACCGGACAGAACGACGGGTTTACGGTTAGCGCTCACGGGGAGATCAGTTGATGACAGCTGTAGCGGGAATTAGGTTGAGCACGCGATATATCGCGTACTGGGCGTAGGCCAGCGGCCAGTGCAGGATCTGACCGAGCACACCGGTGAACATCAGCACCAGCAGGATCACCAGGCCATAGCGCTCAAGCTGATCCAGCTGTCGCGCGATGGATTCGGGCACCAATCCGGTCAGCACGCGTCCGCCATCCAGCGGCGGCAGCGGCAGCAGGTTGAGCACCATCAGCACCAGATTGATCGTGACGCCCGCAATCGCCATCGCCCGCAGACCGAACCAGATGCCCTCGCCCGAACCGTTGGTGACAGCAGTCTTCAGCAGCAGGCCCCAGGCGAGCGCCATGACTAGATTCGACAGCGGCCCGGCAACCGCGACCAGCGCCATGTCACGCCGCGGATGACGCAGGTTGTGCATGTTCACCGGCACCGGCTTGGCCCAGCCGAACAGGAACCCGCCCAGTGCGAGCAGCACCGCAGGAACGATGATGGTGCCGACCAGATCGATATGCCGCAGCGGGTTCAGGGTGAGCCGGCCCAGCGCCGAAGCCGTGTTGTCACCCAGCGCCCGCGCCACATAGCCATGGCTGGCTTCATGCACGGTAATGGCGAGCAGCACCGGGAGGGCCCAGACCGCAATTTTCTGGACCAGGGTCATTTCTATAGGCATGGGCCATTATACCGGCCGGGCTCCCCAGCCGGCGTCCCTAAAGGCCGATACGGGACAGATCACCCTTGCCCTGGCGCAAGACCTGCACGGCACCGGGATCGCTGATATCGAGCACGGTCGTCGCGTCAATGCCACAGCTGCCACCGTCAACGACGATGTCGACCTCGCGGTCGAGGCGCTCGCGCCAGTCTTCCGGGTTGCCGACCGGCTGGTCTTCGCCCGGGAACTGCAGGGTGCAGGAAATCAGGGGCTCGCCGAGGGTTTCCAGCAGCGCCTGTGCCGTCACATGCTCGGGGATCCGGATGCCGATGGTCTTGCGCTTCTCATGCGCGACCCGGCGCGGCAACTCCTTGGTCGCCTCCAGCACGAAGGTGTACGGGCCCGGCGTCAGCGTCTTGAGCAGGCGGAACTGGGTGTTGTCGACCCGCGCATAGGTCGCAATTTCCGACAGATCGCGGCACACCAGCGTGAACTGGTGGTTCTTGTCGAAGCCACGGATGCGACGCAGGCGCTCGGCCGCTTCACGATCATCCAGATGGCAGCCGAGGGCATAGCAGGAGTCGGTCGGGTACGCGATCACCGCACCCTGCCGGACGCGCACGGCAATCTGCGCCAGCGTGCGCTTCTGCGGATTCTGCGGGTGGAGTTCGAACCAGTCGGCCATGGCGCGCATTGTACCCATCTAAGTGTTTTGGCAGCGCCACAAGCTCACAAAGCAATACAATGTCGGCATGAACATGTTGCTCGACTTTGCCCCCGCCCTGCTGTTCTTCGGCGCTTACTATTTCTTCGGAATGTATGTGGCCACCGCCACTTTGATCGTCGCGCTGTTTGCGCTGGTGTCGATCTACTGGCTGCGCGAAAAGCGCATCCACAAACCGCATCTGATCACTGCGCTGGTTGCCGGTGTGCTCGGCGGTCTGACGCTGTGGATCCACGATCCGGCATTCATCATGTACAAGCCGACCGTGATCTATTCCGTGTTCGCCGCAGCGCTGCTGCTGAGCCATGTCATCGGCGATCGTGTACTGCTGGCGCGGCTGCCGCAGAAGTCCATCGTCCTGCCGGATCCGGTCTGGCGTCGCGTCAATCTGGCCTGGGCTGGCTTCTTCATCTTCTGCGCTTTGCTCAACGTGTATGTCGCGCACAGTTTCAGCGAAAAGACCTGGGTGCAGGTCAAGACCTTCGGCTTCACCGCGCTGATGTTCGTGTTCCTGATGGCGCACGTGCCGTTCCTCAAGCGCTATCTGCCGCAGGAATAGCCGATGCTTTACATCATCCAGGGCCACGATTTTCCCGATGCACTGCCGAAGCGCCGTGCGACGCGCCCAGCACACGTTGCCTATCTGAAAACCCTGCTCGAAGCCGGTCGCCTGATCATCGCTGGCCCGCGGCCGAAGATCGATGCCGCTGATCCAGGCGATGCCGGCTTTCACGGCAGCCTGATCATTGCCGAGTTCGCGAGCCTGGAGGACGCCCGCGCCTGGGCCGATCAGGATCCGTACTGGCTCGCTGGGGTGTTCGAGCGCGTCGACGTGCAGCCCTACGTCAAAGCCCTGCCGTGAATCGCGTCGAACGCATCCGTGATCTGTTGACGCTCGCATTCGAACCGCAGGAGCTGAGCGTCATCGACGACAGCCACCTGCACGCCGGCCATGCCGGTGCGCGTGGCGGCGCCGGCCACTATCGCGTCGAGATCGTCAGCGCCGCATTCAACGGCCTGACCGCGATCCAGCGTCACCGCGCGGTTTATGCCGCCGTGCAGGACATGATGCCGCGCGAGATTCATGCGCTGTCGGTCAGCGCAAAATCGCCAGAGGAAGTCGCTGCAATACCGCCGCCGCCGGGCTGAGGCGTTCGGGTCCGACCTTGTCTCCGTTCGTGTCGAGTGCCGCGCGCTTGCGCGCGGTGTATCGAGACAGGCACTCGATGCGAACGGGGCGTCTCGTCGCCAATTCGGCGAAAACCTCTATGCCAGCATCGCCTGCAGCGCGGCGAGATCAATGATCGCAACGCCGAGTTTTTCGGCCTTCGCGAGTTTCGAACCGGCAGACTCGCCAGCGAGCAGGAAATCGGTGCTCTTCGACACGCTGCCGGACACCTTGCCGCCGTTCGCCTCGATCAGCGCCGCAGCCTCGTCACGCGAGAGGCCGGGCAAGGTGCCGGTGATCACCAGCGTCTTGCCGCTCAGCGCACCCTGCACGGCTGCCTTGGGCACCGGCCAGTGGATCCTGGCGCCAACCAGCGCCTCGATCACCGCCCGGTTGTGCGGCTCGGTGAAGAAGTGTGCGACATGCGCCGCGACCGTTGGACCGACATCGGGCACCGCACGCAACTGCGGATAGCGATCCTTGTCCTTGAGCGCTTCATCGCGCTCGGTCGGCAGATCGGCTTCGGCCGCCGCATAGAGCGCAGCCAGCGTGCCGAAGTGACGCGCCAGATCGCGCGCTGTTGTCTCGCCGACTTGTGGACAGCCGAGTGCGAAGAGGAAACGCTGGAAGCTGGTATCGCGGCTGCGGGTTATCGCCTCGATCACATTGGCCGCTGACTTCTCGCCCATGCGATCCATGCCCGCGAGTTCCTCCGCGCTCAGCGAATAGATGTCGGCCGGTGACTTCACGCGGCCGCTGTCGATCAACTGCGCAAGCAGCTTCTCGCCCAGACCTTCGATATCCATCGCCTTGCGCGAAACGAAGTGGATCAGCGCACCGTGCAACTGCGCGCGGCACGACAGACCATTGCTGCAGCGCGCGATGACCTCGCCCTCAATCCGCTCGACCTTGCCGCCGCAGACTGGGCAGTGGGCGGTCAGCCTGACCTTCGGACGCGCTTCGTGGGCGAGCCGTGCATCGTCGTCGACCAGACGTACGCCGAGCACTTCCGGGATGACATCACCGGCACGGCGAACGATGACCGTGTCGCCGATACGGACGTCCTTGCGCTCGACCTCATCCATGTTGTGCAAGGTCGCATTGGAGACAGTGGCCCCACCAACGAACACCGGCTTCAGCCGCGCCACCGGTGTCAATGCACCCGTGCGGCCGACCTGGAACTCGACGTTCTCGAGCAGCGTCTCCGCTTCTTCAGCGGCGAACTTGTAGGCACAGGCCCAGCGCGGCTCGCGCGTCACTGAGCCCAGTTCCTCGCGGCCAGCGAGATCGTCGAGCTTGAACACGACGCCGTCGATGTCGAAGCCGAGCCCGGCGCGCTGCGCACCGATCTTCTCGAAGTAGGCCAGGCACCCATCGACGCCGGTCACCCGCGCAATCAGGGGCGACACCGGGAAACCCCAGGCACGCAGCTGCTCCAAGGCTTCCGAATGCAGGCGCGGTGCCCGCCAGCCCTCGCTGCTACCGGCCGCATAGGCCGTAAACGCCAGTGGTCGCTGCGCGGTGATGCGCGGATCAAGCTGACGCAGGCTGCCGGCAGCAGCATTGCGCGGATTGACCGGCACCTTGTCACCGCGGGCATTGGCATCGTCGACCATGCGCCGGAAACCTTCCCAAGGCAGATAGACCTCGCCGCGCACTTCGATCAGCGGCGGCGCGTCACCTCGCAGGCGCAGTGGAATGCGCTTGATCGTTCGCAGGTTTACGGTGATGTCCTCGCCGGTTTCGCCATCACCGCGAGTCGCGCCACGGACAAAGACACCGTGTTCGTAGATCAGCGATACGGCGAGGCCATCAAGCTTGGGTTCGCCGGTGTAGATGACCTGGTCCGTCAGCAACGTTTCGCGCACGCGACGATCGAAATCGCGCAACTCGTCTTCGTCGTTGCACTTGCGCAGCGACTGCATCGGCAGCCGGTGTTTCACCGCAACGAACTCGCGGGCCGGCGCACCACCGACGCGCTGGGTCGGCGAGTCCGGGGTCAGCAGTTCAGGATGTGCCGCCTCAAGTTCCTGCAACTCACGAAACAGGCGGTCGTACTCCGCGTCCGAAACCGCCGGCTCGTCAAGAACGTAGTAGCGGTGGTTGTGTTCGTGCAGCAACCGCGACAGTTCGTCGGCACGCTGCCTTGCGGACTTTGACGCGCTCATCGACCGCGCGACCGGAAACCTATTGGAGTTTGTGCTTCTGCGCCCACGCCGCGATATCCGCCGTCAGCGCCTGCTCGGTCGCCGGCGTCAGCGGCGCACGGTTGCTGTCGTAGACGTCCGCATTGAGCTGCAAGGCGAGCGAGCGCGCAGTCACGAGCATGTTGGCAACAGCCTTGGTCGGTGTTTCCGGTCCGGGCAGCAGCATGAACAGCGACAGGCCCGGCGTCGAGAAGCCGCGCTGTTCGGCGGGATCGAGCGTCCCGGGCTTGACCAGGCTGGCGACCGAATACACCGGACGCTTGCCCTGCATGGCGTGGTAGATCTTCTTGTCGCCGTAGACCAGGCCGTGGTCGCGCAGCGCGGCGTGAATCTTCGGCCCGAAAATCGCGGTGCCCTCGCGCTCGGCAATCAGCAGCACGACCAGCTTGTCTTCGACCGCACCCGGCGCGGCGACGGCGTCTTCAACCGGCGGATCGATGGCGTTTTCCATGCCCGGCACGATGCGCTTGCGCGGCTTGCCGACACCGAACTCGTCGAACTCGCCGAGACGCGAGAACATGTCGAGCTGGTCCTTGTTCGGGGCATTAGCCGCAGCAACGCCCGGCGGCAGCGCCGACGGTGTGACAGCTGGCACACGCCGCCGCACTCGCCGCTGCGGGGCCTTGCGCCGACTCATCACATAGACCGCAATGGCGCCGATGGCACCAATCAACAGCAATGCCCACTGCATAGGACTCATTCTGGCGTTCCGGACTCAGTGACCAAATCTACAGCCTGTTCGAGATCCACGCTGACCAGACGCGACACGCCGGGTTCCTGCATGGTCACACCGTGCAGCTGTTGCGCCAGCTCCATGGTGATCTTGTTGTGGGTAATGATAATGAACTGAACGTTCTGTGACATTTCCCGGACGATTTCGCAGAACCGGCCGACGTTGGCGTCATCCAGCGGGGCGTCGACTTCGTCCATCAGGCAGAACGGCGCCGGATTGAGCTGGAACAGCGCCAGCAGCAGGGCCACCGCGGTCATTGCCTTCTCACCACCGGACAGCAGGTGAATCGTCGAATTGCGCTTGCCGGGCGGCCGCGCCATGACACGCACGCCGGTATCCAGCAGGTTGTCGCCGGTCAGCTCCAGGTACGCCTCGCCGCCGCCGAACAGCTTGGGGAAGCGGTCGCGGAACACGGTGTCGACCTTGTCGAAGGTCTGCTTGAACAGCTCGCGGGTCTCGGTGTCGATCTTGCGGATCGCCTCTTCGAGCATTTCCAGCGCGCCGTGCAGGTCGTCGTGCTGCTCGCCGAGATACTTCTCGCGACCCTGTGCTTCCTCCAGCTCTTCGATCGCCGCGAGGTTGATCGCGCCAAGGCGCTCGACGCGGCGGATCACCGTCGCCAGGCGCTCTTCCCAGTTCGGCAGCGTCGCGTCCTCGGCCAGGCCGGCAAACAAGGCCTCGCGCTCGAAGCCGGTTTCGCCGATCTGCTCATCAAGGCTCTCGCGATGCGCACGCAGGTTCTCGAACTCCAGGCGCGCCTGCTGCACGCGTTCGAGCGCCGAGTCCTTGTCCATCTCGGCACTGCGCGCGGCCTGTACTGCGGCGTCGAGCACGGCGACCGTCGCCTCGACCTGCTCGCGCATCTGGCGCAGCGCATCTCGGGCGGCCTGCACGCTCGCGCGGGCGGTTTCGACCTCCGCCGCATGGTCGGCCAGCGGGGCGTCGAGCTCCGCCGCGTTGTTCTCTTCGTCCTGCTTGCGCGCCAGCAACACTTCGCGACTGCTGTCGTTGTCCTTGAGTGCCTGTTCCAGCGCGGTCAGCGCGCTGCGGCGCCCGGCCAGCTGCACCTGCAACTCGTTGCGCACCTGCTGCGACTGCGCCAATACCAAGCGCGCACGGCCGACGCCATCGCGCTTGCGCTGCAGGTTCTGCTGCATGCCGGCGCGACGGTCGCGCAGTTCCTGCGCAACCTGCTCGAGCGAGATC
>CAZDPA010000067.1:0-19166 GCA_964507195.1 uncultured Salinisphaerales bacterium | reverse complement strand
AACGGCAGACCAACGATCACCGAAGTCGGGCGCAGATCTTCAGCACTGCAGTCGTCTGGGACCGGCGCCTGACCACTGTCGAACGTGAAGGTTGCCGGCAGCCCCAGATACAACTGGGTCGCTGCGGTATTCAAGCTCAGTACGTTATAGCAGGGCTCGAAATCGACGCTCGGATCCGGGTCGTTCGGGTTGAAGTCGAACGGCCGCTGCCAGCGTCCGGACTGCTCGTCATAGACGACATTTCCGGAATTCCAGACTCCGTCGACGAAAGGTGTTGTCTCTGCCTGACCGGTGCAGGTGGTCGTGTCATACAGCGCAACCGATTCGGTAAAGACCTTGCCGGAGCTGAAGCCGAGCAGCAGCTTCGCACCCTTGAAATCGCTGCTGCCGTCTTCGCTGTCGATGTCGAAGCAATTCGAAGCCCAGGTGCCCAGCAGCTTGCCGCCGAACTCGGCATTCGACGGCTGGTTGTTGGCCGGTGCTTCGGGCGCATCGGCAACGACATTGATGCAGGCCTGGACCGGCTCACCGACATCGTTGGCCGTGCCCTTGAATTTCACTTCAATGCAGAACTGGTCGCCCGTCTCTAGGTTGGCCGGTAGTTCGACCTTGAAGTCGACGGTCGTCAGAGCCACGAAACCTGCCTTCCCTTGGGTCACCGTGCTCCTCTTGCCATCCGGCGGCGCGATGTTCGCCTGGAAATAGGAGCCGGCACCCGGAATCTTCGCAAACAGCGCAGACAGGTCCTGCTCACCGGAAAGATTGATCGGCAGCGAGACCGTAGATCCAGGCTGCGCAGTGGCGTCCGGAATGTCTTCGATCTTCGGCGTCAAGGCGTTTGTTGCCGGTGGCGTACCGATCACCTGCTCCAGCGGCGAACCATTCGACGTCACCTTGTCGTCCAGCGCCTCCATCAGGTCATCAGGCTCGCTGAGCTTGACGACATCCGGATCGGAATCACCGCCACCACCGCCACCACAGGCGGTAACGATCAGGGTCACGGCCAAGCCGGCCAACAGCTTCGAGTGCAACTTACGCGGGTTCAGGTTGTTCATCTTTCTATCCTCAAATTGACCAGCCAGCTTCCTTGCCGGCGGGCATATCATCAGTTCTGGACAAACCAGGGCTTGCCGCTGTTGTCCATGTACAGCTCACGTTGCTCTTCTAGGTTGAACGGACGTGAACCGATACGGCCAAACACCGCGATCTGTCCACCCGTCTCGTCCACCGCACGGTCACGATGCAGGCCTTCGGAGACCGCGAGCGCTGGCCGGTCGGTCTTGCGATTGGCGATCAGCTGCGGCTTCGGATCCGGCGAGAAGCCGTAGAAGCCGGGCTGGGTTTCGGGGCTCATCAGCTGAATCACCTTGAGTCCCTCATCGCCATCCGCAACGTAGGCAAACAATGACGCGTTGGTGGCGCCGACCTTGACGTCCCAGGCGTCCTTGATCTGCCCGTCGGCGTTGAACTGCTGGTACAGCGTTGGTGCTTCGGGGTTCGTGATGTCCACGATACCGAGCCCTTCGCTGCCTGCAGCGACATACGCATATGTGCGAACCAGGTAAACACGCCGTGCGTCCTTGAATGGCACCAGGGCTTTTTGTACCACGCGCGGGGCTTCCGGGTTTGTGATGTCGACCACACGCAGACCTTCATTGGTCGTCGCAAACAGGTAGCGGAACTGCACCGCACTGCTGCGCACGCCCTCAAGTGCGATCGTCGTCACATATTTCGGCTTCAGCGGATCGGCGAGGTTGAGCACGACCAGCCCCTTGTCGGCAGCGACGTAGACCCAGTCACCGGCCACGGTCAGGTGACGTGCGCCAGTGAGTACGCCGTCCTCGTTCCAGGTCAGTGCGCGCTCCAGGAAGTTGTTGCGCGGCTCACCGTCGGCCAGAGTGTCGACATTGACCAGGATCAGCCCTTCTACGCTGTCGCTGATCAGCGCGTAGTGGTAGATCGGGTGGAAGGCCTGTTCCATGTTGGTCTTGCGCATGAGGTCGCCCTCGTTGCGCTGCGGTGCGATCGGCTGGTTGCTTGGCAGCGCCACGCAGGTCGCGTTCGTCGTCTTGACCCGCGAGTCGTGGCCGAATGGCGAGAACGGTGCGGAGATGATGCGCTGCGAGAAGCCCTTGTTGGCGATCGCATTGACGTCGTACGCCTCGAAGCCATTGTCACCCTGCGCCACGAACAGGTATTCGCCCCGCAGCTGCAGGCAGCCAACACGATCGCCGGTGCCGTGGTCGTACTCTTCGGTCAGGGTCTGGTTCGCGGCCTGATGTTTGGCGTAGCGCTCTGGGTACGCATAGCGCTGCAGGTAGCTGCCGATCACCGACTGCGGCTCATCCCACTCCGTGACCGTCACCGCCGACACGCCACCATCCGTACCCAGCCAGGCGTTGTAGCCGACGAAGTTCATGAAGTTGGTGCCGTGCAGCAGCAGCTGCGCCATGATCGCGTTGTTGTCGTTGGCCTTCGACAGATGGCAGTCCTCGCACATCTTGGTCTCGGTCTTGCGCTCGGTGTGCGCGTAGTGCGGCGCAAACGCCTGCGATGAGAATCCGCTCGCCGCGATCGGCGGCTGCTGGATGTAGATCTTCTCGCGATTGACGTTGGTCGAGGACAGCACCAGCGCGCTCGACGAGCGTACCGGTGCAATGCGTCCGCCCTTGGCCGGACCGTGCTTGCCGAGCTGGAACACATCGTCGCGCACAACCTGTGGGTTGTAGGTCGCGTAGTTGCGCGTCGCCCCGCCTTCGTAGTGCTGTACGTCGGACTTCCAGTTCGCCTGGATCGGCAGATGGCAGCCGCCGCAGCTCGTCGTCCAGGACGTATGGCAGGTCACGCACAGCATTTCATCTTCCTGATGTGCGCGTTCCTCGGGCTTGACCTTGGCGCCCCAGGTCTGCTTTTCGGTGTCCTTTGACATCAGCTTGGCGCGCGCTGCCTTCTCGTTGTAGTGCGCACTGCCCTTGGTCACCGAGTCCTTGACCAGGCTCATTTCCCACTCGAGGCCTTCGGTCACGTTCGAGCGCTGGATCAGCTTGCCGCCCACCCACTCGAAGCGCAGCTGGTCGTACGGCGTGCGCGCAACCGAAAGGTCATTGCCCCCCATGGGCGCCGCCGGGCCGCTGGTCAGCAGCGACGGATACGCATCCGCGGTGCCGTGGCAATCGACGCACTCGATCTCGATGGTCTGCGCGACTTCGCCATAGAGATGCCCGTCGCCGTGCATGTCCTGCGAGAAGTGGCAGTCGACGCAGTGCATGCCGACGTCGACATGGATCGACGACATATGTACCGCTTTCTTGAACTTCTTCGGATCGTTGTCCGGCACGATCTGGCCGTCCTTGTCGAGCAGACGACCCTTGCGATCACGCTTGAAGATCGCGCGGAAGTTCCAGCCGTGGCCGTGGTAATCGGCGAACTGGGTGTCCTTCAGCTCCGGGTTCATCTCGCTGACCTGCTTGAGGAACTCCGGGTCGCCCCACTTGCCGCGGATCGCCGCTTCTTCCGGATTGCGCCGGTTGATTTCGCGGATCTCGTCGAACGACGGATTCTTCTCCTGCTCCGGCCACATGAACGGCGCGTCGGACTCGTAGTCCCACATCGTGTAGCCGAGGAAGCTGTTCACGAACACGTTCGGCTGGTGCATGTGGCAGCTCATGCACTGGCTGGTCGGGATGGCCGACGTGAAGGCATGCTGCAGCGGATGGCCGGACTGGTCTTTCGGGATCGTCGGGTCGACGCTCTGCGAGCGACCGGCGTGGCCGAACTTCGCGTACGGACCACTGTGGCGCGGATCGCGGTCGTTGGCATAGACAACATGGCACGCCGAGCAACCGGAATTGCGGTAGTCACCGGGTTGCTCATTGGTGCCAAGGAACCACATCAGCGGATCGTTGAGGCGCGTCTTGTGGGCGTTGAGCACTGGCACCGAGATGCGCAGGCCGGTACCCGGGCCGCGGCTCGACTGGCGCTGGTCCGGACGGCCCGGCTCTTCGAGACGCTGGATCGTGCCGACGGTATTCGGCGTCGCGGTTTCCGGGAACAGGTTGATGATGTTGCGCCCGCCGCGCTCGAACACGCGGAAGACGTCGCCCGGTGGCGTCGTCTGCCAGTTCGGCACGGGGTAGAGCTTCTCAATCACACCCTTGGCCTTCATGTTGTCGTCCGGCACGACTGGGCCAAGCAACGTCGACGCATCACCCTCGCGGGTGTAGCTCTCGCCGAGAAGGTACTGCTTGTACGGCAGGATGCCGTTGTTGTACGTGGCGCCGCCGAACAACATCGCGCCGGTGGCCATGATGCTGCGCTCGGCGGCCTCGATGACCGGCAGATGGCAGGAGCCGCAACCCTCGCGCACAACGCGGTAGTCGCTGGGGTTGATGAAGCGGACGTACTCCGGGCTCTCGCGGTTGAGCAACGCGTACGAGTGCTGCGGATTCGCCGACGCCGGCCAGTTCCAGGTATCCGGGAACAACGGCAGCACGTGCGCCTTGGCCAGCGCACCTTCGTACTCGGCACTGCCCTTCTCGAAGCCATCCGGCTTGGTCACGGTGGACGTGCCGCCATGGCAGTCCGTGCACCCCAGGATCACGCCCGGCTGGCGGTGCATGGTCTTCTGGTCGGTGTTCACATGGCACGTGACGCAACCGCTGCTCTTGGCATCGGCATCCGCCTGGGTCTGTCCCCTTGGCGCGACCGGATACTCGGGGTAGTCGATATGACGTGCGGACTCGCCGCCGGACGCCCCGGCAACCGGGGACATCCAGACTGCGGCACTGCCCAGCAGCGCCGCGCAAAGCTTGATCACGATGGCTAGTCTCATGGCCTGGCTTAGTAGGTCAGCGTCAGATTGAGGAGGACGGAGTACGGCAACTCGTCGTCGCCATACAGCGCCTTGTAGCCGTCACCCGGCAACAGCACCGCGCCCGACGCGCGGAACACCACGTTCTGCGTGAAGAACGGACGCCAGATCGCCGCAACCGACACATCAGTGCCGATGTTGTTGCCGATATTGGCCTGCTGACGTGCGGCTTCGATCACCGCGGTATCCGCGAAAGCGATCTGGTTGATGTTGCCCGACAGTCGCCACGCCGGCGTCACATCGAAGTCCGCACCGACACCGATCAGCACCGTACCGGGATTGGTGAAGTTCGACTGGCCTTCGTCCTTCGAACTGCGCAACGAGTTGAGGAAGCCGTTGCGGCCTGAGATCGCGACTCCGCCGCCACCGATCAGCGGCACGTTCTGGCGATACCAGAAGCTGGTATCGGAACCTGCGAACAGCGCGTTCTCGAAGACCGCATCGAAACCGCCTTCGACATCGTCATACGGATCGTCGTCACCCGAGGCGTACAGCAGGTTCAGGCGGACGCGACGCCAGTCGAAGTCCATAGACAGTTCGCCAGCGAGGAAAAACGCACCAATGTCGGTCTCGCGATCAACGAACACGCCCTGATCCTGATCGCCGGTTGCGAAGTACGCCGAACCCGTGACATTGAGGCGACCGATATGGCCTTCGGTGTTGACGCCCAGATACAGCACGTCGTAGTTGCGCGGCTTCTCGACACCGAGCGAGAACGGCCGCTCGATGAAACCGTTGTTGTTGAAGTAGGCGCCTTCGTCGCCTTCGCGGTTACGGTTGTACAGCGCGACGAACTCGGTGGTCAGGCCGAGAACGCCGAGGTCCTGCCAGTAGAAGTTGGCGAGAAACACATCGTCGGCACGCACCGGCTTGCCGAGATCGTTCAGACCGGAGTTGGTGTCCTTCTCCAGGCGACGGAACCAGGCCACGTTGTAGAGGTACTGGTTGTTGTTGCGGTTGCCGAACAGGCGAATACCGAGGTTCTCGTCACGGAACAGGAAGCCGCGGAAGTCGACATTGAACGGCTGGATGCCGATGCGCAGGCTGTCGAAGTCGTAGCGCGTGGTCCAGTCCCACAGATGCTTGTCGACAAACAGGTCCTGTACACCGATGTGGTCGTCGTCTCGGGTCCGGCCTTCGGCAGGATCGATGAACAGCGCGCGGTTCTGCTCGGCCTCCACGCGGTTGACATTGAACACAGGCGTAAAACGGAACTCCCAGTTCGGCGGCATGAACGTCGTGTTGCCCTGGTACAGCACCAGACCGACGGCGAGGTTCTGGTTGAGGATCAGCTGCTTGCCGGTACCGATGAGGTCGAACTGACCGGGGCCTTCTTCGCCCTGCGGCGCCACCGGCGTCGGCAGCTGGCGCGGCTCGACAACCGTGTCGGAGATCAGGCTGAGGTTGAAAAACCAGTTGTCGCCGGCGATCGGCCGGTCGGCCTTCAGCGTGTTCTGGTTGTAGGGATCGTACCAAGGATAGTTGGTCAGACCGAGTGCGCGGGTCAGCTGCCAACGATCAGGAACCGGTTCCTTGCGGAACTCATCCTTGGCACCCGGCTTGGCCACCGGCTGCAGACCACTGCGCTTGTTCGGCTGGAACGGCACGCGTTTGCCGGTCAACGGCGAGCCAGGCTCACCGCGTTCACCCGATGCGTTCGGGCGCGTATAACCGGGCTGCCCCGGACGACGGCGCTCCGATGCGCCGATCGTTGGCGAAGCCGGTGCTGCGGGCGCGGCAACGGCCGCCGGTTTGGCTTCGGCGGCACCCGGCCGCTTGCGCTCGGAAACGCCGAGACGCGGGGCCTCCAGTGGTGCTGCGGCCGGTGCCGCTGCAGCGCCTTTCGGTTTGGCTGTCGGAGTCGGCTCAGGCGTGGCAACCGGCCGCTCGGCGCGGGTGCCGGGCCGGCGGCGATCATCCTGGGCCTGCGCAGTCGCGCAGGACAGCACGAGCAACAGGGCCAGCGCCTGCCCGACTCTGTTTTCAGAGGCCATTGCAGACCTCCTGCACATCGGAATCCAGGAACGGCGACTGCGGACAGATCACGTAACGTAGATTCAGATCGAACCCGCCCGGTCTCTGCTGATCCGCGCGGATCGGAATCGGCGCGTTGTTGATCGAGTTCGGACCCAGCTCCTTGCCCACCTGATCGATCGCCAGGAACGGCAGGAAGTCGTCCTGCTCCAGACCGTCGCCGGACAAGCCGATGGCGCCAATCAGCTCGTCATCACGGTAGATCGGGAATCCGCCGGCGAACAGCGTGATGCCGTTACGGATCTGGTCGATCGGATTCACCTGCGCCGGCGCACCGGAGAGGATGCCGCCAATCGTGTTGTAGCCGGTACAGCCGGCACCGACGAGTTCCCTGCCCGGACCGCCATTCGGCAGATCAGTCGGGATATCGATGTCGCCGTCGTTGTCGAGATCGCCGATGACGAAGGCAAGATGACGGATGACCGCGTTGTAGACGAGATCCAGTTCCAGCCCGGTCGAGAAGATGCTCCACTGCCCCTCCGGCTTCGACAGTGGCCCGGGGGCGTTGCCGTCGACATTGTCTGGATAGAACGGCCGCGCAATCAGGCCAAAGGCGCGCGTCGAGAACGCCACCTCGCCGTCGAGTACGTCGTTGGTGCCGAAGAAATCGCGGTGCGCAGTCACGTAGTTGCCGATATCGATCGTCTCGTCCGCACTGGCCGCAACCGGCACCAGCGCGGGAGACAGGACCGGCGGATCGGGCAGCACCGCCAGCGGCCCCGCACCCGACGGCGGTCCCGGCGCGATGTACTGCGGACCCGGCAGGTCGGCGAGGTCGCGCACCCGATTGGAAGAGAAGAACAGCGCGCTGCGCGCCTTCTGCACGTTGACGTCGATCGCATCGTTCAGTGCATCGCGGGTACGCGCGGCGCCGACAACGTCGCCGTTGGTGTCGACGATCACCAGGTGAATCCCGGCCGGGGAACCGAGTGGCTGGCGCACCTGGCTGCGCGTGCGGTTGGCGAGTTCGACCGATTTCACCAGCAGCGCTTCGACTTCGGCCTTGGTCAGGCCGTTGGCACCCGAACCACTGATGGCCGGAAAGCGATTCTGGTTGTTCTCGTCGACGACGACAAAACCGTCAGCGTCCGCCAGGCCCGGCGGGTCGACGACGCGGTCGGCGGCGCGGACACCCGATTCGGGCAGACCATAACGCGTGCCGGCCTGCACCTTGGCGATCGCATAGCCGCGGATCGCGATCAGGCCGACCTTGTCATTCAGCGGCGGCAGCGGATCGAAAGCAGGCGCCGCCGTTGGATCAGTCGCCAGATCATCGAAGTCGACGTCGGCAAAGCGAGCGAGCTTGCCCTCGAGCGTGATCACGTCGGCGCGGCGATCACGCGGCGCGGCGAAACCGAAAGTCGCGGCGGTCGCGATCAGTTCATCGATATTGCCATCTGGATCGGTATCGAGATCGTTGTCGAAGATCACCTTGTCGACGCCGTAGACGCCGTCGGCGATAACCCCGACGGCGCCAACCGTCACGCCTTCCTTGTACAGCGGCAGCCCGCCGGGATCAGCAGCGAAACCGATCGCCGAACGATGCGGACCGGGATCCGGCCCAACGCCGTTGAAGCGACGCGAGATGTCGGAACACGGCAGCTGGCTGATCTGCACGCCGAACAACGCGCCACCGGGCGTGTTGCCTTCGCCCGGATTGAAATGCTCCTGAATGACCTGGCCGGCGGTACGCGAGGTGAACGCATTGCCTTCCGAAGAGAAATACATGGAGGTCAGTGCCTTGGCCAAAGCACCAAGCTCGGACGGCACGATGGCAACGTTGTCCAAACCGCCGCGGATCAAGTTGCCTGTTCTTTTGTTGATGCCGGAAGTGACGTTGATGCGCGGCGGCGCACCATTCATCTTGTAGGCGGCGAGCACGTTGCCAACGCGATCAATGACGACGAAGGTCGCCGGCTTGCCGCGTGCATCGGCTTCGGCAACGCCCTGTGCAATCACACGCTGGACGTCGGCCACTGTGAGTCGCTGCGGATTGTCGGTCTGACAACGCCCGGCACAGGGAACATCGCCGATACCGATCCCCGTGACGTTGTCGAGGCGCTCGCCGGAGCAGCCGAAGAGAACAGCAGCCGTCAGCAGAGAAACTGACAGCGCCCCGAAACTACTCGTTGTTGCTGTCCAGCGTCTGCCCATTTGCAAGTTTCCCCACGGACTTGCTCATCGACAATTTCTCCGCCTGATGGAAGCGGTGACAGTCGATGCAGGTGGATTGGATGCCCTGCGAAGAATCTACTCCGCCGTGGCAGGTGCGACAAGTGCCGATCTGCGGCAACAGCAGGTCATTTGAGTCCGTGCTCACAGTTGCAGCGTGGCAACTGTCGCAGGCCACCCATTGATGGGGAGCATGGGTGAACTTCGCCATCGGCATCCAGGTTTTGCGGATCTGCGGTGTACGCACCCGAGGCGGCTGGTTCGGCGCCTGATCGATCTCGTGGCACTTCGCGCAGACCCTGCGTTCGAAAACATCGTCGACCGCCCCCGGTGCACTGCTGCCGTCGCCGCGCTCGGCATTCTCACCCGGCCGCCGACGTTCGTCGGCGGTGCCGGAACCGGTCATTTCCGGCATGGACATGCCGGCAGCGCTCTGCAGCAAGGTGCGTACCGCTTCGCTGTCGCCATGCGGCAGACGGAACGGCAGACCGCCGACGTCGACGTCAAGTTGATGGCAGCTCTGGCAGTCGCGCTCGAACTTGATCGGCTCGAAACCGACGTCACCCGGCCCCGGCCGGTGGCAATCCGCGCAAGCGAGCACCTGGCGCCCGTCGGGCCCGCGGATGCCCTTGGGATTCAGATGCAGTTCGTGCGGATAGAACAGACTGTTCTGATCCTTGACGCCCGGCGCCAGCAAAGTGCGCAGCGGCTTGCCGACACTGCCATCCAGTTCGGTGACGGTGACGCGGAAATCCGGATGGGCGCTGGCGAAATCCTTGACCACCGCATTGGGATCCAGATTGGGGAAACGCTCCGGATCAGCGTGGCAATCGGTACAGATCGCCGGATGCTCCGGCATGATCGCGTGCGCATCGCCATGCTCGTAATGGCAGCTGGCGCAGCGTTGTCCGTCGAGGCCAGCCTCACTCATCGCCTGCTGATCATCGCCATGGTGGGCGACCTTGGCATGGCAGGTCAGGCAGGTCTCGTCGCGGACCTGATTGAAAACCTTGTCGTGGCATACCGTGCACTGCTGCGCGAAATGCTGGTGAGCGTCGCTGACGCGGCCAGACGACCAGATCCGGTCGGTCGGCACGTAGTCGCCAACCCACCCGGGAACCGGCACCAGACGCAGCACCAGCGGAACGACGATGAACAAGGCCAGCACGACCAGTGCGGCAATGATCGCCGGGCGCCGCATGCGCAGGCCGGAGGCTTCAAGGCTGGTGACGGCGTCGCCGTCCTCTACATCCGTCTGTTCGTCGCGCTCGTGGATCTCCAGCGCTGCCGCACCGCGATCGTCAACACCAACGCGGATGCGATGGCCGCCGATCTGGATTTCATCACCCGGCAACAGGTCCGCACTGCGCTGGCCGAGTAAGCCGTTGACGCTGGCACCGACCGTGCTCAGGCATTCGAGATGAAGGGTGGCACCCGACTTCGGCGTCAGGCGCGCGTGATTCAAGGCAACCAGCAGGCCCGGCAGCTGAATGGTATTGGTCGTCGCGCGGCCGATGGTGATCTCACCATCGATGCCCTGCTCGGTAACCGCACCGTCCTGTCCGTAGCGTCTGACCAATATCATGGCGGCGCTACCAATAAATGAAGACGGCGATAATGTGCACGACCAGCGCTGCCAGCAACGCCACCGTCAGCGGCACATGGAAGTAAAGCCAGATCGTCAGGCGTGCACGCAAGGTGATATCGCGGTTGACCTTCTCCAGCAGTGCCTTGCGCTTGGCCACGGTCTGCAGCAATTTCTGCAGCGTCTCGCTGGCCTTGTTCGCCGCCTTGTCGCTACCACGCGCGCTGCCGGCAGCAAAGATCTGATCCGCAACGAAGGCGATGGTTGCCTGGCGCCCACGTCCGCCCTGCGCAGCCGTCGGCATTGCTGCCTGCGACTGCAGCTGCTTGCGCTTGACCGTGAAGAACTGATCGAGGCCACCCGGATCCCCCGGCGTGACATAGCGACCGCTAAGCTGCTCATAGGCCGTGCCGCCGATCTTGACCTTCGAAACCGAGCGCGCGACAACGGCGTGAGTCTCCGGATCGATCTTGTCGGCGAGCGACAGTGCGGCTTCGTTGAGCTGGGCGATCTCTTCAAGCATCGCGCGGAATTCCATCTCGTTGCGATTGGCCGTGACCTGCCGCGGCAGAACCGAGTACGCGATGATGCCGTAGATGCCGCTGACAATGACCAGCACCATCAGCACATACGCCAGGGTATGCACATTCAGGCCCAGCTGGAAACCGGTATGCAGCGTGCCGACAAACAGCAGTGACAGGCCCAGATACACATGCGCCGAAACCCAGGCCTGGGCCGGTGCCTTGCTCTCGCGGAACTGGCGCTTGCGCACGCCGAACCAGGCCAGCCAGGCGATCAGCGCCGCCCCCAGCGTGCCGAGCGAGTAGCCGAGCCAGGTGCTGCCACTGGCGCCTTCGATCGGATCGTGCAGCGCGTACAACACGCAGGACAGCGCGCACAGCGCGAGAGCCCATTTGAGATAGTAGGCGTCGCGGTAGACGAGAAAGGATTCGTGGCGCGCAAGTCGCACGCGCTGCGCCTTGTTGCTCAGGCGCGCGAACAGGCCTTTAAACGCCATTGGCAGCCCCCTCACCCCGCCACACGCATCCGCGTGTGGCCCTCCCCTCTCCCGCAAGGGGCGAGGGGACGTGGAGTCGCTGCGCGACGATCAAGTTAACGGCCACCACGAGACAGCACCTCGAAGAACTCTTCCGGCGAAACACGGATCGCGGCACCGGTCGGACAGGCCTGGACGCAGGCCGGGCCGGCTTCGCGCGGGCCGCACATGTCGCACTTCACTGCCTTCTTGATCGAACCCTTCGGGTATTCGTGGATATCGCTGCCGGGCGCCGGGCCCTTGCCGAAGATCAGCCAGCGCCACAGGCTCGGCGCTTCCGGCGTCTGCACACCCATCTGGATCACACCGTACGGGCAGTTGCGTTCGCAATTGCCGCAACCGATGCAGGTGTTCTGGATGTAGACCTCGCCATTGGGTGCGCGATGGATCGCGTCCGGCGGGCAATCCTTCATGCAATGCGGATGTTCGCAGTGGCGGCACGAGGTCGGCACATGCAGGTTGTCGAAGGTCGCACCGGCTTCGCGATCCAGGCGCGACACGTTGCCATGGGTTGATGCGCAGGCTTTCTCGCACTGATCGCAGCGAATGCACAGGGCTTCGTCGATCAGCAGCGCGTCGGTCGCCTCGCCCAGACCTTCGCCGAGCAGGAAGTGCATGCGCGCGCCCTTTTCGGGGTCGCGCTCCATCAGCAGGCGCTGTTCGATCTGACCGCGGAAGCGATCACGTACGCCTTCCTGCATCGCCGGATTCTTCGCGAGCAGATCCATGAACGCCTTGGCGTCGATTCGTATCGTTTCGGTCTTGATCGCCGCGACGGCGGTCTGCGTACGCTTGGCCCCGGCGACGACATCCAGCTCGCCGAAGTACTGGCCCGCGGCGTGATACTGCAGGACGATGTCGCGACCGCCCGCCTTGGCCGACAACGTCACCGAGCCGCTGCGGATCAGATGGATCTCGGCAGAGTCATCGCCGATCTTGTAGATCGTCTCCTTGGCCTTGAACTGGCACAGCGTTGCGGACTCGACCACTTCCCGGAGCAGCGACTCGTCGATGCCTGGCACCAGATAGCGTTCCAGCGCCCGGATCGTGAACACGCGATCGACATAGGCGCGCACGCTATCGTTGGCCGCGATCAACTTGAGCATCGCGCGGCGCGGCACTTCGATCAGTACACAATCCTTGCCGGCGATCACCGCAGCAGAACGCGGACGACCGGAGATCAGCGCCATCTCGCCGAAGATGCGTCCGGCCTTGATCGTGCGCAGCTTGGTCGGATCCCTCGGATCGAGCTGCACGCCGACATCGCCCGACACGATGATGAACACCGATGTGCCGTGCTGGCCTTCCTTGTACAGGGCTTCGCCTTGGGCCGGCGCGAAGATGCGGCTTTCGAGCAGGAACTCGCGCAACTGCAGGCGGTTCATCGCCGCCAACACGGGCGAGCGCCGGTTGAGCACGTCGAGGAAGGCTTCGACGTCCGGGCTCGCCGAGAAGGCGCCAAACTTCTCGCGCAGGATCGGTTCGTCTGCGGGCTTGACCGGGCGCCCGGTGATGAACTCGACGACCTCGTAGCCCTGGTTCATCGCCTGCTTGATCAGCGGATAGCCCGCGAGCGCGCCGATGATGTACAGGCCCGGAACATTCGACTCGTAGGTCGGCGAAACCTGCGGCACGGCCGCGGCGTCCTTGTTCGGAAACTTGATGCCGCAGGCTTCGACGAACTCGCGCTGCGGCGTCGCGCCGAGGCGCGCAATGATGCGATCGCAGGGCACGTCGACCGCACCTTCCTTGGAATTGAGTTTGAGCAGCATGCGCCGGCCGCTGGCATGGCTGGCCGACAGCGCTTCGATGACTTCCGGCGCGCTGTCGTAATGGCAGCGCACCTTGCCCTGCTCGATTGCCTGCAGGATCAGTGAATTGTTGCCGTCCTTCGCACGCGAGAATTCGTTCTTGCGATTGACGATATGCACCGTGTTGTTGCGCGCCAGCGCAACGGCGTTCTCGATCGCGGCGTCGCCGGCGCCGATCACGACGACGGTCTCGCCCTTGTATTCGTCAGGATCGTCGAGCGAATACTGGATGTTCGGCAGATCCTCACCCGCGACGCCCATCTTGCGCGGATTGCCCTGCACGCCGATGCCCATGACGACGGTGATTGCCTCGATCGCCTCCCCGGACTGCAGCGTCAGGCGAAAGCGGTCATCGAGCTTCTCGATCCTGGTGACTTCGGCGCGATGGCGAATGTTGACCTTGTGCTTCGCCGTGTCCTGGTTCCAGACGTCGAGAATTTTTTCGCGGGTGCCGGCTTCAAAGCCGGTCGCGGCACGCAAGGGCAGCACATTGGGCTCGGCCATCACGTGCTTGCCCTTCTGATAGCGGAAGATCGTGTTGGACAGATGCGGCTGGGCTTCGAGCAGGATGTGCGAGTCGCCTTTTTCCGCCGCGCGACAAGCCGCCGAGAGCCCTCCCGGGCCCGAACCGACGATTGCTATCCGGTACGGCTGCACAGACGACATGGTCCCCTCGCTGGCAACAACTAAGCTAGCTCACACGCCGGAAGCCGTTCGCAAGCAATGCTTCGCGCATGCCTTGAGAGCAACTTCTTGCTGACCTTGATTCGACTCGGAATCATCCGTCAGTTTTACCGCTAACAGCGATGACGCCGCCAGTGCCGAACGACCACTCTGGCGACGCCATCGGTACCTGAGTCACATGTCCGCCGAAAATCGGCGGCTGATTCCGCCTAGAACGGAATATCGTCGTCCTCGAACGGCGCATCCATGCTCGCAGCCGGCGCAGCCGCTGCAGCAGCACCGCGACCCGCGGGTGTCGCAGAACGTCGCGGCGACTGGTCGTAGCCGCCATCGCCGTCGCCCGACATCGGTGCCGAGCCGCCGCCGGCCTTGCCGTCGAGCATCTGCATCTCGTTGACGTGGATTTCGGTCGTGTAACGATCCGCGCCGGTGGCCTTGTCCTGCCACTTGCGCGTGCGGATCGACCCTTCGATGTAGACCTTCGATCCCTTGCGCAGGTACTGCGCGGCGATCTCGCCGAGGCGGTTGTGGAACACCAGGCTGTGCCACTCGGTGCGTTCCTGCTGCTGACCGTCCTTGTCCTTCCAGTTGTCGGAGGTCGCCAGCGTGGCGTTGGTGACCGAGCCGCCGCTGGGGAAGCTGCGGGTTTCCGGGTCCTTGCCCAGATTGCCGATCAAAATGACTTTGTTAACGCCGCGCGCCATATGCGTGCCTCCCGAATAATGTGTATCGGCCGCCATGATCCAGTGCTTGTCGGCGGACGGCAACCGAATCATGACCTCAATGGAAAAAGTCTAGCGTTTCAAAGCCGCTAGAGGTGCAGGCCGGGATGCCAGGACGCCCGGCTTGCGCAAACTCAGGCCGGTGTCGACGGGCTCAGCGATTCCGTTGCAGCCATCGGGCGCATTGCCGGTGGTTTGAGTGCGCGCGCAATCAACAGCCAGACCAGCGGAAACACCAGCGCAGCGGCGAAACCGCCGCCGATGCCCCCGTACTGGACCGACAGCCCCCCCAGGCTGCCGCCGGCAAAAGCGCCGAGGAACTGCGCGCTCGAGTACACCCCGAGAGCTGCACCCTTCTGCGCCGGCGGAGCCATCCGCGAAATCAGCGAAGGCAGCGCGCCTTCGAGAAAGTTGAATCCGATGAAGTACAGCAGCAAGGAGGCAATCAGGAGCGGGGCGATCGCATGCCCCGTAGCCGCCAGCAGCAACGCCACGCCGAGGGTGGCGATTGCCAGCAAGAACGCAGTCTTGAAACGCCCACCATGCTCGGCCAAGCGAATCAGCGGAAATACAGGAACCAGGCTGATCAGCAGCACCGGCAGATACAGCTTCCAATGCTGGGCACCGGCAAGGTCCAGGGTTTCGACGATGGCCAATGGCACAACCGTGAATACTGCGGTCATTGTCGCGTGCAACAGGAAAATGCCGCCGTTGAGCCCCAGCAGCTGAGGATCGGCCAGCACCTCGCGCAGACTGCCGGATCGGCTCGGTGGCGCATCCGGTGTCGGCACCCCGAACACCACGACCGGCAAGCTCAGGATGGCGAGCACTGCAGTCAGATGGAAGATGCCATCAACCCCGATATAGCCGCCGACAATCGGCCCGAGCACCAGCGCCAGCACAAACGCGAGGCCCATACCGGCGCCGAGCAGGGCCATCGCCGTGGTCCGTACCGAATCACGGGTGACGTCGGACAGCAGCGCTGCCACCGCCGACGACACGGCCCCCGCTCCTTGCAGTGCGCGCCCGGCGATGATCCAGTGGATGTCCTGGGTCGAACCGGCGAGCCAGCTGCCGGCGGCGAAAATCAACATGCCAATCACGATCACCGGCTTGCGGCCGAAACGGTCGGACGCCATACCCATCGGGATCTGCAGCACAGCCTGGCTCAGGCCATAGATGCCGATCGCGAGGCCAGCCTGCCAGGCCTGGGCGGGCAGCGGCAGCTCGCGGGCATACAGCGCAAACACCGGCAGCACCATGAACATGCCCATCATGCGCAGGGCATACACCGCGCCCAAGGCGAAAACCGCGCGCCATTCCTGTGCATTCATGAAAGGGATTCAGGGATCAGTCGATTTGCAGTTCAGCAGGCATAAAGCAAGCCAGAATGTTCCGTTTGCGTTTGCCTATGTCGCATTGCGCACCGGACGCTTATATTAACTGGTTTGCTGCCATCTCATCCCCCATGGAATTCATCCGCATCCGCGGTGCGCGCACCCACAATCTGAAAAACGTCTCGCTGGATCTCCCGCGCGACAGGATGATTGTCATCACCGGCCTGTCCGGCTCCGGCAAGTCCTCGCTGGCCTTCGACACCCTGTATGCCGAAGGCCAGCGCCGCTACGTCGAATCGCTGTCGGCGTATGCACGACAGTTCCTTTCGATGATGCAAAAGCCCGACGTCGACACGATCGAAGGCCTGTCGCCAGCGATCGCGATCGAGCAGAAATCGACTTCGCACAATCCGCGCTCGACAGTCGGCACCGTCACCGAGATCTACGACTACCTGCGTCTGCTGTTCGCCCGCGTCGGCACGGCGCGCTGCCCCGACCACGGTGGCATCCTCGAAGCGCAGTCGGTATCGGAGATGGTCGATCACGTGCTGCGTCTGCCGGCGGAGTCAGCATGGTTGCTGCTCGCACCGGTCGTTCGCGACCGCAAGGGCGAGCACGTGGAATGGTTCGAGCAGGCGCGCGCGCAGGGGTTTGTGCGCGTGCGCGTCGATGGCCGCGTCTACGAACTCGACGAAGTGCCGTCGTTGAACCGCAAGCTCAAGCACAACATCGAGATCGTTGTGGACCGCTTCAAGGTCCGCGCGGACCTCAAGCAGCGTCTCGCCGAATCCTTCGAGACCGGCCTGCGCCTGTCCGACGGACTCGCCTACATCGTGCCGCACAGCGGCGATGCCGAACCGCTGGCGTTCTCCGCACGCATGTCGTGCCCGCATTGCGGCTATTCGCTCGAAGAACTCGAACCACGCCTGTTCTCGTTCAATGCGCCGCACGGCGCCTGCGCAAAATGTGATGGCCTCGGCTCGCTGCAGACCTTCGATGAATCGCGCATTGTCGTCCATCCCGAACTGAGTCTGGCGGCGGGCGCGGTGCGCTCCTGGGACAAGCGCAATCCGTACTACTGGCACTTTGTCACTTCGCTCGCAAAGCACTACAGCTTCGATCCGGAAGTGCCGTTCAACACGCTCAAGGCGGCAGTACGCAAGGTGCTGCTGTATGGCAGCGGCGATGAACGTATCGCCTTCGAGTATCCGGATGAACGCGGCCGCATCCAGAAGCGTACGCACAAGTTCGAAGGCATCATCCCGAACCTTGAGCGCCGCTACCGCGAAACCGAATCGGATGCCGTGCGCGAGGAGTTGGCGAAGTACCTCAGCAACCAGGCCTGCCCCGATTGCAATGGCGATCGCCTGAACCGCGCCGCGCGCAATGTGTTCGTTGCAGATCGCAACCTGCCGAGCCTGACCGCATTGTCGGTGCGCGATGCCGAAGCCTTTTTCACCGCGATGCAGCTGCCCGGCCACAAGGGCGAGATCGCCGACAAGATCCTCAAGGAGATCCGCGCGCGTCTCGGCTTTCTCAACAATGTCGGACTCGATTATCTGACCCTGGCGCGCAGCGCCGAGACCCTGTCCGGTGGTGAAGCACAGCGCATTCGCCTTGCATCGCAGATCGGCGCCGGTCTGGTCGGCGTGATGTACGTGCTCGACGAACCGAGCATCGGCCTGCATCAGCGCGACAACGAGCGCCTGCTGCAGACCCTGTTTCGCCTGCGCGACCTCGGCAATACCGTCGTCGTCGTCGAGCATGACGAGGACGCGATCCGCCATGCCGACTACGTCGTCGACATCGGCCCCGGTGCCGGCGTCCATGGCGGCCATATCGTGGCCCAGGGCACACCCAAGGATATCGAGCGCGCCAAGCATTCGATCACTGGCCAGTATCTGGCCGGCACGACGCGCATCGCTGTACCGAAGCTGCGCACGCCGCCTCAGCCAGACAAGGCGATCATCATTCGCGGTGCACGCGGCAACAATCTGAAGAACGTCACCGCGGAAATTCCCACCGGCCTGATCACCTGCGTCACCGGCGTGTCCGGTTCCGGCAAGTCGACGCTGATCAATGACACGCTGTACGGATTTGCAGCGCGCCAACTCAATGGTGCGGCAACGCATCATGCCGAGTGCGACAGCATCGACGGCCTCGAGCATGTCGACAAGGTGATCGACATCGATCAGGCGCCGATTGGCCGCACACCGCGCTCCAATCCAGCGACGTATACGGGACTGTTCACGCCGATCCGCGATCTGTTCGCCGCGGTGTCCGAATCACGCTCGCGCGGCTACACGCCGGGGCGCTTCTCGTTCAACGTCAAGGGCGGGCGCTGCGAAACCTGCCAGGGCGACGGCGTGATCAAGGTTGAGATGCACTTCCTGCCGGATATCTACGTCACCTGCGACACCTGTCGCGGCCGTCGCTACAACCGCGAGACGCTGGAAGTCCGCTACAAGGGCAAGACCATCGACGAAGTGCTCAACATGACGGTCGAGGATGCACACGAGTTCTTCCGTCCGGTGCCGGCGCTGCATCGCAAGCTGGCGACGCTGATGGATGTGGGTCTGTCGTACATCACGCTCGGCCAGAACGCGACGACACTGTCCGGCGGTGAAGCCCAGCGCGTGAAACTTGCGAAGGAACTGTCGCGCCGTGACACCGGGCAGACACTGTACATCCTCGACGCGCCGACCACCGGTCTGCACTTCCACGACGTCGCGCAATTGATGAAGGTGCTTGAGCGCCTGCGCGAACACGGCAACACTGTCGTGGTCATCGAACACAATCTCGACGTGATCAAATGCGCCGACTGGATCATCGACCTCGGCCCCGAGGGCGGCAACGGCGGTGGCGAGATTGTTGCCAGCGGCACGCCGGAGCAG
>CAZDPA010000066.1:17224-19195 GCA_964507195.1 uncultured Salinisphaerales bacterium | reverse complement strand
GCCGAGCATGCGCTGATAGCGCGAGATCACGTCGCCGATCGTGTAGTTGCGCACGTGGCCCATGTGCAGCTTGCCGCTCGGGTAGGGGAACATCGACAGGCAGTAGAACTTCTAGCGTGACGCATCCTCCGTGGCGACAAAGGATTCGTTATTAGCCCAGAACTGCTGGGTGGCGCTTTCGATGGCGCTCGGGTCGTACTGCTCTTGCATGCGGGGATGGGGGTTGTGCGAAAGTGGGCTAGTTTACCAGTCGGCTCTTTTGAAGCCGATCCAGTCATTCATTGCCCAAATGCCGAAACCTTCAAGCCTGCCGCTAGAGCAACTGCTGACCCGCATCGAACGTCGCGAAGCCGTGATCGGCATCATCGGCCTCGGCTATGTCGGCCTGCCGCTGGCGTTGCGCTTTGCCCAATGCGGGCTGCGCGTGATCGGCTTCGACATCGACCCGGCGAAGATCGACAAGCTGGCTGCCGGCCAGAGCTATATCAACTACCTGCCAGCCGGGCAGATCATCGCCGCCACGGCCAGCGGGTTCAGCGCCACCAGCGACTTTGGTCGGCTCGACGAGCCGGATGCGCTGATCATCTGCGTCCCGACCCCGCTGGACCGCCATCGCGATCCGGACCTCAGCTTCGTCCTCGACACCGCGCAGGCCATCGCCAAGCGCCTGCGCGCCGGTCAGATTGTCAGCCTCGAAAGCACGACCTATCCCGGCACGACCGAGGAAGATCTCAAGCCGGTGCTGGAAGCAACCGGGCTGAAAGTCGGTGAGGGCATCTTTCTGACCTTCTCGCCCGAGCGGCAGGACCCCGGCAACACCCGCTACGGCACGCACGACATCCCCAAGATCGTCGGCGGCTGCACCCCGGCCTGCCTCAAGGTCGGCGTCGCGCTGTACCAGACCGCCATCGACAAGGTCGTGCCGGTCAGTTCGCCGCGCGTCGCCGAGATGGCCAAGCTGCTGGAGAACATCCATCGCGCGGTCAACATCGGCCTCGTCAATGAAATGAAGATGGTCGCCGACGCGATGGGCCTCGACATCTTCGAAGTCATCGACGCCGCCGCGACCAAACCCTTCGGCTTCGTACCCTATTACCCCGGCCCCGGCCTCGGCGGGCATTGCATCCCGATCGACCCGTTCTACCTGACCTGGAAGGCGCGCGAGTACGGCGTGCATACCCGCTTCATTGAACTGGCCGGCGAGATCAATGCTGGCATGCCGCACTGGGTCGTGCACAAGGTGGCGGATGCCCTCAACACCGTCAGCAAGTCCGTGCGCGGTGCACGCATCCTGATCATCGGCATCGCCTACAAGAAGGACGTCGACGACCTGCGCGAGTCCCCGGCGCTGGAACTGATGGACCTGCTCGAGGACCGAGGTGCGGGCGTCGACTACCACGACCCGCTGATCCCGAAAATCCCGCGCATCCGCCGCGGCAATTACGACAAGGCGAGCATCGCACTGGATGCCACGGCGATAGCAGGCTATGACCTCGTCCTGATCGCGACGAATCACAGCGCAGTCGATTACACGCTGCTCGCTCGCTCGGCGAAGCTGATCGTCGACACCCGCGGGCAGTACCGCGCCGCGGCCGTAAATCTTGTCCGCGCCTAGAGCGCTTGTCCGGAACTTGCATGGACGTCAGGCAGGTCAACAGAGTGCTAACCAGCCGTCGGGCGTACCCGCCTAGCCTGCCGTTGCTGAACGCCGCCCGACTCGCAGGCTGCCAACGAAATGTCCATTGTTGTCACTTGCTGACAATATGCGTCATTCACGCTCTGATATTGCATCGCAGCAAATCGAGCATTTACCTACAACGTAGGAGAGCCGCCCACATGGCACTGCGTTTGCTTGATAGATCTCAGCCAGGGGAGACGTGCCCGGGCCTTCGTCAAAAACCAATTGGAGATTCTCAATGCAGAATGTACAGAAGGGCTTCACCCTGATCGAACTGATGATCGTGGTCGCGA
>CAZDPA010000066.1:0-17214 GCA_964507195.1 uncultured Salinisphaerales bacterium | reverse complement strand
CCTACCAGGATTACACCGTGCGCTCGCGCGTCTCTGAGCTGGCCGTGCTGGCCTCGGGCATGAAGGCAACGATTGGCGAGAACATCGCCAACAACGGCGCGATCAACACCTCCGCATGCTTGGGCGTTACCAACATCACGGTCGCAACCAAGAACGCGCTGTCCAGCACGTGCACCTCGGGCGTTGTTGCGATCACCGGTACGGCGGCCGCCAAGAGCGTGGTGTTGACGTACACGCCGACGCTGACGACCGATGGCGTCATCGCGTGGCCTTGCCCCACCCCCGCCGCGGCCAACAACAAGTACGTACCGGCGGAGTGCCGCGTCTAAATAAAATCCGCATCGTTGAAACTTGCGGTAACTTACCTGCCCGAATTGTGCGAAGCCCCTCTGATTGGAGGGGCTTTTTCTTTGCTCGGACACCGTCGGTCCCGCAGTGATTCGCCTGAAGACGGTACCCGCCCCGCCAGACGCGACGTATCCAATGCCTTTTTTCAAGACAATCGCCCAGCGCCACAACTTGATCGCCGCCAGCGCCTTAGTCGCGCTAATGGCGGCACTGCTGTGGAGCTATGCGCCAATAAGAACCGGCAGCATTCATTTCGACGATGGCACGAGCCTGAATGGGCTGGCGAGCGTCGGCACCGCGCCGGAAGCACTCGAGTTTGTCACTAGTGGTATCGCAGGCCCCACCGGACGCCCGCTGGCGTTGGCGAGCTTTCTACCCCATGCAGCGCTATGGCCGAATGTTCCACAGGTTTTTCTCCGTGAGAACCTGCTGATTCATGTCATCAACGCGTTGCTGTTAGCCTGTCTGACGCTGCGCATGTCACAAGCCCGCGGGTCGTCCGACAGCGTCGCAGCGTGGTCCGCCGTTATAGCGGCAGCCCTGTGGGGAGCGGTCCCGCTGCTGGCCTCGACCAGCTATTTGATCGTCCAGCGCATGACCTCGCTGTCGGCCTGCTTCTCCCTGATTGGGCTTCTCGGTTTCGTCTACGGCCACCAGCTTTGGGCGCGCGCGCCTCGATGGGGAGCGGCCGTTGTGGCGCTCAGCTTGGGATTGGGCACGTTGCTGGCCACATTCTGCAAGGAGAGCGGAGCGCTAACGCCCGTTCTCGCGCTTTCGCTGACGACGCTACTCAAAATGCCACCAAGCCTGGGCAGGCGTTGGCTGGGCATCGTGATGATGTGGGCACCGCTGATGCTGATCTGTGCCTATATGCTCTACCTGACTTCCCATTCGCCATCTGGTGTGCGCGATTTCGACACGCTACAGCGCGTCACGACAGAGGCGACCATCATGTGGCAGTACCTATGGCGTGCTGTCGTACCCAATGGGTTTGCCCTGGGGCCGTTTCACGACTATCGGGAAGCGCTGACCCCTTGGTACTCAGCCGCCGGCGTGGTCGCGCTGGCGGCATGGGCCGGCATTCTCGCTGCCGCGATTCGATTACGAAACTCAGCACCACTGTTCGCGTTTGCGGTGTTCTGGTTCCTGGGGGGCCATCTGCTGGAGTCCACGGTCATCATCCTGGAGCTCTACTTCGAGCATCGAAACTACGTCCCCCTCATGGGGCCCTGTATTGCACTGGGGCTGTCCATTACGAAGCTATCACCCGCTAAAGGGCGGTTACTTTGGCCACTCGTGGCGATCTATTTCGTACTACAGCTTGCGGTGCTGAACAATGTCACGCGCATGGTCGGCAATCCACCCGTGGCGGCTACGCTATGGCATGACCGCTTTCCGGCCTCCGTACGTGCCGCGCAGTTTGCGATCGGCTTCAAACTTGAACAAGGGGAGCCGCGCGCCGCGCAGGACATTCTCGATTCCACCTTTAGATACCAGCCAACGGACATCAGCTTGTGGCTGCAGAGAATTCAGCTTCGGTGCATCAACGGTCGTGACGATGAGATCGCGATGCTCATGGAACATTCGCGGGACATTCTCCAAACGGGCCGCTACAACTATAGTGTCTTCAGCATCCTGAACGATCTTGCCGGAGCCGCCGCCGGCAAAACTTGCCCGTCTGTGACGCAAGATACCCTGCTTCGCGTGACCGCTGGCCTTCTGTCCAATCCGCGATTCCGAGCGCCTTGGGTCATGGCGCTTTTGCATCACATCCGAAGTCAGCACCACAGCTTCCCACAGGACATGGCGTTGGAGCTGGAAAAAGCTTGGGCCTTGTCACCGCTGATCGAAACGGCCCTCAGCCTGGTGGTTGTGATGCGCAACAGCGATCGCGATTGCGATGCGCGCAAGTTCTTGTTGAGGACGATATCCGAACCTCCGGCGGGGTGGTCTGAAGGAACGCTGAAAGAGAACATCGCAAAACTGCAAGGGTATCTAGACTCACTACCGAGCGATGCGTGTTCGCACTGACCTTACTGCGATTTGAAGCACATCAGGAGTTTGATCATTTTCTGATGAACGGAAATCGAGATCGACAAGAGTGTCGTTTCTAGTGCTGTCGTCGCCGGAATCAGACGATGATAGCGTCCGGGACGATCTTTACCGACATGCCCTGCGCCAGTGGTTTCTGGCTTTGCACTGCTGCCGCTCCGGCGCCATGGCCTGAACCGCGATTAAGATGGGCTGAGATTCGGCACCAATAACGAAGTCCTATACCGCGGATCAGCACTCATTCAAACGTCAACATCCCAGCATTGGCTGGCTCCGACAGTTTTCGACGCATGAATCGGTGTTGGACAGTCCGCGCACGATGTCCGAGCCGCTGTCTGCACATTGCTTGTCAAGCACCGCACGGGAAGGACGGCTAAAGTACCTCATAGGGCACCGTCCGACTATGCACTCGGCCGACTGTGGACTTTGAACCGAGCCGCCACCCAATCCCGGAAAACATTGATGCGCGACCAGTCCAAATCGACACCAGAGAACGGTGCACGCCACTTGCCGGCGCCCGAATGGAAGCTTACGGGTGCATTCTACCTAGCGCTGGGCAGCGTCATGTATCGGCTATCAGTCCTCATTCTCCTGTCCGTCTATGGCAGCATGCTCGCGCCTGAGCAGTTCGGACGCCTAGAGCAACTCCTTGCGATCGCGCTGTTCGCAAGTACGGTCGCGTCCTTGCAAGGTTTTGAGGCGTTTCTTCCCCTCTTCGAAACGAACCCTAAAGAAGCTGTTAAAGCCGGCACATGGATAATGCTTCCAGGCTTTATCTCCGTCCTACTCATCGGCGGGATTACTAGCGCTGTTGCCACTAAAACGTGGTCGGTTCTCATACTGGCGGTGACGGCGCACATAGCCGCGGCGATGCTTTGGCAGTACATTCGAAACATCCTCCGCGCATCGGGTCGCAATGATCAGGCGATGCGATACGAGGGCCTGCAATCATTTACCATCTTGCTTATAGGCGTTCTCCTGTTATTTCTGGTTGGCAGCGAGATCTCCGGAGTACTCTTCGCGATTGCGTGCGGAAATCTAGTTGCGGCCGCTACCGCGATCGCAACCTCTCCTTGGCTGCGAAGCTTGTTGTCAATGGAGTTGCCGTCGAAATCTGCAGCAACGTCAGTGGCCTTCATCTGCAAACGACTCACCCCCAACGTCGCTCTTTGGTGGTGCGTTGAATTGTCCGATCGCCTGCTATTGGCATGGTTATCTGATGACCATACGGTAGGTATCTACTCCGCTGCGGCACGCGTATCGAGTTTGCTCATTGCGGCGACGCTTCTCCTCTACCAGTCTTGGCAGATTCCCGCCATTCGGGCGCTGCGACTTGAATCAAAGAGTTCTTTTTTTTCTTCCAGCTTCAGAACCTACGGAGCGTTCATCTTCGTTGGGGCCAGCTTCCTTGCTGCTGGCTCACAACTTTTAATCGTGACCATGTTTGGCGTCGACTACTTGCCAGCGCATCGTTATCTTGCCGTCCTAATACCTGCACAATGCCTAGCCGGATTTAGCTATTTCTTTGGCATCGCGTACTTTTCGACTCACCATAGTCGGTCTCCAATCCGCGCCTCGGCACTAGCAGCAATCGTGGGGTTGGCCATAAATGCTACATGCATCCCTTTTGCAGGTGGTATCGCAGCCGCCCTAAGTCTGATGACTGCATTCTTCATGATGTGTCTTGTACGCTACCTCGACGCCCGAAGCACCGACGCACTTCCGCCTCTCCCCTTCGGAAGAATGGCTTTTCCAGCAGTTCTCCTGACACTGCAGTGCACAGCTCTGTACTACGGCACAAATGGGGCGTGGATCTTGATCGCACCATTGGCGATCACACTATACTTTCGCACTGAGCTACTGGAATGGCTGCGGTCTGCTCGCAACGTCGTTTTTTTCGGAGATCGGAACGACGCATGAAACGTTGAGTGAAGTCCTTTAAGGACTCAGGATCCGAACTTCACATCAAAATCGAGTTCCAAGCTAAGGCATGCCAAACACCGACAAAGAACTTGAGAAGTTCTACTCCAGACCCGACCCATGGGGATACTTCACTCATGCTGACGACCAGTCTCGGAAAGACGTACTTACCGCAGAACTATCACGGTACGACCTTGGAAGTACACTTGATTTAGGATGCGGAAATGGGTTCATCACGGAAGCGATCCCCGCCCCTCGGATCGTCGGCATCGACATATCCGCCGCTGCCATTCGTGCCGCTAAAGAGCGCAGCCACCAATCTCACATAAACTATCTACAAGGCTCCTTATTCGAACTCCCACAGCTTGGCCTTGGAAAGTTCAAAACCATATTGATCACAGGCGTGCTGTACAGACATTACATCGGAAATACGCTGCCGCTGACCTATCGGATAATCGACGAGCTCCTTGAGCCCGGCGGCCATTTAGTCAGCGTGCACATCAATGAATGGTACTTTGCTCGCTTTTCATATCCTCTCGTAAAGCAGCTTCGCTATCAGTACAGAACCTTCCAGCACCTGCTTGAGATATATATCAAATGATTTTGATGTATCACAAAGTAGCCGCAACTGCTCCAACTCAGTGGTGGGTTGAGGCCGCTGCATTCTATGCGCAGATGCTCGCGCTTCAAAACCGCATCGTCGTCTATTTGGATGACTATGAGCCGAACAATTCGCGCCATGTCGTCATTACGTTCGACGGGGTCTACGAGAATGTGTTGCATTACGCTGCCCCGATCCTTAGGCATTTCGGCTATCCATTCGAATTGTTCGTTACGTCAGCCTATATAGGCCGCGACAACACCTTTGATTTTGGTGAACCCGAATGCGCCTTTGCGTCTGAGCAAAGTCTGCTGAAGCTCGCCGAAGCAGGCGGACGGCTCCAATGGCACGGTGAGCGGCACATTAAGCTGACTCATTCGCGCACCGCATCCGACTGGGAGCAGGGTGTACGCGAACTCACTGTGCCGAAGTATTTGCAATCACTCGACCCCACCGGGTTCAAATGGCTTGCATTTCCTCATGGGGAGTTTTCGCCAGATATTTACGATGAGGTCAAGAATCGCTTCAGTGGAGCGTTGTCCTGCCATCAAGGCGACGACGTTGATCGATACAAGCTAAATCGGATTACCGTGACGAACAGTTCAAAACTCGGAGAAAGCACTCTTTGTGCGATTGTTGTGTCGCATAACTATGGATCATATCTGTCGGAAGCTGTGGAATCCGTGCTTCAACAGACACGCCTCCCTGACAGCATCTTGATTGTTGACGACGCTTCCGCTGACAACACAGCGGAGATTGGAAGTCGGTATGCTGAACTTCATCCGGACCTGATTCGTTTTATCCGAAATGACACCAGATTGGGCATCGTTGGCACCTTCAATCGAGCGGTTGCTCTGACGGAATCCAGTTATGTCTGCTTCCTCGGTGCGGATAATAAACTGGCGTCGAATTACTTTGAGATGACGACTACTTTACTTGAGCGCGGCCCTGAGTCACTGGCCATTGCTTACACAGATTTTTTGCTTTTCGGGCCCAATGCCCAAGAGGAATATCTAAGGCATGATGTTTCCCGAAGAGGCCGGATCATTGAAGGCAAGCTCTTCGAAGTCCGGTTCCCTGACTTTACGTTCGACGCCTTAGGTAAAGGCAACTTTATTCATGGATCGTCTGTTTATCGAAGATCGGCCTTCGACGTCGTTGGTGGCTATTTCGATGCAGGCAATAGACCAGAAGACGCGAATCTCTTCCGACGAATGATTGCCGCCGGATACTCCGCGAGCAGGGCCAAAGACACATGGCTAGAGTATCGACAACATAGTGATCACCAGGCCAACGTAATCTCCAGAATTCGTGGCGAACTCGATTTCTACCGCGTTTATGCCAAGCGACTTGAATTAAAGGTACAAACGCTAGAAAAAACATTCGGATTGCTAAGTCCGCTAATTAAGGCGCTGAGTTCATTCGAGCGCTTATGTTTTGATGTCTCAGTCCGTGCAGTTCGATATTGGCGCCGCAGATTCAAGCCTTGACAGTGGGACCGCCGTATATGGCTAGGAGCTTAGGTTCGCTGCGACGGAATCAAGATCGGCTTTCAGCAGCGACGGGCTTCGCTGCGGAAGTGAGAACCCATTCCGAAGTCCTGACAAACCATAACGCACGCCGGTTCGGAATCAATCCGGTTGAACCCTTCTTCCGATCTCGACCGTAATCTCCGCCTAACGAGGAGCGCCGGCCAGACGCGGTACGCCGAACTTCATCAGCAGGCGGAGCTTCTGTGGAATCACCGTGAATGGGCGCAGATAGCAAAGCAGGCTGACCTTGCGACTAGCCTGGACCTTGCTACGGTGCTCACGCAGCAATGTCCACCGGGCAAGCACGCCGGCGATGGCAGGCAGATAAATCTGTCTGAGTATGCGGACATCGCAACGCAAAAGCGTTAGCACGAATCCCTCCATGATCAGCGCGGCGATGTGGCCGAGGAGCCAGGGCCACACCAGCGGAGTAGGCGTGGCGATGATCAACGCATAGGTGCGATTACGCTCGCTCAGCAAGCGTCTTCGGAATGTCGATTGCAGCCCCAGTACGGTTACCCTGTTCCCACCAAAGCTTGCACCCTGCCGATGACGGTAGCCGCTCCGCTCCGGCACGGACACAGACCGGTCAGTGAGTCTTGCAAGACAACACAAGTAGAGATCTTCGCCGATCGAGTCCATCCACTCCGGTAAGCCGCCGAGCTCATGCCAGAGCTGTCTGGAAATCCACAGGCATGCACCGATCACGTACGCAACATCGCCACTGCCACCTGCGATAACTGGTACCGGAAAGTACGACGGATCGAGTAGACAGCCACGATCAACCAATTCTCCCGTTTCCCAGTCGAATTGCGAAAGGCTGAGGATGCCCGGAGCGTCGCGCTGTCTAGCGGCCGCCAGAAGCGTCTCCAGTGCGTCATCGAACAAAGCCGCGTCATTGTTCAGCAACAGAATGTAGGTGCCTGTTGCCTCGCGCACCATTCGGTTGTTGGCAACGCAGAATCCGACGTTATCCGGACTGCAGATCAGCTTCACCTGCGGGTACCGCTGCCTGAGCAATGCCACTGAAGCATCCGTGGACGCGTCGTCATGGACAATGATCTCTATCTCGATCCCCTCGCGCTGGGCAAGCACAGAATCGATGCAGTCGACTAGCAGTTGCTCACCGTTGTAGTTGGCGATGCAGACGGAGACAGCGGGTTGGGCTGACGTATTCACTCGTGATCGCGGAACCATTGCCAGGCTCTGGCCAGTCCGTGCGGCAGCGAAGTCGATGGGCTCCAGTCGAGTGCAACGCGGGCTGCCGTGTTGTCCGGGACGATCGTTCTTACGTCTACACGTCGCGCCGGCTCATAGCGCCGACGGACTCTGCGACCGATGACCTTGTCGATTTCATCGACCAATGCATTCAGTGAGACACCGCAACTACCGGATGCGTTGTAAATCCGAATGCTCTGCGGGGACTCAACTGCTAGCGCATGCCGGCAGAGGCCGACAAAATCGTCGATATAAAGATAGTCGCGCACCGCTTCCCCATCGCCCCAGAGTGCGAGTTCTTGATCCAGAAGGGCGCTATGGAAAGCGCTAGGAATAATTCCGAATCCTGGCCGATATGGCTGCCCCGGACCATAGACGTTGGACGGCCGAAGGATGATTGCAGACCCTTGATACTGGATTGCCCACGCATGGATGAAATGCTCTGCCGCCGCCTTGCCGGCACCATGGTATGACCGTGGTCGCAGCGGATCCGTCTCCAATGCCGCGCCGTCGCGATCGCCATAGAGCGTACCGCCAGAGGAGATGTAAATCAGTTTGCAGCTTGGATGAAGCTGAAGCGCTTCGATGAGTGCGAGCGTCGGCCTGAGATTGCCATCGAGCTGAGGGCGTGCCTCGCTGCTGCCAGGGGTACTCGATGAAGCCGCATACACCACCGCGGAACAGCGTTCAAGCAGGGGGGCGAAATGATCAGCTTGATCATAGTCGGCGATGACATTCTCGATTAGGGAATCCGAGTACGTCAGGGTCTTACGGCTCGCCGCAATGACCGGAACGCCGTGGCTTGCAAGGGTCTGCGCCAGATGCATCCCGATAAACCCAGATGCACCCAGCACTAGAACCGGCCCGGCAAGGGTCACGGCGCGACAACCAGTTTCAGGTAATGCTGCACGTAGCGCTCAGCACAATCATCCCAAGTACCGACTTCGCGCGCAGCCCATTCTCGCGCACTGCGTCCGATGCGATCGTTGATGGCCGGTTGTTCAAGTTGTGTAAGTGCGTTGCTGACCGAGCGATTTCCATCGATCAGAAAGCCGGTTTCGCCGTTCGCGAGAAAACTGCTGTGCGCTGGAATGTCCGATGCAATGATCGGCAGACCCGACGCCATAGCTTCCAGCATTACTTGCGGACGACCTTCCGCGTGTTCGCTCAGCGTGATCAGTCCGGTTGCTTGCGGGAACCAAGTGCTGCAGAGATCGTCAGGGCCGATGGGGCCGTGGTAGCTTACCCAGGATGGCAGATCGAGGGGTTCCTGCATGGGTCCGATCAGGTGCAACTCACGGCCACCATTAGCGAAGAGCGGTGCGCATTCACTGAACAATCGCCCCAACTTCGCGCGAGTCAGCCGTGTGACCGCTAGCCATCGATGCGGAGTGCGTCTCACGGAACGATCAACCGAGTACCAGCGTGGGTCAATGCCGAACGGGACAAACTCGACTTCAGCCACATCGCCGAAAGCTCGCTGAAGCGGAGCAACCATCCAGTCGGCGTTGGGGCAGATCATCGTGCGACGATGCTTGAAGGTATGCCTAAGCATTGTCTTCATGAACGGCAATTTCAGCAATTGCAGATCGGTTCCCAGCGCCGTTACCAGTAAAGGACGACCGCCTCTGGGTAAAGGCAGCGTGTTTTGCATCCAGTTGACATGTAGAACATCAATCGACTCGTTCCTTCGATATAACCGACGCAGGTACCGCAACAGACGATAGACCTCAAGAAGTCCGCGGGCTCCAGCGCTGCGATAGCGGTGGGCAATTCCGCCAGCCGCCATGAGGCCGGATAGCCAAGCTCTTTCGTCTCGGATGACATCGACCTCGATGTCTGGGTGCGTCTCCCCTGGAGGGGCCCAGAGCCTTAGGTGCAAATCCTGGCGTCGGCCGAGGGCGTCAGCCAGATGGCGCATGAAGAGTCCACGCCAGTCACGCAAGTCCGCCGGATAGGAAGTACTGACCATCAGCACACCTAAACGTCCCACGACTGGATCGACCGTCGGCGTCATCCTTGCTTGCGTTCTGAGTGAGTCGACAAATAAGTCAGACCGGTAACCTGCTCGGACACCAGGCCGACTAGAAAAACGATCACCGCTGCACTGAACAGCAGTGCACTCATGTTGGTGAACCGTCCTTGAGTGAAAAAGGTGTAAAGGTAGTATCCAAGGCCCAGGGCAAAAAACATTGCACCTGAGGGTGCAAACAGTTTTAACGGGGAATAGAGCGTAGCGATCTTGAAGATGATAAGTACGAAACGGATCCCGTCTCTGAGTGGCCGCACATGGCTGGTCGAGCCCGATCGCTGATAAACGGGGATTTCGTCGTAGGCCACGGGATAGGCGCTTCTGAAAAACGCCATCGTAATGGTGGTCGGGTAAGAGAAGCCGTTCGGGAGCAGATGAAGGAACTCCCTGAACTTGTCTGCACGGACCACACGAAAGCCGGAAGTCAGGTCGTCGACCTTGTGGCCGGTCATCCAGCTGGCGAGCTTGTTGTAGAAGCCGTTGGCGATTCCGCGATGCATGCTTGCCTGTCCGCCTCGACTCCGGGCACCAACCACCATGTCGTAGCCTTCATTCAGCCGACTCAGCAGGCGCTCAATCAGAATAGGATCATGTTGACCATCGGCATCCATGAAGACGAGCACTTCGCCCTGCGCAATACGAGCCCCACGCTTGATCGCCGCTCCATTTCCCATTGAATAGGGTGAAGTCAGGCAGATTACCCCGTGCTCTGCACATAGCTTCTCGGTGTTGTCTGTCGACCCGTCGTTGACAACAATAATCTCGGCTCCAGGCTGAGCCTGGCGCACCCTCGGCAGCAGAGCGGCAAGGGAAGCTTCTTCGTTCTTCGCCGGCAGAACTATGGAAAGCTGAATCAAGGCGGGTCACTCCTAAAGGCTTGGGAATCGTTTATCTCTGCCGCGCCCTATTGTGCCGGATGATCGGCCATTCGGATTACCCGGATTGACTCGTGGGTCCGACGATCTATAGTTGCCGGGTCTCGGCATCAATTGCCGGCGTATTGGGCGACGTTCTCATGTCACAGATAGCACAAGGTGCACCCACCGTATATCTCAACGGCCTGGCCCGGCGGTTGATTGCCGACGGCTTCTTGACGGAAGACACTGCGCGGGGCTATCAGCAAAAGTCGCTGAAAAGCGGGCGGACCTTGGTGGCCGTTCTTGTCGAAGCCAAGGTCATGCGTTCGGCCGCGATAGCGGAGGCCGCAAGCAACGAATTCGGCGTTCCGCTCATTGATCTCGGTGCTTTCGAGCTTGAAACATCCTTCGCCAAGGAGATCGGCGAAAAAGTCCTGCGTAAGGCACACGCGTTGCCGGTGCTCAAGCGCGGCCGCAAGATTTACGTTGCGGTATCAGATCCGACGAATCTCGCGGCGCTGGATGAAATCAAGTTTGCGACAGGTCTGCACACCGAGCCGGTTCTGGTTGAAGAGGACAAGCTGGTCAAGGCCATTGAGGCTGCGATAGCTGCCGCCAGCGCCCAGGAAATGAACCTCGGCGATGCAGACCTTGAAGGTCTCGACGTTGAAGGCGGCGACGGTGAACAGCAGGGTCACGATGTCACCAAGGCGGATGCCGAAGACGCTCCGATCATCCGCTACATCAACAAGATCCTGGTGGATGCAATCAATCAGGGCGCATCCGACGTTCATTTCGAACCGTATGAGAAGACTTTCCGAATCCGCTATCGGCGGGACGGGGAACTCAAAACGGTAGCCACGCCGCCGATTACACAGGCCATGCGCCTTTCTGCGCGCGTGAAGGTCATGTCGCGACTCGATCTGGCCGAGCGCCGCGTCCCGCAGGACGGACGAATCAAGCTGCATCTGTCAAAGACCCGCGCGATCGACTTTCGTGTCAGTACCTGTCCGACGCTGTTTGGCGAGAAGATCGTCTGCCGAATTCTCGACCCCTCGAGTGCGCAGCTCGGCATCGACGCGCTGGGCTATGAGCCCGAGCAGAAAACGGCGTACATGAAGGCGCTTGAACAGCCGCAGGGCATGATCCTGGTCACTGGTCCTACGGGCTCGGGAAAGACCGTTTCGCTGTATACCGGTCTCAACATTCTGAATACGGACGACATCAACATATCCACCGCCGAAGACCCGGCGGAAATCAACCTGCCCGGCATCAATCAGGTCAACGTCAGCCCCAGGGTGGGCCTCACCTTCGCCGCAGCACTCAAGGCCTTCCTGCGTCAGGACCCGGACGTGATCATGGTTGGCGAAATCCGCGATCTGGAAACGGCTGAAATTGCCATCAAGGCCGCGCAGACCGGCCACTTGGTGCTTTCGACCCTGCATACCAATGACGCGCCGCAGACCATTGTTCGTCTGATGAATATGGGCGTACCGGCGTACAACATTGCATCCACACTGTCGCTCATCATTGCTCAGCGACTGGCGCGAAAGCTGTGCAGCTACTGCAAGGCCCCTGCCGACATTCCGCGGGCGGAACTGATCAAGCAAGGCTTTACCGAAGCGGAAGTCGACGCGCCCGGGTTCCAGATCTTGCAAGCCGTCGGCTGCGATCAGTGCGACAACGGCTACAAGGGCCGTACCGGCATCTATCAGGTCATGCCGTTTTCCGACGCCATGGGCCGCATCATCATGGAAGGTGGGAGTGCCATCGAGATTGCCGATCAGGCGAAAGCGGAGGGCATTGCTGATTTGAGAAAATCTGCGCTTCTGAAAGTCCGCAACGGTGCCATTGACCTGTTGCAGGCAAACGCCTGTACGATGGGCGATTGACGATCAGGCGATCTGGGACTGACAGGGGACATCAATGGCCAAGGCAGCCGTTGTAGTAAAGGAATCGAACTTCAAGTGGGAAGGCACCGACCGTGGGGGCAATCGCGTCAAAGGCGTGACTCAAGGCCAATCGGAACATGTCATCAAGCTGCATCTGCGCAAGCAGGGCATCAATCCGATCTATGTCCGCAAGCAATCTGCACTCTTCGGCCCCAGGAAACGCGCGATCACTCCCGGAGACGTCGCCATCTACCTGCGCCAGATGGCGACCATGATGAGCGCGGGTGTACCGCTGGTGCAGTCACTGGAGATTATCGGTCGCGGACACGAAAACCCCAGCATGGGCGAGATGATCATGGGCATCAAAGCCCATGTGGAAGGTGGCAATTCGTTCGCCGAAGGCCTGAAACAGTACCCTCTCCAATTCGATGATCTGGTTGTCAACCTCGTGGATGCCGGCGAAAAATCCGGCACCCTGGAAACCCTGCTGGACAAGGTAGCCGTATACAAGGAAAAGACTGAGGCGATCAAGAAAAAGGTCAAGAAGGCACTGACCTACCCTACAGCGGTCATCATCGTCGCGTTCATTGTGACGGGAATCCTGTTGTACTTCGTGGTACCGCAGTTCCAGGATCTCTTCCAGGGCTTCGGCGCCGATCTGCCCGCGTTCACGATGATGGTCGTCGGGCTGTCGGAGTTCGTGCAGGCCAAATGGTGGATGGTGTTGGCCATTGTTGGTGGAGGTATTTACGCGCTGTTCGAGGCAAAGCGGCGTTCTGCCACCTTCAGACGCCTGCTCGATCGGGTGCTGTTGAAGGTCCCGGTGATGGGCGACATCCTCTACAAATCCGCCGTCGCTCGGTATGCACGCACACTGTCGACGATGTTTGCGGCTGGCGTTCCGCTGGTGGAAGCCATGGAACCTGTCGCAAAGGCCTCCGGCAACATCATCTTCGAGGAAGCCATCCTGGTGATGCGCGACCAGGTCGCAAGCGGCCAACAGCTGCAGCTGACGATGCAGCAGGCCAATTTGTTTCCAAACATGGCCACACAGATGGTGGCCATTGGTGAAGAGTCCGGCGCGCTCGACGCGATGTGCGCGAAGGTGGCTGATTTCTACGAGGCGGAAGTCGACAATCTCGTCGATACGCTGTCGAGCCTGCTCGAACCGATGATCATGTCGGTACTCGGTGTACTCGTCGGCGGCCTTGTCGTTGCCATGTATCTGCCGATCTTCAAGCTCGGACAGGTTATTTAAGCCGCCATGGAACTCATCGACGGACTGCGTGCCAGCCCGGGCCTGCTGCTGGGCGCCACGGTACTGATGGGCCTTTTGGTCGGCAGCTTTCTCAACGTCGTGATCCTGCGCCTGCCGCGGATGATGGAACTGGCCTGGCGCCGCGAGGCGCGCGGCCTGCTGGAGCTGGCGGAGGTCGATGAGCCCGCCATCTCGCTGACGAAGCCGGCTTCGTGCTGCCCGGGCTGCGGCGCGGCCATCAAGCCCTGGCACAACATTCCGGTGCTGAGCTGGCTGTGGCTGCGGGGGCGTTGTGCGGCCTGCAAGACGCGCATCTCGGTGCAGTACCCGCTGGTTGAACTCGCTTCGGGCGTGATGTCGGGCCTGTGCGCCGTGCACTTCGGCTGGGGCGCGGCCCTGGCGGCCGCACTGGTGTTCACCTGGGTGCTGATTGCGCTGACCGTGATCGACCTGCGCACGCAGTTGCTGCCGGACGACCTGACGCTGCCCCTGTTGTGGCTTGGGCTGGGCTTGAGCCTGGTGCCGGTCTTTGTCACGCCACAGACGGCGATCGTCGGCGCCATGGCGGGCTATCTGAGCCTGTGGAGCGTGTTCTGGCTGTTCAAGCTGGTCACCGGCAAGGAGGGCATGGGCTATGGCGACTTCAAGCTGCTGGCCGCCGTGGGCGCCTGGCTTGGCTGGCAGGCACTGCCGATGGTGATCCTGCTGTCATCATTGGTCGGTGCCGTCGTCGGTATCGCGATGGTGCTGTTCCTGCGCCATGACCGCCGCGTGCCAATCCCCTTCGGCCCCTACCTGGCCGCTGCTGCGTGGCTGGCGATGCTGTATGGGGAGACCCTGCAGTCGGCCTATTTCCGCATCAGCGGCTTGAACTGAGGCCGGGTCGTGCCCACCCGCCTGACAGTGGGCTTGACCGGTGGCGTCGCCAGCGGCAAGTCGACGGTCGAGGCGCTGTTCCGTGAACTGGGCGTGGCGGTGCTTGATGCCGACCAGCTCGCGCGCGAAGTCGTCGCGCCCGGCTCCCCCGCACTGACACAGATCGCTCAGGACTTCGGCGTGGAGATGCTCCTGCCGGACGGCCAGCTTGATCGTCGGCGCATGCGCGAACGCGTGTTTGCCGACCCTGCCGAACGCAAGCGCCTGGAAGCCATCACCCACCCGCACATCCGCGCCGGCATGCTGGCCTGGAAAGCTGCGCAGAACGGGGCCTACTGCATCGTCAGCGTTGCAATCCTGATCGAGGCCGGCATGCAGACGCTGGTCGACCGGACGCTGGTGGTCGATGTTGCCGAATCCTCCCAGCTACAGCGCCTTTGCGCCCGTGATGGCATTACCCCTGAGCTCGCGCAGAACATGCTGGCCGCGCAGACCTCGCGCCAGCGCCGCCTTGACGCTGCCAGCGATGTGCTCGGCAACCACGGCGAGCTGGCTTCGCTCAAGGCGGGCGTCGCGCAGCTGCATTCGTTTTACTGCGAACTGGCCGCATCGGGTCAGCTTGCAGCGCCCGGCCTGCGCATTGCGTAAGACCATTCGTACGCAAGCCGTTGCGCCATCCACAAAAATGGGGAACTTCTCCCAGCATGAATCGTTTGCCCACCCAGGTAATCTGGGCCACAATGTTTTTTTGGTAAATGGCGAGCCTTGTGGTGTCGAAGGCAGGAGAAATTGTGGTGTTCGAACAACCGCTCACCGAGCGGATTCGCACCTTCCTGCGCCTTGAGTACCTTTTCGCGCTGCACGGTCACCATCGCAAGGATCGCACCCTGTTCGGCATTCGCGCCACGCTCAGCGCCCTGCTCGACACCTTGGTTGTGCTGTCACGTTCGGACCTGAAGAACGACATCCTCAAGGAACTCACCGACCAGCACACCCAGCTCACCCGGATCGCGGCACGGCCGGGCATCGACAAATCCCGTCTCGACGATCTGCTCGAAGAAATCACCGGGGTACAGAACGGCCTGCAGCGTCTGGCCACGCAGTTCGCCGGCTCGCTGCTGCGCGAAAGCGATTTTCTCAACGGCATCCTCAACCGCTCGGGCATTCCCGGCGGCACCTGCGGATTTGACCTGCCGCACTTCCATCACTGGCTGTCGCAACCCTTCGAGCGCACACGTCGTGACCTCGACGCGTGGTATGCCGACATCAAGCCCTTCGAGGAAGCGATCAATCTGCATCTGAAGATGCTGCGCTCGGTCGTCGAGCCCGAAGCCTTCGAAGCGCGCGGCGGCATGTACATGAGCAATCCGCCGGGGGCCTGCCAGTTGATCCGCGTGCTGGTCGCCCAGGACACCGGCGTGTATCCGGAAATCAGCGCGGGCAAGCATCGCTTCACGGTGCGGTTCATGAACGCCCGCGACCCCAGCGTCCGCGCCCAGCAGGCAACCTCGAACATCCCGTTTCAGCTGCAGTACTGCGCGCTGTGAGCAGCACCCGCTCAGGCGACAGCGCCGATGGCGCCAAGCCACGCATTGCCGCCTGCCCGCAATGCGGAAAATCCACCCGCCTCGACGCCCAGAATCCGTGGCGGCCGTTCTGCACCGAGCGCTGCAAGATGGTTGATCTGGGCGCCTGGTTCAGTGGTGAGCGCAGCATCCCGGCTGAAGACGGCTTAGATGGGGATCCGGAAGCTTGAGAGGGCTGCGCTGGTCTCTCGATACACCGCGCAGCGCAGCGCATCGAGATGCCGCAGGGGCAGTGCCCGTAATCAGCTCCAGTACGCGGAAATCCCGGCCACACCCTGGCCGTAGGCGGCAAAAGCGGTTTCAAGCTGCGCGGGACCGACGCCGCCGATCGCATAGGCCGGTACACCTGCGTATTGAATGGCTTCAGCAAACCCATCCCAGCCCAGCATCGTCCCTGACGGGTGCGTCGCGGTTACCTGCACCGAGCCCATCACGACCGCATCAAGGCCGATGCTGACCGCATGGCGCAGCGCCTGTGCGCTGTGGCACGACGCCAGCTGCAGTGCAGGTCCGGGTGCGGCGCGCCGTTGCATCTGCAACATGCTCGCTTCACTGGCGTGCCAGCCGTCAGCCCCCAGAACACAGGCCTGTTCGGCTGCGTGATCAAGCACCACGCGCAAGCCCAGGCTCTGTGCCGCCGGCAGAATCTGCTGGGCGGCTCTCGCATAGTCGGCATCGTTCAACTGCGGAAAACGCAAGCGCAGCAGACATGCGGGCGGCAGTTGCGGTAGACCCTGCAATATCTGCTCGACGGTCGCGGACGGGCGGGTAAACACGTAGTGCGCCGGCAGATTGACCGCGCGCGCGCTCGGCGCAACGGTCGGCAAGGTATCCGGCCAGTCTTTCAATGCGCCCGGTGCGACCCAGGCCAGCGCCTGGTTCTCGCGGCCGTGCGGCTCGCCACTGAATCTGCTGACCAGCCAGGTATCGAGCAGCACGCTGCGATTGCTGTATTCATGCCGATAGCGGATCAGCGGCCGCGCCTGCTCGACCCGGATGCCCAGTTCCTCGTCGAGTTCACGCGCCAGCGCATGCAGGGGCT
>CAZDPA010000065.1:4885-20088 GCA_964507195.1 uncultured Salinisphaerales bacterium | reverse complement strand
CCTGGTTCATCTTCTCCGAGGTCATGTTCTTCGCTGCCTTCTTCGGCGCGCTGTTCTATGCCCGCGGCCTGTCGCTGCCGTGGCTGGCCGGTGCGGGTAGCGAGCTGTCGACGAACCTCAATCTGTGGCCTGGCTTCGAGGCCGTGTGGCCATCGAACGGCCCGGCAGGAGTGGGCGGCGATTTCCAGACGATTCCGGCTTTCGACGTGCCGCTGGTCAACACGCTGATCCTGCTGACTTCCGGCGTCACGATCACGATGGCGCACCACGCGCTCAAGGAAGGCAAGCGTACGGCCTGCATTCTGTGGATGTGGGCAACGGTGGCGCTCGGCGCGCTGTTCCTGTTCTTCCAGGCGGAGGAATACGTCCACGCGTACACCGAACTGAACCTGACGCTGGGTTCCGGCATTTACGGCTCGACATTCTTCATGCTGACCGGCTTCCACGGCATGCACGTGACGCTCGGTACCTTGATGCTGCTGATCATCACCCTGCGTCTGATGAAGGGGCACTTCAAGCCGGATTCGCATTTCGGTTTCGAGGGTGTGGCCTGGTACTGGCATTTCGTCGACGTGGTCTGGATCGGCCTGTTCGTCGTCGTCTACTGGATCTGATTGAGCTGTTGCGCCGGCGCATCGCGCGCGCCGGCGTCGCGCGACCTTCACCGGTTCACAACGCTCAATCCTCTGGGTTGAAAGATAGAAAAACAAAAAGGCGGCCTCAGGGCCGCCTTTTTGTTTGCCGAGCTGCCACTGTCAGGGTGAGGGCGTCGTCGGGATCGGCGCGCGCATCATCCCGTGCGGCTGGATCCAGCCCTGATGCCAGGACAGCAGCACGAACAGGATCAGCGTGATGGACAGAGCGACGCGAACCTTGAGTCCAGTCAGTGTGCGTTTGCGATCGCTGCGGTCGCGCACCAGAAACACCATGCTGGTCATCAGCGAGGCCAGAATTGCGAGCAGTAGGACGACGATGACGACTTTGGCGAGCATGTAGAGCGGCGACATGGATGGAAATTGGGTGCATCATATCCCCGGGGCCACTCCCGCGGCCGGTTAGAGCGCAATGCAGTGCGGTGCAGGATGGGGGAGCAAACATGGGCGACAAGGCATTCAAGCCGAACCTTTGGGCGGCGATCGGGACCTTGGTGATCTGCGGTCTGTTTTCCACTCTCGGCGTCTGGCAGTTGCAACGCGGACTCGAAAAAGCCGAGATCATCGAACGCTTCGACAAGGCGGCATCCAAGACGCCGCGCGCGCTATCCGCCGGCAGCTGGGCCGAGCAAGGCGTGGTCGAAACCGCCCAGACCAGCGGGACCTACGACAGCGAAAAGCAGTTGTTGCTGGATGGTCAATCACACGACAGCACGCCGGGCTATCGGGTATGGACGCCGATGGTGTTCGCCGATGGCGGCGGAGTACTGGTGGTCGATCGCGGCTGGATTCCAGCCGGTGCCGACCGCGCGCAATTGCCGCAGCTACCAGTGCCGACCGGCGTACAGCGCATCAGCGGGTACTTCCGCACCTTTCCGGTGCCGGGCATGCGTACTGATGTCGACAACTGCGCCGAAGCGCCGTGGCCGCGCATCGTCCAGTATCCGACGATCGAAGATATGCGCTGCCTGTACGGGCAGTCGACGGCAGCTGGTCTATTGCTGCTTTCGGCGGATGCCGAGGGCGGATTCGTCCGCGAATGGTCCAGTGGCCCCGAGATGTCACCGACCAAGCATTACGGGTATGCGGGGCAGTGGTTCCTGTTCGCGGTAGTATTGCTGGTGCTGTTCATCCGATTCAGTTTCAAACCCAAGACGACATGACCCAAGCGCCTGGCCGCGGTCGCCTGCAGTTCCTGCTGCTGGCAGCCCTTTTCTTCGTTCCGCTGTTTTCTGCGATCGTTCTCTACTTCTTCGCGCCGCAGTGGCGGCCGCAGGGGCACACCAATTACGGAGAGCTGATCCATCCGGCGCGGCCGATCCCGTCGGCGGATCTGCTCGATCTGGCCGGGCAGGGTGCCGGCCCCGGTGCGCTGCGTGGCAAGTGGAGTTTTGTCTATCTCGGCGGTGCCGATTGCGATCCGACGTGCTCTGCCAAGCTGATCGAGATTCGCCAGATCCGCACACTGCTCAACGAAAAGCGCCTGCGCGTGCAACGGGTCTACATCACCGCGACGACTGCGGATGCCACAGCAGCGCAGGCCGAGTTGAAAGCCAATCATCCGGACCTGGTGTTCCTGTCCGACACCGTCGAGGCCGACTACCGGCGCTTCTTCGGTGGGCAGGACCCGCAGGCGCTGTATCTGGTCGATCCGCTCGGCAACTGGCTGATGATTTATCCGGCCGCCGCCGAGTACAAAGGCATCCTCAAGGACATCAAGAAGCTGCTGCGGATTTCCCAGATCGGCTAAGGCCTCGCTACGTTAAAATGCGCGCACGGGAAGGCCATTCGGTCTTCCCCTTTTCGTCGGTGCTTCCCTGATGCTTCTGTTTCGTCGCCTCAATCTGCTGACGCTGCTGCTGTGCCTTGGCGTCATTGTCTTTGGTGCCTATGTAAGGCTGTCCGACGCAGGCCTCGGCTGTCCGGACTGGCCGGGTTGCTACGGTCATCTGACGGTGCCGAGCGACGAGCAGCATGTCGCGGCCGCCAACGCCGCGTTCCCGGAACGCCCGGTCGAGGCGCACAAGGGCTGGAAAGAGATGATCCACCGCTATCTCGCATCGACGCTCGGTCTGCTGATCGTTGCGCTCGCGGTGCTTTCGCTGCGCCTGCGACAGCACGGCGTGTCGCGTCTGCTGCCGTGGCTGCTGGTCGCGATGGTGATCTTCCAGGGCATGCTCGGCATGTGGACCGTGACCTGGCAGCTCAAGCCGCTCGTGGTGACCGGGCATCTGCTGGGTGGCATGACGACGTTCGCGATGCTGTTGTGGCTGTACTGGAGCACGCGTGCGCGCGCGACCGTGATCGAAGCGCCCGCTGTCTCCGAGCGTGCCTACCGCAGCGAACGCCACGCCTCTTTCGCATTGCAGAACGACCTGCGCGCCGATGACGCCGACATCGGGCTGACACCACCGCGCATCCGCCGGTTTGCGACCGTCGCATTGCTGCTGGTCGTGTTGCAGATTTTCCTCGGGGGCTGGACCAGCACCAACTACGCGGCACTGGCCTGTCCGGATTTCCCGACCTGTCACGGCAGCTACTGGCCGCAGACCGATATCCCGACCGCCTATACGCTGTGGCATGGCCTCGACATCAATTACGAATACGGCATCCTTGATGCGCGCGCGCGGGTGACGATCCATCACTTCCATCGCGTCGGCGCCGTCGTCGTGACGCTGGCCTTGCTCCTGCTCGCTGCACAGCTGCTGCGTCGCGCGAACACGCGTCGCTGGCGCTTGCTCGGCGTGGCCGTGCTCGCCGCGCTGGTACTGCAGCTGTCGATCGGTGTCAGCGTCGTGCTGTTCCAGCTGCCGCTCGCACTCGCTGCGGCACACAACGCCGGTGCCGCGATATTGCTGGCGGTGCTGGTCACGCTCAATCACGCTGCATGGAGTCGACGCTGAAGTGAGCAAATCCAAAGCGCCAGGCGGGCAGCCCAGCTCATTGCTCAACGAATACTACGAGTTGTGCAAGCCGCGCGTCGTCATGCTGATCGTGTTCACCGCAGTCGTCGGCATGTTCCTTGCCGTGCCCGGCCTGCCGCCGTTGTCGGCACTGCTGTGGGGTACGCTGGGCATCGCGCTGCAGGCAGCATCTGCCGCAGCGGTGAACCAGATCATCGATCGCAACATCGATGCCCGCATGGCGCGGACCTGCGGCCGTCCGCTGGTCACGGGGCGCCTGTCGATGACCGAGTCGATCGCGTTTGCGACGGTGCTGGGGCTGGTTGGTTTTGCCGTGCTGTGGTTTCTGGTCAATCCGCTGACCGCCGTGCTCACCCAGTTCACGCTGATCGGCTACGCCGGCGTCTACACCCTGTACCTGAAACGCGCGACGCCGCAGAACATCGTCATCGGCGGCGCAGCGGGTGCGGCACCCCCCGTGCTCGGCTGGGTTGCGGTCACCGGCGAAGTGCACGCGCATGCGCTGATCCTGTTCGCGATCATCTTCATCTGGACGCCGCCGCATTTCTGGGCGCTGGCGATTGATCGCCGTGACGACTACGCCAAGGCCGATATCCCGATGCTGCCGGTGACGCATGGCATCGAGTTCACGCTCACGCAGATCGTGCTCTACACCGTGCTGCTGCTCGCGGTGACGGTACTGCCGTTCGCGACGGGCATGTCCGGCTGGCTGTATCTGATCGGCGCGCTGGCGCTCGGCGGCGTGTTCCTGTACTACGCACTGCGCCTGAAGTGGTGGCCGCTGCCGGGTCTGCCGATGCGGACCTTCGGGTATTCGATCGTGTACCTGATGGGTATCTTCACGGTGTTACTGGTGGATCATTACCTCGCGCCGCTGATCGGATTCTAGTGCTGCAGCGCGCACAAAAAAGCCCGCTTTCGCGGGCTTTTCACTGATGCCGTTTTCAGATCAAGCCGCTTCGACTTCGATCACCTTGCGCAGCTTCTTCATCGCTGCGGCTTCGATCTGGCGGATGCGTTCGGCCGATACGCCATACTCATTGGCGAGTTCCTGCAGGCCGGCTTTCTCGCCATCGGTCAGCCAGCGACGCTGGAGAATGTCGCGGGCACGGTCGTCGAGGGACAACAGCGCCTCGCGCATCAGATTCTCTCGCGCGTCCTGCCATTCGGCCTGTTCGATGTCGGCAATCTCGTCGCTGCCATCGCTGAGGTAATCCTCCGGCATGTAGTGACCGTCTTCGTCGTCGCTCGGCGTGGCACTGAACGAGACGTCGTGTCCGCTCATGCGCGCTTCCATCTGCAGCACTTCTTCCGGCTTGACCTTGAGATCGGCCGCAATGGCCTGCGCCTGCTCCTGATTGAGCCAGCCGAGGCCGCGCTTGGCCGAGCGCAGATTGAAAAACAGCTTGCGCTGCGCCTTGGTCGTCGCGATCTTCACGATGCGCCAGTTCTTCAGCACGTACTCGTGAATTTCCGCCTTGATCCAATGCACGGCGAAGGAGATCAGGCGCACGCCGACGTCGGGGTCAAAACGCTTGACCGCCTTCATCAGACCGATATTGCCTTCCTGGATCAGGTCCGCCAGCGGCAGGCCGTAGCCCATGTAACCGCGCGCGATGTGCACGACATGGCGCAGATTGGCCATGACCAGCTGCTGCGCGGAGGCCAGATCCTGCTCGGCCACCAGCTTTTTGGCCAGCTGCTGCTCGCCATCGGCGTCCAGCGCCGGAATCTGATTGACGTGCGCGATGTACGCATCCAGGTTTCCCGTCAGGGGAACCAGGGCAGTAGGCTGACGCAGGGTCAGAGCTGTCGCGGTACTCATCGATACTTCTCCCATGTGCAGAATGTTAGCACTCGGCTAAATGGAGTGCTAAGTATCCCGTAAAGTTCCGCACTGAGGGGGGGGCGTGCTGAAACTGCCATAAGGATATGCCTGAAGCGTCGCTGACCGGCGAGTTGACTATTTTAAAATCAAGTACTTGTCTATTTTGGCTCAATCTGGGCAAGGCGGCGGGCCACGGTAAAAAATGCCCCCGCCCAGCCAAGGACGATGCCGGCGCCGACAAGGGCCATGCCGTCACGGAAGCTCAGGCCATTGATCTGGTAATCACTTCCATACAGCGCAGCCAGCTGCGCACTGGGCTCGGACAGCATGCCGGTGCCGACGGTGACCAACACCCAGGCGAGGATGCCGCCGCCAAGTCCGAACCAGAAGCCGCTGTACAGGAACGGACGGCGCACAAAGCTGCCGGGCGCGCCGATCAGCTTCATGACTTCGATTTCCTCACGCCGGCTTTCGATGTCGAGCCGGATCGTGTTGCCGATGATCACCATCACCGCGAGGCTGAGCAGCAGGGCGATGATGGCGACCGCGCGTTCGGCAATCGCCAGCAACGCATACAGGCGTTCAAGCCATTGCTGGTCCAGCTTGGCGAGTTCGACCTCGCCGAGCCCGGACAGGCGTTCCAGCAGCGTTTGCACCGCGGCTTTCGATTGCCCGCGCTGCGGGCTCACCGAAATCACCGCGGGCAGCGGATTGCCCTGCAACAAGTCCAGCGCGTCGCCGAAGCCGGACAACTCGCGGAATTCAGCGAGCGACTGGTCGCGCGAAATGAACTGGGTGCGGGCGACGCCCGGCTCGTTGCCTATCTCCCGCGCCAGTGCCGTGCCGCGCTCCGCGGAGACGGTGTCCTTCAGGAACAGCGACAGATGCAGCGCCTCCTGCCACGAGTAGCTGACGGTCGCCAGATTGTTGACCGCCACATAGAGCCCGGCAGGTAGCGCCAGCGCAACGCCGATGACCATTGCCGTCAGCGCAGCCGCGATCGGGGTGCGGCCGAGCTTGCCCAGCGAAAACAGCAGCACGCGAAGATGCTCCTGCCCCCAGCGTGCAAGCCAGCGTGGGCGGTCGAGACCTGCTTCAACGAAGGCCATCGCGCATGCCTCCTTTCAGACGTGAAGCGGCGGTCGGCAGCTTGTCGGTGATGTGACCGTGTTCCAGGTGAATGATCCTGTGCGGCAGCGCATCGATCAGGTCGATCGCATGCGTCGCGATCATCACGGTGACGCCGGCATCGTTGAAGCGCTGAAAACCGCGCATGACTTCGAGCGCCATTTCCGGATCGAGGTTGCCGGTCGGCTCGTCGGCAAGGATCAGCGCCGGTTTGGTGACGATGGCGCGCGCAATGCCGACGCGTTGCTGCTCACCGCCGGACAGCGTCAACGGCAGAACGCGTTCTTTCTTCAGCAGACCGACCGAATCCAGCGCAGCGCGCACGCGGCGGCCCACGTCCTCATGCGAGTAGCCGCGGATCACCAGCGGCAAAGCAACATTGTCGAATACCGTGCGGTCGTAGAGCAGGTTGAAGTTCTGGAACACCATGCCGATGCGCTGGCGGAAGGCCGGCACGTGGCGCGGCTTGAGCGCCGACAGGTTCTGGCCCATGACGATGATCTGGCCGCGATTGGCGCGGCACAGCACGGCAATCAGACGCAGCAGCGTGGTCTTGCCGGCGCCGCTCGGGCCGGTGACGTAGACCATCTCACCTTGCGCGATCGAGAGGCCGACCTCGCTCAGCACATCCTGGCCACCGGGGTAGCGATAGCTGACCTGGTCGAAGCGAATGAGTTCGGTCATTGGCGTGAGGCGTGAGGCGTGAGGCGTGAGGCGATAGCTTCGGCCTCAGCGTCGAATGGATACACAAGCATTGCCTGACATCTCACGAACGTCATCCCCCGATGAGTGCGTCTGCAAAAGCTTCCGCGTCGAAGACTTGCAGGTCTTCGACCGCTTCGCCAATGCCGATGAAGCGCACCGGCAAGGCCATGCGGCGTGCGATGGCAAGGAGAATACCGCCCTTGGCGGTGCCGTCCAACTTGGTGATCGCGATGCCGGTCAGGCCGATCGCTTCGTGGAACTGGATCGCCTGCACCAGCGCGTTGCCGCCGGTCGTCGCGTCGACCACGAGCAGGACCTCGTGCGGCGCATAGGCATCGTGCTTCTGCACCACGCGCTTGATCTTGCGCAACTCGTCCATCAGATGCGCCTGCGTGTGCAGGCGTCCTGCGGTGTCGGCAATGACGACATCAATACCGCGCGCCTTGGCCGACTGCACTGCGTCGTAGATCACGCTCGCGGAATCCGCGCCTTCACCCTGCGACAGGATCGGCACGTCGGCGCGCTCGGCCCAGGTGCGCAACTGCTCGGTCGCAGCCGCGCGGAAGGTATCGCCGGCGGCGAGCAATACGCTCTTGCCTTCGCGCTTCAGGCGCAGTGCGAGCTTGCCGATCGTCGTGGTCTTGCCAACGCCGTTCACGCCGGCAACGAACAGGATGTATGGGCGGATGAAGTCGGGAATCTGCAGCGGCTTCGATACCGGCGCGAGCAGTTCCAGCAGCGCCGCCTTGAGTGTGGAACGCAGCTGCTGCGGATTGCGCACGCGGCCGGCGTCAACGGCAGCCTGCAGGCGCTGCATCAACCAGGTTGTGGCTTCGACGCCGGCGTCGGCCATCAGCAGGCGGGTTTCGATTTCCTCAAGCGCGTCGGGTGACAGCTGTTCACCGCTGAACAGCGTACCGATATCGCGCGTGAGCCAGGAATCGCCCTTGTTCAGGCGTGCGCGAAGTTTGCCAAGCAGTCCGCTGTCAGACATTGAGCTACAGGAAGTTGGAGACCGGAAGGTTGCGTGAGACCTGCGGAATCACGGTTGCGCGAAGGATAGCAGCCAGATCTCGCCGCGCTTGCCCCATTGCACGCCGGAGACGTTGGCGAGCGCGGTCTGCGGATCGGCAATTGGGGCAACGCCGAGGGGATAGCGGAACAATCGGTACAGCGTGCGCGCCTCGACCCGAGTGATCGAACCCAGCCACACCCGTCGACCATCGTTGAGTTGCAGGCGCGTCGGCCACAGGCGCAGCAGCTCGGCGTGGTTGTCGTCGCTGACGCGAAACAGACTCAGCGCCGGATGGCGACCGGCATGGACCTGCGGCAGCACCGGTAGGTCGGCAACGCTGGCTGCACCGGTCAGCCAGCGCAGCGCATTGGTGCCGCTCAGGTTCGGCGGTGCGGTCCAGCCAGCGTCGAGCAGGGCTTTGGTGATCTCGTCGAGCGATCCGGCCCATTGCAACGACAAGGGCTGCTTGTCGCGCCCGGCGATGTCGATACGGCTATGCGCCATGTCGCGCCAGGCGCCGCTCTGCCACTGCTCGGCGCTGATCTCGCGCGGGACCGGGACGTTGCTGCGGTTGGGCGTGGGGACGGACCAAGCCAGGCCCAGCGACAGGGCATAGACACCGACCAGCGGAATCAGCAGCCGACGACCCGGCAGCACTTCCTGACTGTGGCGGCGATAGCCGACGCCGAGCATCGCAGCCCAGATCACGCCGACGATGATCGAGAATACCGAGACGCTGGCCCATTGCACGCCCAGGTACAGCCGCGCAAGAAAGACCACGGTCAATACCGTGACCGCAGTGGCGCTCAGCAGGCTGCGCAGGCGCGGCTTGCGCTCCGGTGCGAGGAAGATCGGCAGGAAGCTGTAGATCACCGTGGCGACGACCAGATCGCGGCCGATGTGGCCACCGTGCGGTGGGGTTGTGCCGAAGAACGCATATGGCGCCGGCAGCGTCGGCACCATGTACAGACCCAGCGACAGCAGCGCGCCGAACGCGATGGCCGCTGCCCAGTGCGCCGCCGCGCGCGTGCGGCGCAGCCACAGCAGCGATACCAGCAACATCAGGGATGCCGGTCCGTAGACGCTCCAGTGACTGAGCTTGAGCAAATGATGCGCGAGTTCCAGGCCCCACGGTGTGTGCAGGTCGCGCATCCACTGGAAGATCGCCGCATCGAGTGCGGACGGGTGTCCGTGCAGGCTGGCGCCGGCCCACAACCACAGCCACAGTCCGCTGATCACCAGCAGCAGTGCGGCAAGACCGGCGAGCACCGGTGTTTCCGGCTGCTCCGGGTCGGCAAGCGCTGCACCGAATTTGCCAAGCCGACGATGGCGGCGGCTCCAGTCGAGCATGCGGCCGATCCAGTCTTCGGCGCGGTGCTGGATCGCGCGATTGACGATGGCCGTCAGCCAGATCATGCCGGCCACTGCGACCAGCAGCGCAAGCAGCAGCATCGCCAGCCGTCCGGCGACTTCCGAAGCCAGGCCCAGCGATGCACCGAAGGCAACACCCGGCAGGATGAAGGTGAACGCCCACAGGATTGCCGACAGCACATCGGCAATCAGGAACCCGGCAACGCCGAGGCCGGATGCGCCGCCAAGCGCGGGTACGACCGCGCGCATCGGGCCGAGGAAGCGCGCCAGCGCGACGCTCATCGCGCCATAGCGCGCGAAGAACCTGCGGCCGTTGTTCAGCAGATCCGGATAGCGACCGAGCCAGCGATTCGCAAACAGATGCTCACCGTAGCTTCGCCCCAGCCAGAATGAAAAGCCGTCGCCACCGACAGCGCCCGCCGCTGCCATGACGACGGCCTGCCACAGCTCGAGCGAGCCGAGCGCGACAAGGGCGCCGGCAGAGAACAGCACGATGCCCGCCGGTACGAAGGCACCAATGATGAAGATCGAATCCAGCAGCGCCGTTGCGAACAGCAACGCCAGAGACCATTCCGGGTGCTGCGTGATCCAGTCGAAGCAGGCCTGCAGCGCTGCGATCATGCGATCAGAGCGAAGGCTTCGGTTGCGGCGGCCAGCGTATGGCGGATCTCCTCGGGGCCATGCGCAGAGGAGACGAAGCCGGCTTCGAACGCCGACGGAGCAAGATACACACCGCGCTCAAGCATGGCATGGAAGAAACGGCCGAAGATCGCGGCATCGCAGCGCATCACTTCAGCGAAGGACTGCGGCGCGGACTCGCGGGTGAAGTACAGGCCGAACATGCTGCCGACCTGCGTCGTCGTGAAGCCGACGCCGGCATTCGCAGCGGCGGCGCCTAACCCGCTCAGCAGCTCCGCGGTGGTTTTTTCCAGCGCGGCATACAGCGCGCTGCTGTCAAGTTGGCGCAGCAAGGCGAGGCCGGCCGACATCGCGAGCGGATTGCCGGACAAGGTGCCGGCCTGATAGACCGGCCCCAGCGGCGCAAGCTTGCCCATGATTTCGCGTCGACCGCCAAAGGCACCGACCGGCATGCCGCCGCCGATGATCTTGCCCAGCGTCGTCAGGTCCGGCGTTACGCCATACCGGCCGGCCGCACCGCGCGGACCGACGCGAAAGCCAGTCATCACTTCGTCGAAGATCAGTACCGTGCCGTGTTCGTCGCAGAGGCTGCGCAGGCCTTCGAGAAAGCCGGCTGCTGGCGGCACGCAGTTCATGTTGCCGGCGACCGGCTCGACGATGATCGCGGCGATGCTGTTGCGATGCGCATCGAACAGCGCGCGCACTGAATCCAGGTCGTTGAATTGCGCAGTCAGCGTGTACTTGGCGAGGTCTGCCGGAACGCCGGGCGAAGTCGGTACGCCAAAGGTCAACAGGCCGGAGCCGGCTTTCACCAGCAACGCATCGCCATGGCCGTGATAGCAGCCTTCGAACTTGAGGATGTAGTCGCGGCCGGTGTGGCCGCGCGCGAGACGCAGCGCGGACATCGTTGCTTCGGTGCCGCTGTTGCACATGCGCACCATGTCCATGCCCGGCACACGAGCACACAGCAGCTCCGCCATTTCGATTTCCAGCTCGGTCGGCGCGCCATAGGACACACCGATCTCCAGCTGTGCGCGGATGGCGGCGGTCACTGCGGCCTGCTGATGGCCGAGAATCATCGGCCCCCAGGAGCCGACGTAGTCGACATAGCGTTTGCCGTCGGCATCGGTCAGCCACGCACCGCTGGCACCAGTGATGAAACGCGGCGTGCCGCCGACCGCACGAAACGCGCGCACCGGCGAATTGACGCCACCCGGAATGGATTGTTGCGCACGCTCAAAAAGCGCTTCAGAACGGCTGTTCATCGTGGTGTCATTCAGAGGGTTGTACTGCTGTTGGCGGACGGCCTGATCATTGATTGAGGTTCACTGCTACGACAGTGTCCGAACGCAGAACGTTCTGCGCAAGCGCTTACCCATTATGCCGTTAGTAAGCAGCGCAGATAGGCGCGCACGGCGCCTTCAACGTCATGCGCGGCATCGTCGTTGTGACCGAACACACCGCCGATCGCGGCGATCAGGTCGGCACCGGCGGCGATCAGGGATGGCGCGTTGGCCGGCGTGACGCCACCGATCGCGCAGATCGGTACGGTCAGGGCTGCGCGTGCAGCCGCCAGTGTCTGCAGCTCGGCCTGGGGCGCATTCGGCTTGCTGCGCGAAGTGTAAAAGCGACCGAAGGCTACATAGCCGGCACCTTCAGCGACAGCAGCCAGTGCGTGCTCCAGAGAGTTGCCGCAGGTGGCGCCGATCAGCGCCTGCGGCCCGAGCAGGACACGAGCGGCGGCAATCCCGCCGTCGCTGCGGCCCAGATGCACGCCATCAGCGCTGATCCGCGCGGCCAGTGCGGCGTCGTCGTTGATGATGAGCGGCGTGCCGTGCGCACGGCACAGCGCGAGCAGTTCGCGTGCGAGGGCCTCGCGTTGCGGCGCGGGATTCCACTTATCGCGGTATTGCAGCAGCGTGACGCCGCCGCGCAATGCCGCACGCACTGCGGGCAGCAGTCGCTGCGGATCGCGCAGCAGGTGTTCCGGCGTGATGGCGTAGAGGCCGCGCAATGCCGGGAAGCTGTTGGCCGGGTTCACGCGGCACCCGGAAAGCGGCCGGGAATCGCGCGGCCCTGTCCCACTTGCAGGGCACGCTGCAGCGATGCCTGCACATAGCGCTGCGCATTGAGCAGCGCTACCTCGTCACGCTCACCCAACGCGAGGCGGGCGGCGAGCGCGGCGGCCAGGGTGCAGCCCGCGCCGTGGAAGCCCTGGGGGATGCGCGGCCAGCGGAAAATATGGGGTGCCGCGTCGGCTTGGTACCAGCGATTCTCGACTTCGTCCGTCTTTTCGTCGCCGCCGGTGATCAGCACCTGCGCGCAACCGGTGGCCAGCAGGCCTTTGCCGGCTTCGTCCAGCGTCCGCGCGGCGGGAACCAGTGCACGCGCTTCGGCCGCATTCGGGGTGATGACGGTGGCGAGTGCGAGGAGGTGCTCGAGCAGGGCCACCGTGGTCTCCGCACTCGCCAGCGAGGCGCCGCCGCCGGCGCGCAGCACCGGATCGATCACGACCGGCACGCGGCACTGCTCGATGATCCAGCGGATCGGCCGGACCTGTTCCGCGCTGCCGAGCAGGCCGAGCTTGATTGCATGGATCGGACAGTCCTCAAGCAGGGTTTCGAGCTGCTCCTGCAGCAGGCTCGGCGCGATCGGTTTGACCCGCAGCACGTTGCGTGTGTTCTGCGTGGTCAGCGAGGTGATCACACTCAACGCATGCGCGCCCTGCATGGCCACGGCCTCGATGTCGGCGTGGATGCCGGCGCCGCCCGAGGGATCGTGGCCGGAAATGCACAGGACCTGCGCGCGCCGGGCCACCCCCGTGGAGAGCGGTTTTTGCTTTGAAATCATGTGTGAATTGTACGGGTGAGACAGGCCGCCAGCGGGCGCTGATTCACGCATTACACGGCTTGACTTTTACGTGCCCCGGGGATGCGACGCGCCTGCTTATGCACAACGCTGGTGCAAACGCCCGCAAAGGCCCGTCATTGCGAGGTTTTTTGCCAGAAAGCTGGCAGAAATTTGTTATGTCCATGATTTCAAATGGAAAAGATGGATGGTCACAAAACCGTACAGACGCTGAAACCCACGTCCTTGCAGCATTTCCGTCGCTTGTTCGCCATGCTGTGCACACAGTTATCCACACAGATTGTGCGCAAGTTTCCTCTTTTTCTTTTGAAAGCAGTAGTTGTGGTTATTACTTAAAGTAAAACCTTGAACACGACAATCTACATTGTCCAATAAAAAATCACAGCTTTTGCGCATGCTGGCCGATCCATGATCGTACGTAGCGACCGATTTATGGATTTCACGGCGATTGCAGGCATGCTGCGCCATCGATACGGGGGCGACACATGTTGATCGAAGTGCTGGTGCACACCGGCTACGTGATGATGCTGTTCGCGCTGCTGGCGCGCGACATGCTCTGGCTGCGTTCGCTGCTTGTCGTCGCTCAGGCCACCCTGAGCGTCTACGCCTTTGCGCACGCCGTGCCGGCGATTGGTGTGTGGAACGCGGTGTTCGTGGTGATCAATACGGTCTGGGTCATCCGCATCCTGCGCGAACGGCGCGCGGTGCAGCTGCCGGCGGAACTGGTCGAACTGCACGCACGTCATTTCCATGCGCTGAGCCCGCAGGAATTCCTGCGCTTCTGGGCGATGGGGCAGCACCAGGTGCTGGACCAGGCGGCGTTGACGGCGAGTCAGCAGAAGCCGCAAGCGCTGTATTTCATGCTTGCAGGTGAGGTCTGCGTGAAGGCCGGCGGACGCGAGCTGGCGCGCCTGCATCGCGGCACCTTCGTCGGCGAAATGAGCCTGCTGACCGGCGAGGCCGCGACCGCCGATACCGTGGCGCAAGGCCGGATCGAGGTTCAGGCCTGGCCCATGGCGGTACTGCAGAACCTGCGCGCGCGCAATCCGCAGCTGTGGACGCGGGTACAGAGCGCGCTGGGCCACGACATCGTCGAGAAGATCCAGGCTGCGGCGCGTCAGACGTCGCAACCGGCAGACGCTTTACCTTGAGCGCTACGGCGTCGGCGGTGCCTCGGTCGGCGCTGTGCCCGGCAGCGGGGTGTCTTCGTCGATCGGAATCGGCTCGGCACTCCATTCGTCGGCTGATTTGAGCGCGCGCGTGCGCACGTCAGCGCCTTCGCCTTTGGTGTTGACGCGCTGGCCGACGGTCTTGCCGCTGTAGATCTCGGACGCTTCTTCAGTCGGTTCCGGATCGTCGACGAGCGCTGCCGGATCAGGCACATCGTCGGCCTCGGGATCGAGTTCCGGTGGCATCTCGGGTTCTGGATCGTCGATGGGGGACGTATCGCCGGGCGCGTCCGTCGTACCCGTATCGGCCACTGGTGCGCGGGCCCCCATCTGACGCAGGATCCATGCACTGCGCTTGGCAACGTACGGGCCCGGATTGGTGACATTCCAGCGTCGCGGGCTCGGCAGCACGGCAGCAAGGCGCGCGCACTGCTCGGCGCTCAGGTACAACGCCGAGCGACCGAAGTAGCGCTGTGCCGCAGCTTCAACGCCGTAGACGCCGGGGCCGAACTCGGCGACGTTCAGATACACCTCGAGGATGCGGTCCTTCGACCACAGCGTCTCGATGACGACGGTCATGCCGGCTTCGATGCCTTTGCGAAAATAGCCGCCGCCTGACCACAGGAACAGATTTTTCGCGGTCTGCTGACTGATCGTCGAAGCGCCACGTTTTTTCTTGTGAGCCTTGTTGTGTTCGCGCGCCTTGTCGATGGCTTCGAGATCAAAGCCGCGATGCTGGAAGAACTTCTGGTCCTCCGCGGCAACGACCGCCTTGCGCATGCTGGCCGGAATCTGATCGGCGGAGACCCACTGATAGTGCACTGGTTTCGACGGGCTCTGCAGCATGAATGCCGTGGTCGGCACCGGTACCCAGCGCAGCAGCAGCACCGGCACGATCACCAG
>CAZDPA010000065.1:0-4875 GCA_964507195.1 uncultured Salinisphaerales bacterium | reverse complement strand
AATCCACAGCAGGATGCTGGCGAGCGAACGCGGCTTGCGCGGCGGCTTGTCGGCAATCTCCGGCTCTGATGGACGCTGTGGAGGCGGAGCAAAAAAGGAATCCGGCGCCCGCGATGGGCGTTCCTTCTGCGGCGTGAACAGATCCGGCGCGCGCGGCGGCGTTGCGGTCGGTTCGAGATTCGGGGGCTGGCGCGGGCGTTGCGGATTCATCGGCGATCAGGCGGTTCGGTCAGCGAGAAAACAGGGAGAGAAAGATTCCAGATGATGGCCGCAAGGCGCAGTGTGACGATCACCAGCATACCGGTGCCGGCTGCCCAGGCGCGGGCGATGTCGGCGTCCTGCAGCACGACATAGACCGAGCAGCCGGCAATTGCCGCGGTCGCGTAGATATTGCCCTTGCGCAGGATCATCGGAATCTCGGCGCACAGGATGTCGCGCAATACGCCGCCGAAGACACCGGTGATTGTGCCCATGACCACGGCAATCAGATCGCCCGCGCCGCTGGACTCCGCGACCTGCGCGCCGGCGATGGCGAACAGCGCCAGGCCGAGGGCGTCGGCAAACTGCAGGGCCTTGTCCGGTGGACGACGGTAACGTGTATAGACCACGGTCAGCAGCGCAGCGACGATGATCGTCACCAGATAGCCGGGATCGGTGATCCAGAACACGGTGCGATCGAGCAGCAGGTCGCGCAGGGTACCGCCGCCGATTGCGGTGACGATGCCGATCACAACCACCCCAAGCAGATCGAGCGACTTGCGCCCGGCGACCAGTGCGCCGGATACGCCGAATACCGCGACTCCGGCGTAGTCGAGCAGGTGCAGTAGGGTGGCGGGACTCATCTGCAAGGTTTATGCGCTCTCTTCATGCCAGTTGGCTGCCGAGCATTCTGCCGTAGACGAGCAGTACCGGTGCTTGCAGCCACAACAGCAGGAGGTCGTACAGATCGTGGCGACGGGTCGGGTCGTCCACCGCGCGGGTCAGCAGCCATGCGCAGAGCATGGCAACGGCGCTCAGTGTCGCGAGTGTGAGCCACTGCGAAAGCGTCGGCAGCAGCCGAGCCTGCACATTCAACGACTGCGCCAGCCACGAGAACAGCATCGCCACGCCGGCCATGCCCTGCAACGGCAGCACTACGCCAGCGAGCTTGCGGGCGCCCGGAATCGCCGGCAACAACAGTCCCGCGAGAAACAGGACATTGATCAGATGATCAAAGCGGCCTTCAACGCTGAACACGATCTTCCCTAGCGGCGGGGCCGCGAATGTGCCGAACAGGCCGGGGTAGGCGATCAGCATCAGCAGCATCAAGGCAAACACCCGGCACAGCGGCAGCAGGAAGGATTCAACCCAGACCTGTGCCAAGCCATGGCGTGTGATGTGATGGAGCCGCTCTTCCAGCCAGAACAGCGCCACTCCCGCGCCGACGAAGAAGACGAGCGCGACGACGATCACGTCAGGTGCCGGTGAGGCGCATCGGCAGCGACAGGTTCTTCCACAGGCGCAGCGTCGGCTCTGCCTGGTTCAGCGTGTAGAAGTGCAATCCTGGCGCGCCGCCGTCGAGCAGCGTGCGGCACAGGCGCGAGACGACGTCGACGCCGAAGTCCTGCAGCGCCTGCCTGTCGTCCTGGTACTGCTCCAGGCGCAGACGGATCCAGCGCGGAATTTCCGCGCCGCAAGCGGCCGAGAAGCGTGTCAGCTGCGCGTGGTTGGTGATCGGCATGATCCCGGCGACGATCGGTGTCTTGATGCCGGCTTTCGTGCAGCGTTCGACGAAATCGAAATAGCTGTCGGCGTTGTAGAAGTACTGCGTCACCGCGCCATGCGCGCCGGCTTCGACCTTGCGGCGGAAGGCGTCGAAGTCAGCATCCGGATTAACCGCCTGCGGATGGGTTTCCGGATACGCCGCCACTTCGATCTTGAAGTGATCGCCATGGGTTTCACGGATGAACGACACCAGTTCGTTGGCGTAGCGCAGCTCGCCCGGCGCGCCGGTGCTGGTCGCGGTTGCCGGCAGATCGCCGCGCAGCGTGACGATTCGGCGCACGCCGGCATCGCGATATCGTTGCAGCAGTTCGGCAATCTTCGCGCGCGTCGAGCCGATGCAGGTCAGATGCGGTGCCGCTTCGATCCCCGTCGTGCGTGAGGCCATCGAAACGGTTTCGAAGGTGCCGTCCTGGTCCGAGCCGCCGGCGCCATAGGTCACCGAGAAGAACGACGGCTGTGCGGTCGCAAGCTGCGCGACGATCGCGGGCAGCTTCTCGACGCCAACCGGTGTGCGTGGCGGAAACAGTTCGAAGGAAAAGTGGATTTCGTTGGCGTTCATGAGCATGTTCAGCCCGCTGCACGGGCATATTCGTGCGGGCAATGCGCACTGTTGAGCGTGATCCCGCCTTGCGCATTGAGTGCGACGAGACGGGACTGATTGGCCTTGCGCGCGGCGTTGTCTACGGCGAGCACGGTCTGGAACACATTGAGGCCGACCGGACACTGCGCGGCGGCGCTCACTTCGGTGTGGAAGAAATAGGCATCGCCGCAATGCAGACGCCAGCCGTTCTGATCCCTGGCTGCAACACCGGTGTGACCTCTTGTGTGACCTTTGAGCGGAACCAGAAGAATCTCGTCGTCTTCGTCTCCGAGCGCACGCACGGCGTCAAAGCCATTCCAGCGCTCGCCGCTGGGGCTGTGCGCCTGCCATTTCGGACCATGTGCCCACAGACGCGCTTCGTAGCGCTGCTTCTCGATCAGAGTCGCTGGTGCCTGCGCGGCTGCAAGTTCGGGCGCATGCACATGCACGCTGGCCTGCGGAAAATCAGCTAGCGCGCCGGCATGATCAAAATCGAGATGCGTAAGCACGATGTCGCGAACATCTGCGGCTTCGAAACCCAGCGCTTCTATCTGTGCCAGTGCCGTCTCTGCGAGGCTTAGGCGCGGGCGCATCAGTGCTTTCAGGTGGCCGTGCACCATGCCCTCGACTTGAGCGGTGCCCAAGCCGGTATCGACCAGCGTGAGGCCGCTGCGGCCTTCGATCAGCCAGCAGTGGCAGACGATCTGCGCGGACTCGAACCAGCCGCCTTCACCCTGCATCAGGCGCCGCCCATGAGTGCACATCGAGCCGCAGTTGAGGTGATGGATGCGCAGGCCGTGAGGCGTGAGACGTGAGGCGTGAGGCGTCATGGCTCTGCAACCTTCAGTGAGTTCAGCAGAAGGAACTGCAGCAACTCAGCCCGCGTCCTGCGGGCCGAGCCTTCTGCAACATTTGACGGCACGCTAACAGCGGCTCGGCGAAGCTGGCTGGTCAGCCCGAAACGCTCATCAGCAGGAAATGAGGACGTGACCCGATAGACGGCCTCGACCAGGTCCAGCGCGTCGCGCCAGACCTCAAGGTCGTGATGCCGCCGCTTTCCGCCCCTCACGCCTCACCCCTCCCGCCTCACGGCTTAGTAGCGGTAGTGATCCGGCTTGTACGGGCCTTCGACCGGCACGCCGAGGTAGTCGGCCTGTTCCTGCGTCAGCTTCGTCAGCTTCACGCCGATCTGCTCAAGGTGCAGTGCGGCCACTTCCTCGTCGAGCTTCTTCGGCAGGCGGTAGACGGTTTTTTCGTACTTGTCCTTGTTCTTCCAGAGGTCGATCTGCGCGAGCGTCTGGTTCGAGAACGAGTTGCTCATCACGAACGCCGGATGGCCGTTGGCGCAACCGAGGTTGACCAGACGGCCTTCGGCGAGGACGTAGATGCACTTGCCGTTGGCGAAGGTGTAGTGATCGACCTGCGGCTTGATGTTCATCTTGACCACGCCTTCGGCGCTGTTCAGACGATCCATCTGGATCTCGTTGTCGAAGTGGCCGATGTTGCAGACCAGGGCGTTGTGTTTCATCGCGCGCATGTGCTCCAGCGTGATGATGTCCTTGTTGCCGGTGGTCGTGACGTAGATGTCGGCGAGGCCCAGCGTGTCTTCGACGGTGTCGACCTGGAAGCCTTCCATCGCCGCCTGCAGGGCGTTGATGGGGTCGATCTCGGTGACGATCACGCGCGCGCCGAGGCCGCGCAGCGAGTGCGCGCTGCCCTTGCCGACGTCGCCGTAACCGCAGACCACCGCGACCTTGCCGGCGATCATCAGATCGGTGGCACGCTTGATGCCGTCGGCCAGCGATTAGCGGCAGCCGTACAGGTTGTCGAACTTGGACTTGGTGACCGAGTCGTTGACGTTGATCGCGGGCACCAGCAACTTGCCGGTTTCTATCATCTGGTACAGGCGGTGCACGCCGGTGGTCGTCTCTTCCGAGACGCCGCGCCAGTCCTTGACCACGCGGGTCCAGAAGCCGGGGCGCTCCTTGGCAACGCGCTTGAGCAGGTCCTTGATGACCTTGACTTCGTGGTTGTCGGACGGCGTGTTGACCCAGTCCGAACCGAGTTCCAGTTCATAGCCCTTGTGGATCAGCAGGGTGACGTCGCCGCCGTCATCGACCACCAGTTCGGGGCCGGTCAGCGTGCCGTCGGGCAGCGTGTGGGTGACGCTGTCCAGCGCCAGATCCCAGTACTCCTCCAGCGTCTCGCCCTTCCAGGCGAACACCGGCGTGCCGGCGGCGGCGACCGCGGCGGCGGCGTCGTCGGAGGTCGAGAAGATGTTGCAGCTGGCCCAGCGCACCGAGGCGCCGAGATGGCCCAGCGTCTCCAGCAGCACCGCGGTTTCCTTGGTCATGTGCAGCGAGCCGGTCAGGCGCACGCCCTTGAGCGGCTGCAGCGGCGCGTACTTGGCGCGGATGCTCATCAGGCCGGGCATTTCCTCCTCGGCCATGCGGATGCGCTTGCGGCCGAACTCGGCCAGCGAGAAATCCTTGATCTTGAAATCGTTGAAGCTGGGTTTGAGTACGGCGTTC
>CAZDPA010000064.1:0-20703 GCA_964507195.1 uncultured Salinisphaerales bacterium | reverse complement strand
TCCTCGACGAGGCGCAGAACACCTCGGTCGAACAGATGAAGATGTTCCTGACCCGTATCGGCTTCGGCAGCGTCGCGGTCGTTACCGGCGACATGACGCAGATCGATCTGCCGAAGCATCAGGCCTCCGGTCTGCGCCACGCCCTCGAAGTGCTTGATGGCGTGCGGGGCATCAGCACGACCCTGTTCCGCAAGGAAGACGTCGTGCGCCATCCGCTGGTGCAGGCCATTGTGCAGGCCTACGAGGAACACGAGTTGAAGCAGCCGCCGAAGCTTGCGCCATGAGTGCCCGTACTGCCGCTGGTGAGATCGCGGTGCAGCGCGTCGTGCCTGCGCTCGGCATTCCGGCGGCGAACAGCTTGCGCCAGTTTGCGCGCGCTGCGCTGCCGTCACGGCATGGCGAATTGACGATCCGCATCGTCGATGTCGCCGAGAGCCGGGCTTTCAATCGCGACTATCGCGGCAAGGACAAGCCGACCAACGTACTGTCTTTCCAGGGCGAAGGTGAGATTCTCGGTGACCTGGTGATCTGCGCGCCGGTGGTTGCCAGAGAAGCGCAGGCCGAAGGAAAGCTGCTGCGGGCGCACTGGGCGCACATGGTCGTGCACGGTTGCCTGCACTTGCGTGGGTACGACCACGAGCACGACAACGAGGCCCGGCGCATGGAAGCGCGCGAGGTCAGGATTCTTGGGGAACTGGGGTTTGAAAACCCCTATCAATGAACTTCAATGAGCGACGAAGACAGTAGTAGTAACCGTACCGAAGACAGCGGACTTTCGCAGTGGTGGCGACGCGTCACCCAGCGTCTGGCCGGTGGACCACGCACCCGCGAGGACTTGATGGAAGTGCTGCGCGAGGCCCGCGCCGCTGAGCTGATGGACGCCGAGGCGCTGACGATGTTCGAGGGCATTCTCGATACCTCGGAAACGCAGGTACGCGACGTCATGGTGCCGCGCGCACAGATGGTCGTCATCGATCATGACTGGCCGCTGGATCGCATCCTGGTCGACGTTGTCGAATCCGGACATTCGCGCTTTCCTGTGATCGGTGAATCCAAGGATGAAGTGGTCGGCATTCTGCTCGCCAAGGATCTGCTCAAGTACGCCTCCGGTGTGCCTGGCTTCGAGCCAGCGACGTTTGATATGCACAAGCTTCTGCGCACGGCCGTCTTCGTGCCGGAATCCAAGCGCCTCAACGTGCTGCTCAAGGACTTCCGCCGCGGCCGCAATCACATGGCCCTGGTCGTCGACGAGTACGGCGGCATCGCGGGTCTGGTGACGATCGAAGACGTGCTCGAACAGATCGTCGGCGAAATCGACGACGAGTACGACGAGGCCGAGAGCGCGCAGATTCTGAAACAGGATGATCGCCGCTATCTGGTCAATGCGCTGACGCCGATCGAAGACTTCAACGCCTATTTCGGGACCGAATTCTCCGATGAGGAATTCGATACCGTCGGCGGCATGGTCATGCACCGCTTCGGCCACATGCCCAAGCGTGGCGAGAGCGTGTCGATCGAGCGCTTCAGCTTCAATGTGCAGCGCGCCGACAGCCGCCGCGTGTATCTGTTCCAGGTTACGGCGCTCTCGACTTGATGTCCGGCATTCGCGCTCTTTGCTGCGCGCTTGCCGCGATCTTCATGAGTGCGGGCAGCATCGCAGCCGCGCAGTCCGATACGGAGCTGACGGCACCTCGGATCAGCCTGCTGAGCTTTGCACCGGGAGAGATCTACTGGCAGCGTTTCGGCCACAACGCGCTGCTCGTGCGTGATGCCGACGGTCGCGGCGCGCGCGTCTACAATTACGGCATCTTCGATTTTCATCAGAAGAATTTCTTCCTGAACTTCGCGCGCGGGCACATGCTCTACCGCGTCGATGAGACGCCGCTGATCGCGACCCTGAACCAGTACGCTGCCGAAGGTCGCTGGGTCATCGAGCAGGAACTGGCGCTCGATTCAGCGCAGCGCAGGGCGCTCAGCGAATTCCTCGCGACCAACGCATTGCCTCAGAACGCAGAGTATCGCTACGACTATTTCATTTCGAACTGCTCGACGCGCGTACGAGACGCGCTGGATCAGGCACTCGGCGGTCAGCTCAGGATGCAACTGCAGAGCAGGCCCGCACCGATCAGCTACCGGGCTGAAGTGTTGCAGTTGATGGCGCCGGAGCCGGCGCTGATGTTCGGCATGGATCTGGGTCTGGGCGCGGTCGTCGATGCGCCGCTCGATCAATGGCAGGACGGTTTCATCCCGATGCGCCTGATGGCCGCGCTGCGTGAAGTGCAGATCAATCCTAGCCAGCCGGATCAGCGCCCCTTGGTGGCGCTTGAGCGCGAACTGGTCCGCGTGCCCGGCATCACGCCGGAGGCGGGCGGGCCGGTCGTGCCTGCAGCACAGCCGATCATGCCGTTTCTGCTCGCCGGTTTCGGCTGGGCGCTGGTGCTGATCTTGAGTGCATGGCTCATGCGGCGCTCACTGTTTGCCGCGCTCGCGACCGCGCAAGTGCTGCTGGCAGGCGTCGGTGGTCTGGTCCTGTTGCTGGGCTGGCTCGCAACCGATCACTGGGGCATGGCGCGCAATCTGAATCTGCTGCTGCTCAATCCGCTGTGGTGGTGGCTGTTGCCTGCGGCCTTGAGTCAGTTTCGCCGTCGGCCGCGCGCGCGCGCGGCGACCGGGATTTGGGTGTTGGGCCTGCTTGCGCTGGCATCGTTGCCAGGGCTCTACCTCAGTGAGCAGAACAACGCGCATTGGGTTGCGGTACTGCTGCCGGCCCAGCTGGCCATGCTGTTACAGCTGTTCAAGCGCAATCAGCGCGCACGTGCATCGGGTTCCGATTTCTAGCACGCGGAACTAGCACTCACCCGGCCGGGTACCGGGTATTGAAGTTAGAATATGACAGAAATATGACGGGAACAGGAGCAACTGTTCCCGTCTTCATTTCTGCCATGCGATCAATTGTGTAACCGGGGAGCACATTATGTTCAGTCGTCTGATGCCGAAAGAGAGCCGCTTTTTCGACTTCTTCATCGCGCATGCCGACCAATTGGTGTTGGGCGCGGTTGAGCTCAAGGCACTGATGAGCAACGAGGGTGAGCTGCCGTTGCGCAAGCGCAATATCGAGGCCATCGAGCACGCCGCCGACAAGATTACCCAGCAGACCATGCAGCTGCTGCACCAGACCTTCATCACACCGCTGGATCGCGACGAGATCCATCAGCTGATCACGCGCATGGACGACATCCTCGATCTGATGGAAGACGCCTCGCAGTGCATGCATCTGTATGACATTCACGATGTCACCGATGAAACCCGCCAGCTCGCCAACATCTGTCTCGAAAGCACCGAGCGCGTCCGCGACGCGGTCCGCTTGCTGCCGAACATGAAGAATGCGGACAGGATTCTTGAGGACTGCAAGCACATCGACCGGCTCGAAAGCGACGCTGACCATGTGATGCGCACTGCGATGGCCAAGCTGTTCCGCGAAGAGGCCGATACGCGCCAGCTGTTCAAGATGAAGGAGCTGTATCAACTGCTCGAATCGGTCACCGACCGTTGTCAGGACGTGGCGAACATCATTGAAGGCATCGTGCTCGAGAACGCGTAAATGGATGCCGTCACGATTGGCATGCACACGGTCATATTTCTGGTCGTGTTAGCACTGGCCTTCGATTTCATGAATGGATTTCATGATTCGGCCAACTCGATTGCGACCATTGTCTCGACCGGTGCGATGAGCCCGCAGAAGGCCGTGGTCTGGGCCGCGTTCTTCAACTTCATCGCGTTCCTGTTCTTCGGTTTTCACGTTGCGACGACGATCGGCAAGGGCACGATTGATCCCGGCATCGTCGACCACCATGTGATCTTCGGCGCCCTGGTTGGCGCGATCAGCTGGAACGTCATCACCTGGTACTACGGCATTCCGTCCAGCTCCTCGCACGCATTGGTCGGGGGCCTCGCCGGCGCGGCGATTGCCAAGGGCGGCACCGCTACGCTGATTGCCACCGGCTTTCTGAAGATCGTTGCGGCGATCCTGCTGTCGCCGCTGCTGGGCTTCCTGCTCGGCGCCTGCATCATGGTGATTGCGTCTTGGGTCGGCACGCTGTCCACCGCGCGCAAGATGGATCGCATGTACAAGTATCTTCAGTACGTCTCCGCTGCGCTGTACAGTCTCGGTCACGGCAGTAACGACGCACAGAAGACCATGGGCATCATCTGGATGCTGCTGATTGCGGCAAACCTGACGACGGCGGATGCCGCCCTGCCGTTCTGGGTCGTGCTGTCGTGCCAGGCGGCAATGGGCCTGGGTACCTTGTTCGGTGGCTGGCGTATCGTCCGCACGATGGGGATGAAAATCACCAAGCTGCGCCCGATCAGCGGCTTCAGCGCTTCGGCCAGCGGCGCAATCACGCTGTTCCTCGCGACCAGTCTCGGCGTACCGGTGTCGACGACGCACACGATCACCGGCTCCATCGTCGGCGTCGGTGCCGCGCGCAACGTCAACGCGGTGCGCTGGGGTGTGGCTGGCAACATCGTCTGGGCCTGGGTGTTCACGATTCCGGCTTCGGCGTTCATCGCCGGAATTGCCTGGTGGGTTGGTCACCACTACTTCTGAAAATACGGACGTCATTCCCGCGTTCGCGGGAATGACGGTCTATCCGGAATCCTTTGACCTCAATCTTCCCAGAGCTTTTTCCAGCCAGCGTCGCCCAGCTCACGCAGCATGGCGATGTTGCGCTCGGGAATCTGATCCACGTCTGGATAGCTGTCGACTGCCTGTTCGATGCTGTCTTCACGCAGCAGATGCAGCGTCGGCCACGGTGAGCGATTGCTGTTGTTCTCGGCGTCGTCCGGCTCGGTGCCGGCGAACTGGTACTGCGGATGAAAGCTCGCCACCTGGATATCGCCGTCGAGTTCGAGTGCCTCGAGCGCGGCGTCGGCGGTATCGAGGAAATCGTTGTAGTCGAGAAAATCGGCGAGCACCTGTGGATGCACGAGCAGGGTCGTCTCGCGCTCGGCCGGATCGGCATCGCGCAGGTCTTCGAGTTCGCGGGCGAGGTCTTCGAGCAGCATCTCCGGCGTCGTCGCTGAGCTGACTGCGATATGCACGCGGTGCTTCACATAGGCGGCCTTGGCGAACGGGCAGAGATTGAGGCCGATCACCGCGCGCTCAAGCCAGCGGCGCGTGTCGGCAATGACGGGCTGGTTGTCAGGAATCATGGGGTTCACGTCGGGTCAGTTGCGGAACGACGGATCGATGCGATCGAGCTTGCGCAGCAAGCCTGGCCACGCCAGTTGTCCGCCCATGCCGCGCGTGACCGTAGCTGCGGCCTGCATGACGCCCGCCACAATCCTTGGATTCACTTGCACCAGGGGGCCGCCGCCGGCCTGGGCGCGAACCTGGATCATGCACGCAGCCTCGAAGACGTACATTGCGAGAAAGGCGTCGGCCGGGCTCGCGCCGACGGTCAGCAGACCGTGGTTGCGCAGCATCAGGTAGATTTTGTCGCCGAAGTCGGCGACCAGGCGCGGCTTTTCGTCTTCGTTGAGGGCGATGCCCTCGTAGTCGTGATACGCCAGCGACGCCAGCACCAGAGTCGACTGCTGCGAGATCGGCAGCACGCCGTCGCGCTGCGCCGATACCGCGACGCCGTTGATCGAGTGCGTGTGCATCACGCATTGCGCGTCCTCGCGGGCGGCATGAATGGCACTGTGGATCGTGAAGCCGGCCGGATTGATCGGGTGCGGCGAGTCCGTGAGCTTGTTGCCGTGCAGGTCGATCTTGACCAGGCTGCTGGCGGTGATTTCCTCGAACAGCCAGCCATAGGGGTTGATCAGAAAGTGATGATCCGGCCCCGGCAGGCGCGCCGAGATATGCGTGAACACGAGGTCATCCCAGCCAAACAGGGCGACCAGCCGGTACGCAGCCGCCAGATTCACCCGGGCTTCCCATTCCTGGGCTGAAACGAGTTCGCGCATATTCACGTTAGGATGCTCCATCGCTGGCGTTGCGATCGCTGGATTGCCGGGGTGGCTCGAGCAAGATAGCGGCCGGAGGGTGCCCGCGCCATGGCTACGGTATTGGCAAAAATGCCTCAATCGACCTGAATTTCCGTGGGAGTTGCCGTGAGAGTCGCTGTGCAGCCGCATCTGATCCTCGCCTCACAGTCGCCGCGCCGGCGCGAACTGCTGGCTCAACTCGGCCTGCGCGTACAGCTGTGTCCGACCGATGTCGATGAAGGCCCCAAGCCTGGCGAAGCCGCAGCGGCCTACGCCGTGCGAATTGCATTGGAAAAGGCCCGGGCCGGTGCGCGGGTCAGCGGCAGCGCACTGCCGGTGCTTGGCGCGGATACCGACGTCGTCATTGACGGCGAGATTCTCGGCAAGCCGGTGTCACGCGAGCATGGCATTGCGACGCTGCTGCGCCTGGCCGATCGCAGCCACGAGGTGTATTCCGCCGTCGCGCTTGGCCAGAACGGGCGTTGGCTGAGCCGGCTGTCGATCACCGAAGTTCGCTTCGGACCGATCAGCGCCGCGCAGGCCGCGGCCTACTGGGCCTCCGGCGAGCCGGCGGACAAGGCCGGTGGTTACGGCATCCAGGGCTTGGGCGCGGGGTTTGTCCGCGAGATTCGTGGCAGTTACAGCGGCGTCGTCGGCCTGCCGCTGTACGAAACCTGTGAACTGATGCGCGAGTTCGGTATCGAAGCCCCCCTGCCAGACCCGGTCAAACCGTAAACTGCTCTATCTCAATCATTCCCCCGCTCCATGAGCACTGAAATCCTCGTCAGCATCGGCCAGCAGGAAACCCGCGTCGCCCTGGTCGAGGGTGGCGCGGCGCAGGAAATTCATATCCAGCGTGCGTCTCGCCACGGCCTGACCGGCAACATCTACAAGGGTACGGTGCAGCGTGTGCTACCGGGTATGCAGGCCGCGTTCATCGAGATCGGTCTCGAACGGACGGCCTTCCTGCATGTGGCAGACATGCTGCCATTGTCGAATGGCAGCGGCGACGGGGACCCCAGCATTACGCAGCTGCTGCACGAAGGGCAGCAAGTGCTCGTACAGATTCTGAAGGACCCGCTGGGCACCAAGGGCGCGCGCCTGACAACGCTGCTGTCGGTACCGTCGCGCTATCTGGTGCTGCTGCCGCACGAAAAGCATGTGGGTGTGTCGGCGCGCATCGAAGACGAGAACGAGCGCGATCGCCTCAAGACAGTGCTCGAATCCTGCCAGCAGCGCCTGGCCCCGGAATTCGGTCTGATTGCGCGCACCGCGGCCGAAGGCGTTGATGCGGCAGCGCTTGAAGCCGATGTCGGCTTTCTGCTGCGTCTGTGGAAAGCGATCAGCGACCAGTCAAGCAAGAGCAAGCCGGGTTCCCTGGTGCATGGCGACCTGCCGCTGTCAATGCGCATCCTGCGCGATCTGCTCGGCACCGATGTCGAGCGCGTGCGCATCGACAACGCCGCCGAATGCAAGCGCGTGACCCAGTTCGCCCAGCTGTTCGTGCCGCATGCGGCGCCGCTGATCGAGCTGTACCAGGGCGCGGCGCCGATCTTCGATCTGTACGGCGTCGAGGACGACATCAACCGTGCGCTCAATCGCAGGGTGGATCTGAAATCCGGCGGGCACCTGGTGATCGACCAGACCGAGGCGATGACGACCATTGACGTCAACACCGGCGCCTACATCGGCCATCGCAATCTCGAAGAGACCGTCCTCAAGACCAATCTCGAAGCGGCGCAGGCGATTGCGCGGCAGCTGCGTCTGCGCAATCTCGGCGGCATCATCATCCTCGACTTCATCGACATGAAGAGCGAGGACCATCGCGGTCAGGTGCTGCGCGCACTCGAGCGCGCGCTGGCCGCCGATCACGCACGCACCCAGCTGTATCCGTTCTCGGCGCTCGGCCTGATCGAGATGACGCGCAAGCGCACGCGCGAGTCGCTCGGTCATATCCTGTGCGAACCCTGCGCGGCCTGCGAAGGCGTCGGTTCGGTCAAGACCATCGAAACCGTGTGCCATGAAGTGACCCGCGAGATCCAGCGTGCGGCGCGCCAGTTCGAAGCCAAGGGCTTCCTGGTGCTGGCCTCGCCGCCGATCATCCAGCGCCTGCTGGAGGAGGAATCCCTCGGACTGGCCGAACTCGAAGGCAGCCTCGAACGCCCGATCAAGCTGCAGGCCGAAAGCGCCTACAGCCGGGAGAGTTTTGACGTTGTCCCGCTCTGAGGCATACCACTTGCCGGGCCAGATCCTGCGTCGGCCCAGCGGTTTGGCCTGTACGTCGCGGTAGCGCGACAATAGTCATCCGGCGGCTTGGACCTGAGCGCCGCACTCTCTTCCTGACCGGACCTCTTCCCCTCATCGATGGAACGCGTCAAACGCCGCTGGTGGACCTGGGTGGTCTCGCTGATCGCCGTCACGGTGATCGTGGGCGCCGTCCTCAGTGGTGCGTTCCAGCTCGCGGTGCTGGCGGTACCCAGCTACCGCGAAGATCTCGCTGCCTGGGTCAGCCGCGTCGCCGGTCGCCCGGTGCAGATTGGCGGTATCAGCCTGTCGTGGCGCGGACTGGCGCCGCGCTTCGATCTCAGCGGCATCACGCTGTACAGCGAAGAAGGCGATCCGCAGCTGCGCATCGAGCGCGTCAGCCTCGGACTTGGACTGCGCCGCCTGATCGTCGGCGAATGGGTGCCGACGCGGCTTGAACTCTCGGGCATGCGCCTGCTCGCGGAGATCGACGAAGAGGGCAACATCAGCATTGCCGGTTTCGACCCCATGGATGCCTCGCTGCAGGACAGCCAGCGCGCGAAATGGCTGGAAGACCTCAATCGCTTCGAGGAAGTGCGGCTGGAGAACTGCGAACTGCGCGTGGTCGGCATCGTGCCCGGCAGCGATGCGCCGCTGAGTCTGCGCATCGACGCCATCGACCTTGATCAGTCCGCCGACAGTTTTGCGGTTGGCGCCAGCCTGCGCCTGCCGGCCGAGCGTGGCGGTGAGCTGCGCTTCGAATCCGAGCTGGACGGCCAGCTGGCCAACAGCGCGAGCTGGAACGGCAGCTTCGAGATCGATGTCGACGAGTTGCAGCCGCAGTCCTGGCTGCGGCCTTGGCTGATTCCCGGCGCGCAGATTTCCGTGGCCGGATTGACAGGACACATCACCGGCGACGTCGTGAACGGTGCGCTGACCCATGCGAAGGCGGAACTCGAATCCGAAGCCCTCGTCCTGGCGCGTGCCGGAGTGCTTTCCAGTGCCGCGCAGATGCGCATGGTGGCCGACTACCAGACCGATGCGCGCGGCTGGCGCATCGATATCAGCGAGCTGGCATTTGATGACCAGCCGGTGCTCAGCGGCAACCTGCGCCGCGATATGCAGAGCTACAGCTTCGACGCCGATCACGTCGAGTTGACGCGACTGGCGCCGTGGGCTGGTGTCTGGCGCAGTGGTGGCGTAGCGATGCAGACGCTGGGTCGTCTGGCCGGCGACGTTCGTGGAGTGGTGCTGCGCTATCAGCCGGATGCCGGGCATCCGCGCTATTCGCTGCGAGTGCGTCTCGATGGCGCGGCGCTGCGTGCCGACAGGCACGTCGGCTTCTCCGGACTGAGCGGTGAACTGAGTGCGGACGAGACCGGCGGTGAGCTGCGCCTGGCCAAAGCCCCGGCGAATGTGCAGCTGCCGTCGAGCTTCGATCGTCCGCTGGCACTCGATGAACTCGGGGCGACGCTGCGCTGGAAGCGCATGGTCGACGGCTGGCAGTTGTCCAGCGAGGATGCCGCGCTGCGTCTTGCCGGCATCGCGGCTCGCGGCCGTTTCAGTATTGATTTCGCGGATGCTGCGGACACCTCCCCGCATCTCGATCTGAGCGCGACGCTGTCTGCACAGCGTCTTGATGACGCCAGACCCTTTCTGCCGCTGCAGTGGCCAGACAGTCTGAAGAACTGGTTGCGCACCGCGTTGATCAGCGGACGCGTACCGAATGCCGATCTGCGCATCCGCGGCCCGATTGCCGATTTTCCGTTTCACAGCAGGCCGACCGGTGAGTGGGGTCTGGAAATGGACGTCGCCGACGGTGTGCTCGCGTTTGCGCCGGGCTGGCCGCAGCTCAGCGATGTCCGCGCGCATCTCGCGTTCAGCGGCAACAGCCTGACGGTGCGCTCGGATCAGGCGCTGATCGGCGGCAACAAGGTGAGTTCGGCCGAAGTGCGCTTTGCCGATTTCAACGATCACCTGATGAGCATCGAGGGCGCGGCCAGCGGCGAGCTGAAGCGTTTCTACCAGTTCCTGCGCGAGTCGCCGTTGCAGCGCACGCTGAGCGGTCTGCTCGATCACACCGAAGCCAGCGGTGCGGCCGAGGTTCTGCTGCAGTTGCAGGTTCCGCTGAAGGACATGCACAAGACCAGTGTGATCGGCAGCGTGACGACCAGGGATGCGAAGCTGCGCTACACCTCGCTCGATGAGCCGATCACGGCGCTGAGCGGCAGCATCGGCTTCACCGAGCATGGAGTGAGCGCCGAAGCCCTGACCGCGCGGTTTGCCGGCGTGCCGGTCAGTGCACGCATCGACGCAGACGAGGGCACACGTGGCGTGATCCGTGGCGGATTCGATTACGCGCCGCAGGCCGACGGCGGGGGCTTGTCGAAGTACGTGCCGGAGTTCGTGCGTGCCCAGCTGCAAGGCAGCAGCCAATGGCAGCTGGAGCTGCCGCTGATCCAGGGCGACATGGCACTGACGCTGAGATCCGATCTGGTCGGCACGGCCGTGATGTTTCCGGCCCCCCTGCTCAAGCCGACCGGACTGGCTGCACCGGCGAGCCTGCGCATCGGCGCTGACAGGCTCGCTGATCTCCGCGTCGATCTTGATTATGACCAGCGCCTGGCACTGGCGGCGCTGATGGTCAAGGGTGACGGTGCGCTGCGCCTGAGCGGTGTGCGTGCGACTGCCGGCGGCAGTGGTGTTGTCGATGCCAGGCCCGGCAGTTTCCTGCTCGACGGTCAGGTCCCGGCGCTGGAGATCAGCGCATGGAGTCCGCTGTTTGTCGGTGCGGGCAAGGCAGGTGCGTTGCGCCTCGATGCGGCGGACCTGGATGTCGGTCAGTTGCACTGGAACGGCCTGTCGGTGCCGTCCACGCACCTGCAGTACCGGCCGCTGGCGGATGGCTGGCGCATTGATGTGACTGGCACAGGTGCTGAAGGTCAGGTGCGCTGGACGCCGGCGGATGTTGGACATCTGACTGCGCGCATGCAGCGCATGAATCTGCAGCGCTGGCCGGAGCTGCCGGCCACTGGAACCGGTGACACGGCCGTGTCGGCCGTCGAACCGGCGATGAGCGGCGATCCGGTGAGCAAGGCGGTTGTCGAACCGGCGACGCTGCCGCTGATTGACCTGAACATCGATCAATTGCATTTCGGCGATACGGACTATGGTCAGGTCGAAATGCAGACCGAGCGTGTACCGGGGGGACTTGCACTGCGCGCGCTGCAGTTCGGTGGCGGCGAGCTGGCGCTGCAGGCTAGCGGAGCCTGGCGGCGCATCGGTGGCCTGTCGTCCGGCGAGCTGAATTTCGACATGGACTCGGCGCGCTTCGGCACCTTGCTTGAGCACCTCGGCTATGCGCCGAACATCGAAGCGCGGCACAGCGTGTTCAAGGGTGCACTGGCCTGGTCGCCGGCTGCGACCGGCCTGCAGTGGGAGCAGGCCAGCGGCCAGATCGATCTCGACATCCGCGAGGGCCAGCTGCGTGCGGTGGATCCGGGTGCGAGCCGCGTCCTCGGGCTGTTCAACTTCTATGCTTTGCCGCGCCGGTTGACGCTGGATTTCGACGACGTGACCGGCAAGGGCCTGGCGTTCGATACCATCAAGGGCCACTTCGAAGTGGCTAACGGTGACGCGATCACACAGGGTCTGAAAATCCAATCGCCATCGCTGCGCATGGACATCAGCGGCAAGGTCGGACTTGCGACGCGCGACTACGATCAGCGCGTGACCGTTTATCCGGACCTGTCGTCGGGTGTGACGCTGGGTGCCGTGTTGCTGGGCGGGCCGGCGGTCGGTGCGCTGGTACTGCTCGCGCAACAGTTGTTCGACAAGCCCTTCGATCAGGTCACGCAGTTCAGTTACAGCATCACCGGGCCCTGGGACAATCCCAGAATCGAGCGCGGTGAGGCCACGCCAGTCGTCAAGTCGCCGGGGTAGTTCATGAGCGCACCAGCCGCAGCGGTCATCCAGATGAATACCCGCGCCGATTGCGCGGCCAATCTCGCAGCTGCAGCCGAGTTGCTGCGCGACGCGGCGCAGGCCGGTGCGCAGCTTGCCGTTCTGCCCGAGAACTTTGCCTTCATGGGCGAACGCGAGACCGACAAGCTCGCACTGGCCGAAGCCGATGGTGACGGACCGATCCAGACGTTTCTTGCGCAGACCGCACGTGCGCTGAGATTGTGGATCGTCGGCGGCACGATCCCGCTGAAAGTCGACGACGACCCGCGCCGCGTGTATGCGACCTGCGGCGTCTGGGACGCACTGGGCGAGCGCGTCGCGCGCTACGACAAGATCCATCTCTTCGATGTCGATGTGCCCGGCGGCAGCGGCGAGCGCTATCGCGAGTCGGCAAGCATCGCGCCCGGCGCGGCGGCTCCGGTTGTGGTGGATACGCCGGTTGGCAGGCTCGGGCTGTCGGTGTGCTACGACCTGCGCTTTCCGGAGCTGTATCGCGCATTGTCGGCGCAGGGTGCGGAGCTGCTGTGCGTGCCCTCGGCGTTCACCGAGCGCACGGGTGAGGCGCACTGGGAACTGCTGCTGCGCGCACGCGCGGTCGAGAACCTCTGTCACGTGCTTGCTGCCAACCAGTGCGGTACGCATGCCGCTGGCCGTCGCACCTGGGGCCATAGCTGTATCGTCGAGCCCTGGGGCACGCTGATCGCGGATGCCGGCCGCGAACCCGGTTTTGCGCTCGCGTCTGTGGACGCCGGGCGGCGCGCGACGCAGCGCGCGAGCTTTCCGGTCCTGCAGCACCGTCGCCTCGGGAAGCTCTGACTAACTACTGCGCTCGGCATCTTGGCTGCCGGCGGTGCTCGAAATGCTCATGTATTCATACATACACTGCGCTTTCTGCGCTCCGGCGGCAGCCAAGCTGCCTTCGCTCGCTACGTTATTCAGAGCTTCCCCAGTTCCTTGAATTTTCCCAAACACCCACGATCTTGAGTTCATGACTGAATCCCTCGCGCTGGCCCGTCAAACCCTGCTTGCTCCGACCGGTCTGGATGATGCCGCGGTCCAGAACGTGCTTGACCAGCTGATGAAGCCGGGGGTCGATGCCGCGGATCTGTATTTCCAGCAGGTGCTGACCGAGAGCTGGTCGCTGGAGGATGGTCTGGTCAAATCCGGTTCTCACCATGCCGAGCAGGGCGTCGGCGTGCGCGCCTGCGCGGGCGAGAAGCAGGGCCTCGCGTACTCCGACGCGATCGAACTGCCTGCGCTGTTCGATGCCGCGCAGGCGGCGGGCGCAATCGTGCGCCAGGGCCAGCAGGGTCGCCTGCAGTCGCAAGTCACGCGCACGGTGGCGCCACTGTATCCGGCGCAGAATCCGCTGAAGTCACTTGAAGCACCGGCCAAGCTCGATCTGATGCACCGCGCCGACCGCGCCGCGCGCGCCGTCGATCCGCGCGTGATCCAGGTCATGGTCTCGCTCGCCGCGAATGCCGAAACCGTGATGGTCGCCGCCACCGACGGTACCTACAGCGCCGACATGCGGCCGCTGGTGCGCATGGACGTCAGCGTCATCGTCGAACAGAAAGGCCGGCGTGAGCAGGGTCATTCCGGCAAGGGTGGGCGTGGCATCTACATGGATTTTCTTGCCGGCGATACCCCGGAGAAGTTGGCGCAGGAGGCCGTGCGCATGGCGCTGGTGCAGCTCGACGCCGTTGCCGCGCCCGCCGGCAATTTCACGGTCGTGCTCGGCCCGGGTTGGCCGGGCGTGCTGCTGCACGAGGCGATCGGTCACGGCCTGGAAGGCGACTTCAACCGGCGCGGCACCTCGGCGTTCTCCGGTCGCGTGGGTCAGCAGGTGGCATCCACGCTCTGCACGATCGTCGACGACGGCACGCTCGCCGGTCGGCGCGGCTCGCTGACCGTCGATGATGAAGGCACGCCATCGCACTGCACGACGCTGATCGAAAACGGCATCCTGCGCGGCTATCTGCAGGACAAGCTCAACGCGCGCCTCACCGGTGTGGCGCCGACCGGCAACGGCCGGCGCGAATCGTATGCGGCGCTGCCGATGCCGCGCATGACCAACACCTACATGCTGCCCGGCCCGCACGATCCGCAGGAGATTGTCAGCTCGGTACAGAACGGCCTGTACGCCGCCAACTTCGGCGGCGGCCAGGTCGACATCACAAGCGGCAACTTCGTGTTCTCCGCATCCGAGGCCTATCTGATCGAGAACGGTCGCATCACGCGACCGGTGAAGGGTGCGACGCTGATCGGCAACGGACCTGAAGTGCTGAACCGCGTATCGATGGTCGGCACCGATCTCAAGCTCGATGCCGGCGTCGGCATCTGCGGCAAGGATGGCCAGAGCGTACCGGTCGGCGTGGGTCAGCCGACGCTGCGCATCGATGGCATCACGGTCGGCGGAACCGGCTGATCTTCGATGATTTCACTGCGCTTCGAATCGCACCTCGCCACCGATGTCGCAACGCTGTGGCAGCACGCGAGTTCGATGGCCGGTGTGAACTTCGAACTGATGCCCCTGGTGCGCATGACGCATCCCGCGGATCGTGCTGCACTGCCGCACGAAAACATTCCGAAAGACGTTCTGTTTCACAGCTGGCTGATGCTGCTCGGCATCCTGCCGTTCGATCGGCATGCGCTGCGTCTCACCGGCGTCTGGCCGCAGCAGGGCTTCGATGAAGATTCGACTTCATGGTTGCAGTCACGCTGGGTGCACAGGCGTCGTCTGATCAGGCGTGCGAATGGCGTGACCGTGACTGATGAGCTGGAAATCACGCCGCGGATGCGCTTCATCGCACAGATTGTCGCCGCGATGGTCACGCAGATTTTCCGCCATCGCCATCGGCGTCTGCAGCGCCGTTTCGGTGTGGCGCAATGGCCGGCCAGTTGACGCCGCCGCTGCGCGCAGTACATTTCGCACATGGACTGTGCACCAATATTCCGGAACAGACTCATGAATGCAGATCATCTGCAGCGCGGAGCGTGCGGCTGATGCGCGCGCGTGAAGCTGGAAAGCTGCGCGTGATCGGCGGGCAATGGCGCTCGCGTCTGATCGAGTTCGAGGCGGCGGAAGGTGTACGGCCGACGCCGGATCGCGTGAGGCAGACCGTGTTCGACTGGCTCGCGCCGGTGATCGAAGGGGCGCGCTGTCTTGATCTGTTCGCCGGCAGCGGCGCGATGGGCATCGAGGCACTGTCGCGCGGCGCCGCGCACTGTACTTTCGTCGATCAGGGCTCGCGGCAGTGCATGAAGATCAAGGTGGCGCTGCAGCTGCTCAAGGCGCAGCACACCGATGTCACGGCAATCGATGCGGTGTTCTTTCTGCAGCAGACCTGGCATCGCTACGACGTGGTCTTCATCGACCCGCCGTTTTCGTCGAATCTGCTGAGCCAGACTCTGCTCGAGCTGCCCAAGGTGCTGCACGCCGACCACCGGATCTATCTGGAATGGCCGTCGAACCAGCCGCCGCCGCTGCCCGAGCACTATGTCCTGCTGCGCGAGAAGCAGGCAGGCCAGGTCGGCTATGGGCTGGCCCAGTACCGCAAGCCCGGCAAGTAGCCTTCAGCGCTCCAAAGGTCGTCGACGGGCGTAGAAGGTACACTGACGGCCTGCGCAAATCCGTCAGCGAGAGCAGCGATGACCACTGCGGCCTATAGCGGCACTTTCGACCCGATCACCTACGGGCATTACGACATCATCAAGCGCGCCGCGGCGATGTTTCCTCGCCTGATCGTCGCCGTGGGCCTCAATCCATCCAAGAGCCCGCGTTTCAATCTTGATGAGCGCTGCGCGCTGATCCGCGAAGTGGTCAGGGACTTGCCCAATGTCGAGGTCATCGGGTTTTCCGGCCTGATCGTCAATTTCGCACGCGAGCACGGCGCGACCGTGCTCGTGCGCGGCGTGCGTACCGTCGGCGATTTCGACTACGAGAAGCAAATGGCGGTGATGAACCGCGATCTCTACCAGGCGCTCGATACCGTGATGCTCGCACCCTCTCCTGAGTTTGCGCACCTGTCGTCGTCTCTGGTGCGCGAACTGGCGACGCTCGGTGCGCCGATCGAAAAGTTCGTGCCGCCTGCGGTCGTTCCCGCGCTCAAGGCGCGGGTCGCCAAGTAGCGGAAAATCGAATCGGGTGATTGGCACATGGCACTGAAGATCACGGTTGAATGCATCAACTGCGATGTCTGCGAGCCGGTGTGCCCGAACAACGCGATCGAACAGGGTATCGAGATCTACGAGATCGATCCGGCGCTGTGCACGGAATGCGTTGGCCATTTCGACAAGCCGCAATGCCAGACCGTGTGCCCGGTCAACTGCATTCCGTGGGACCCCGAGCATGTCGAGACGCAGGAGCAGCTGATGGAGAAGTATCGCGGCCTGATAGGTCTGCTGAAGTGAAGACGCACGGATTGAAATTGATCGGCCTGTTCGCTGTCGCATGGCTGGCGAGTTCCGCCTACGCTGACGAAACACCGCCGGGCTATGCCTGCGCCACTGCACATCCGCTCGCGACACAGGCCTGCATGCAGGTGATGGCCGGGGGCGGCAATGCGTTTGATGCTGCCGTTGCGGCGAGCGCGGCGATTGCCGTCGTCGAACCGACCGGCTCAGGACTCGGCGGCGGTGGTTTCTGGTTGCTGCACCGCGCCGTCGATGACCTCGAAGTGTTCATCGATGGTCGTGAAGCCGCACCCGGTCGCGCCCAGCGCAACATGTATCTCGATGCGCAGGGCAGGGCGGTCGATACCGCTTCGCGCGACGGCGTGCTGTCCGCGGCGATTCCCGGCGAACCGGCGGCACTGGATCACATCGCCGCGCGTTACGGCAGCAAGCCGCTTGCCGAACTGCTCAAGCCGGCGATCGCGTTTGCGCGCGACGGTTTTGCAGTCGACAGCAAGCTCGCACAGGCGATCGTGCGCTCGCAGAGGCGCCTGTCCGGCGATGCCCCGGCCGTGTTCATGCCCAACGGCCGACCGCTTGCTGAAGGCACACTGCTGCGCCAGCCCGATCTAGCCTGGACCCTCGAGCAGATTGCTGCGCACGGCCGCGACGGATTCTACGAAGGTGCGGTGGCGCAGAAGCTGATCGACGCCGTCGAGCGCAACAAGGGCATCTGGAGTGCCGAAGACCTGCATCACTACGCAGTGATCGAGCGGGAGCCGCTGGAAACCCGTTTTCGCGACTACCGCATCGTCACTGCGCCGCCACCGTCCGCGGGCGGTGTGGCGCTGGCACAGGTGTTCCAGCAGCTCGAAGCGCTGAACTGGATCAATGACGGCAGTGCGCTGTCTCAGCACCTGCTGATCGAGACCCTGCGCCGCGCCTATCGCGATCGCGCGGCTTATCTCGGTGATCCCGACTATGTGTCGATCCCGCTGCAGCGCCTCAGCGGGCGCAGCCATGCGCTCGGGCTCGCATCCGGCATCGATCGCAAACAGGCGACGCGCAGCGCCAGCCTCGATCCCGCGCCACCGCTGACCGAAGGTAACAACACCACGCACATCTCCGTGCTCGACGCCGCCGGGAATCGTGTGGCTGCGACCCTGTCGATCAATCTGGGCTTCGGTTCCGGCTTCATGGCGCCGGGCACCGGTGTACTGCTCAACGACGAGATGGACGACTTCTCCGCCGCGCCCGGTGTGTCGAATGCCTATGGTTTGATCGGCTCGGAGCCAAACGCCGTGGCGGCGAACAAGCGCCCGCTGTCGTCGATGACGCCGACCTTCGTCGAAGGGCCGCGCGGCCTGCTGGTGATCGGTACGCCCGGCGGCAGCCGCATCATCACGATGGTGCTGCAGGGCATCCTCGGCTGGATGGCCGGCCTCGATGCGAATGCGACGGTTGCACTGCCGCGCATGCATCACCAGTACCTGCCGGATCTCGTCCAGCTTGAACCGGGCTACGCCGATGCTGCGCGTCAAGCTGAATTGGCTGCGATCGGCCAGAAGCTGCAAGCGTCGGATTCGACGTGGGGCAACATGCAGGTGGTCAGCTGGAGTCCGAAGACCCACGAGCTGCAGGCCGCGAGCGATCCGCGCGGGGTGGGTGCGGGCGCGGTGCAGCTGGAAAGCGTTACTCCGTAGGCAGCGGTTTCCGCGCAGGTCTCTTGATACACCGCGTCTCGCGCGGTCGCTCGAGACGAACGGGGCAAAACGATCCCGCTAACAGCGCTCTGCCGGCTTCGTCGAAGCCGCATCGAAGATCTTCTCGGCATTGGCGGCGAGGAAGTTGCGGAAGATCAGCGGTTCGCCGTTCTGCTGCCACAGGTGATGTCCGTCAGCGTCCGTCGCCTGGCCGCGTTCGATGATCTCGACGAACTGCTTTTCGGTCTGCGCCACGCCGTTGCGGCCATCGGCTTCGAGCACGGGCGTGGCCATCGTTGCCGCCATCGTCGCGGTCTGGCGCAGTTTGGTATTGGGCGCACCCTGGATTGCCGGCAGCAGTTTGAAGCCGCGCGCCTGCATCGCCTGCGCCATCGCGTCGATGCCGGTGAAGCCGGCGGCGCGGACGTCGATCGTGACGTGGTTGAAGTCGGGGCCTAGCGCCATTGCGCTGGCAGCCTCGCCGGAGATGCGCGCAACGGCATCGAGGGTCGTGCGCTGCAGCGGCGGGCCGTTGCGCGCCATCAGGCGATCGACGAAATGCGTGATGAACTGCCCGGCGTCGGTCGAGCTCAATTCGCCCTGGCTTTCGAACTGCTCGATCAGCGCAATCAGCGGCGCGTGGTCAACCGCGCTGGCCTGAGCCGCGCTGTCGGCACGGATCATCGCCGCAACGTCAGCCGGAAAAGCGTCGATATCGACCTGCGAGACGAAGATCTTGAACTGGGTCGAGTCCTCCCCGATGACCTGCAGATCGCAGGACACGAGTTTCTTCGCCGGAAAGCGGTAGTCGAGCTCGCGCCGCAGGCCGAGCACCTGGGCGGCACGCAGGAACAGCTGCGTGGTCGCGGCATCGGTGGTGCGGATCGCGCCATGGTCGTTGCGGAAGTGGCCGCCCTGTTCGCGCACAAGGTCCTGCAGCCGCACGAAGTCCGGTACATTGCGGGCAAAGCGCGCGGTGGCATATTCGACGAATGCTTCGCGCAGTGCGCTGGCAGTCAGCATGGCGGTCATGCGTTCGCTCCTTCGGTGGGTGCGGCGGGTCCAGTGTATCCAAGCCCGTGCGTCGCGTAGCATGGGAAAACCCGTGCCGAGCCGCTGGTCCCTTGATCTACCAGAAACACTGCCCCGGCTGTTTTGTCGACAAGAGCGGTCTGGCGGTGTGTCCGCATTGCGGCTATTCCGAATCAGCGCCGCGTTCGCCGTTGTATCTGCCGCATGGTCTGGTGATCGGCGGGCAGTTTCGCGTGGGCCGCATGCTGGGTCAGCCCGGAGGCTACGGCATCAGCTACCTGGCCTGGGACGTGCACCTGCAGCAGCGCGTCGCGGTCAAGGAGTACCTGCCCAAGGCGCTCGCCGGCCGCGCGGCCGTGTCATCGGATGTATACGTGCACGCACCTGAACATGAGGCCGCCTTCCGCGAAGGTCTGGAACACTTTCTGCACACGGCGCGGCTGTTGGCGCGCCTCAGTCATCCGAACGTCGTCCGCGTGCGCAGCTTCTTCCGCGCGCACGGCACGGCGTATCTGGTGATGGACTACTACGAGGGCGTGAGCCTCGGCGACTATCTCGGCACGCTTGATGGCGGGCGGGTCGAAGCGACGGCGGCAGCGACTTTGCTCGGGCCGGTCCTGCTCGGGCTGGACTTCGTGCATCGCCATCACATCGTCCATCGCGACATCAAGCCGCAGAACATCTATCTGGCCACGGGCGGGCGCGCGATCCTGCTCGACTTCGGTGCGGCGCGACAGCGTGCCAACGAGACCATCCGCAGCGGTATGGCGGTGATGCTGTCGGAAGGGTATGCGCCGGTCGAGCAGTACCAGCGCAACAGCGAGCAGGGCGCGGCGACGGATATCTACGGGATTGCGGCGACGCTGTACCGCATGGTCACTGGAACCACGCCGCCGCCGGCGCCGGATCGCATCGGCCGCGATCCGCTGGCGATGCGCAACGATCTGCAGCCGCCGGGATTCGCCGCGGTGCTGAGGCGTGGCCTGGCACTCAAGGCGCAGGATCGATATCCGACTGCCGCTGCATTTCACGAAGCCTTGTTCGATGCGTTGGATATTCCCGGCGCTCACCACAACACGGGCGGCAATGCAGTGGCGGATGCCACGGTATTGCCGCGCTGGAGTCTGGCGCGCCTGAACGCCGCCTATCGGCGCTCGCGCCTGTACGGCACCGAACTGATCGCCGCCGCAATCCTGATCGGTGCGGCGATGATCGCCCTGTCGCTGTGACAGCGTTTACGGGTCCTAGTCCACTGAATCGCTGAAACCTGTGCGACGCCTGCCTGCCGATGCGGGCGCGTTGCGGCGTTGCAAATGCTCGCGATAGCTCCGGCTATCGCTGTGCTTTGCGCCTTGCATCGCATCCCGCCTCG
>CAZDPA010000063.1:9331-20710 GCA_964507195.1 uncultured Salinisphaerales bacterium | reverse complement strand
GGGCGACGCAGCATCTATCAGGAGCGATGGCCGGATATCGAAATGAGACCGTTGTCGTGCCGAGAATGCTTGCGGCACATGGGCAGAAAAGACGCCCCTCACCCCAACCCTCTCCCCGCACGCGGGGCGAGGGAGCAGGGTCGAAGCTATCCGGCGGTGCGACCCGATTCCCCGACAGCACAGGCTAGGCGACAATAGCGCCATGCAAATCGGCCCCTACACGATAGAACCTGCCGTGATCCTCGCTCCGATGGCGGGGGTCACCGACCGCCCATTCCGGCAATTGTGCCGGCGTCTGGGCGCGGGGCTGGCGGTGTCGGAGATGACGACTTCGGATGCAACGCTGTGGGGTACCGAGAAATCGCGCCTGCGCCGCGACCATGCTGGCGAGCTCGGTCCGGTGTCGGTGCAGATCGCCGGCTACGATCCGCGGCAGATGGCGGAGGCAGCGCGCTTCAATGTCGATCACGGCGCACAGATCATCGACATCAACATGGGCTGCCCGGCGAAGAAGGTCTGCCGTGTCGATGCCGGTTCGGCGCTGCTGCGCGACGAGGCGCTGGTCGCGCGCATCTGCGAAGCTGTCGTGCAGGCAGTGGATGTGCCCGTCACGCTGAAGATCCGCACCGGCTTCGCCCTCAAGCAGCGCAACGGCGTGCGGATCGCGCACATCGCCGAGGACAGCGGCATCCAGGCGCTCGCCGTGCACGGCCGCACGCGCGAAGAACAGTACGGCGGCGCGGCGGAGTACGAGACCATCGCGCAGATCAAGCAGGCGATTCGCATTCCGGTGATCGCCAACGGCGATGTCGACTCACCGCACAAGGCGCTTGCCGTGCTGCGCGCGACCGGGGCCGATGCGGTGATGGTCGGGCGCGCCGCGCAGGGCCGGCCGTGGGTGCTGCGCGAGATCGCTCACTTTCTGGCGACTGGAGAAACACTGCCGCCACCGACACGCTTCGAGATCCGGCGCTGGATGCTGGAGCACCTCGATGCGCTGTACGCGTTCTACGGCGAGGGCCGCGGCGTGCGTGTCGCGCGCAAGCACATTCAGTGGTATTGCCAGGGCCATGTGGACGCCGATGCGTTCTGGCAGTCGATCAACCGGGTGACCGACGCAGGCGCACAGCGCGCCGCGGTGGATGCCTATTTCACGAACATCGACGCGGAGCAGGCCGCATGAAGGACGCCCACGAGTATCGCGCCGACGTTCGGTGGCAGCGCAGCGCGGCGGAGAAGTTCACGGATCAGCGCTATTCGCGCGGCCATCAGTGGCACTTCGACGGCGGCGTCGACGTTCCCGCATCCAGCTCACCCTTGGTCGTGCCCCTGCCGTATTCGGTCGCCGCTGCGGTCGATCCGGAAGAAGCCTTCATCGCTTCACTGTCGTCCTGCCACATGCTGTTCTTCCTGTCGTACGCCGCGCAGAAAGGTTTCGTCATCGACCAGTACGCAGACACCGCCGTCGGCACGATGGGCCGCAACGAGCAGGGCCGGATCGCCATGCTCAAGGTCGTGCTCCACCCTCAGATCCAGTGGGGTGGCGAGCGTCAGCCGAGCGCAGACGAGATTGCTGCGCTGCATGAGCGCGCGCATCACGACTGCTTCCTTGCGAACTCGGTGCGCTGCGAGGTTCTGGTGGCGCCCGCTTCCGCATGACGCCCACGCACGGCCGCATCATCGCTTCGACGTTCAGGCCGCATCCGCTGCTGCGCGGCCCGCATGCGCAAACCGTGGCGCCAACCCTGCTGCGGCGCCTGCCGGCGCTGGAGATCCGGCGCGAGCGGCTCGAACTGCCGGATGGCGATTTCGTCGATCTCGGCTGGTGCGGCGCTACGCAGGGCAGGCGCATCGCGATTCTGGTGCACGGGCTGACCGGCGGATTCGAATCGAAGTATCTGCGCGGCACAGCGCTGCAGCTCGGTGCACGTGGCTGGCGTTGCGTGATGTTGCAGCTGCGCGGCGGTGGCGCGGAGCCGAATCGCCTGCCGCGGATCTATCACCACGGCGATACCGCCGACCTGCGCTACCTGATGCATGAGCTGAAGAGGCGCGAGCCGGATTCACAGCTGGTCGCGGCGGGCTGGTCGCTCGGTGCCAACGTGCTGCTCAAGGCGCTGGCCGAGGAAGGTGCGGGTGCGCCGGTACTGGCGGCAGCAGCGGGTTGTGCGCCCTTCGACTTGAAGCACTGTGCCGAGAAACTGCGCCGCGGTACGGCGCGCATGTACCAGAAGCGTCTTCTGGGCGATCTCAGCGAGATCGCGCGGCGCAAGCATGCCGTGGTGCCGGCGCCGAATGTCGACCTGACACAGGTGCTGCGCTCGCAGGATTTCTTCGAGTTCGACGATGCGTGGACCGCGCCGATGAACGGATTCAAGGATGCGCTTGATTACTACGCGCAGTGCAGCAGCGGTGGGTACCTGCGCGCAATCCAGGTGCCGACCCTGATCGTCAATGCGCGCGACGATCCCTTCATGACGCCGGGCATCCTGCCCAGTGCCGAGCAGCTCTCACCGCAGGTGACGCTGGAGGTTTCTCGGCGTGGAGGGCACGTCGGCTTCATTGCGGCGAACCGCTACGGCGGCTGGCAGTTCTGGCTGGAAGGCCATTTTGCGGAGCATCTGGATAGGGCGGTGCCGGCGGAGTAGCCCGGCTTTTCATCCAGGAATCTCCCTCTCCCCGCGTGCGGGGAGAGGGCTGGGGTGAGGGGCCGCGCCGCGCAGGCGCACTGGCAACAGCCGCCCCTCATCCGCCCTGCGGGCACCTTCTCCCCGCACGCGGGGAGAAGGAAACAAACCCGGCCATCTGATTGCAGTCACGGCGCATCAGGCCGCCGTCACCAACTCCACCGCGCAGGGATCGACGATCGGTGTGAGCCAGTGTGCGTACTGCCGGTCGCCGCCTTCCTGGATCTGCTTGAGTGCGTGCGACACCTTGGCGGCGAGGCCGGTGTCGGTGAACTGCAGCTCGTGCTCGCCGTCGCCGATCGATTCGATCAGCGTGACGCGCACGGCGGTTCCGGTGCCGAATGCGGTCCCGAGCGTGCCGGCAAGGCGCGCATTGCGCAGATCGTCGAGCGTGATCGTGCGTTCCAGCACGGGGATGCCCTGCGCGCGCAGCCACTGCATGACGCTGTCGCGGGTGATGCCGGCGAGGATGGTGCCGTCCAGCGGCGGCGTCAGCACTTCGTCGCCGATCTGCACGAACAGGTTCATCGTGCCGGCTTCACCGAGCTGGGTGTGCGTGTGCGCGTCGAGCCAGACCACATCGTCATAGCCGCGCTCGCGTGCACGCACCAGGCCGGACAGACCGGCGGCGTAGTTCGCGCCGGTCTTCGCGGCGCCGAGTCCACCGGGCGCAGCGCGGATGAACTCGGGCTCGGCCCACAGGCGCAGGCGCTTGAGCAGCGGATCGCTGCACGGCGTGACGACGATGCTCAGGCGATGGCGCCTGGCCGGACGCAGACCCAGGCACTCCTCATCGGCGAACACGGTTGGGCGCAGATACAGCGAGCCGCGACCGTACGCCGGAATCAGTGCAGCGTGCATCTGCACCGCGAGATCGAACAGCTGCAGGCACAGCTCGGTCGGCGGTTCCGGCAGGCAAAGCCGCCGCGCACTCGCCTGCAGACGTGCAACGTGATCGAGCGGACGGAACAGATGCAAGCCGCCGCGCGCATCGCGGTAGGCCTTGGCACCTTCAAACACCGACAGTGCGTACTGCACCGCGCCGCCGGCAATCGCGGCCGAGCTCGCAGTGCGCGGCGTCAGGCACGGCGCGCTCCAGCCGCCGCCATCGATGTGCTGTGATTCGACGAGGTAGGCACCGAGGTATTGGCCGAAACCCAGGGCTTCGGGTTCGGGCCAGTCCGGCGGCCGGCTTGCGAGGAGATGAGTGGGTAGCGCGGTTTCAGTGGGAAGTTGCATGGTGATCGTTCCGAAAGTTTGAGAATAGGAAGGTGGCGTGGATCTGCGCTCAGTGAACCGTTTCGAGGTCGGCCTGGCGCTGCATCAGCAGCGGCGGAGCCTGCTCGGGGCGCACGATCGGCGCGCGGATCAGCAGCGGTCCGGGCTGGCGCAGGGCTTCACGCAGGCGCGGCAGGGCCTTGTCGGTCAGACCGAGATCGAGCGCGGGAAGACCGAAAGACTCGGCAATCCCGCACAGCGATGGCGGCCGTTCGTACAGCGAACCGATGTAGCGGCGTTGCAGCAGCACATCCTGCGGGCGCCGCAGCAGCCCCAGCGCGCTGCTGTCGAGCACGACGATCTTCACGTCGAGTTGCAGATCGACCAGCGTCGACAGCTCCTGCATGTTGATCAGCAGGCTGCTTTCGCTGCAGAACAGCACGGCGCGACTGTCGCTCGAGGCCAGCGCCGCACCCATTGCTGCGGCGAGGCCGAAGCCGCTTGCGCCGAGCTTCGCCGAGGTCTGCCAGCGCTGCGCACGCATGAACGGATAGTGCTGTGCGACCCAGGTCTGCGGCTCGCCGGCGTCGGCAACCACCGTCGTCTCCGCACCCAGCGCCGCCGCCGTCGCGCGGATCAAGGCCGGGTGCTGACGCAGATCGTCATAGTCCGTTTCGGGTTCGGCGAGTTGCTGCTGCAGCGCGCGGATCTGCGCATGCCAGCGCCCGCGCAAGGCGGGGCGCACCCGCTCGCCCAGCGCGGCGAAGGCAACGCCGGCATCGGCGACGATGCCGAGATCCGGCGCAGCCAGCGCGGCCAGTTCGCGTGCATCAAGCTCGATGTGGATGCGTCGCGCATTCGGTGCGAGACGCCGCGCGGTGCTGGTCGCGCGATCGTCATGGCGGCAGCCGACCGCGATCAGCAGATCGCAGTCTTCAACCAGCTTCTGGCTCGCGCGCGCACCCTGCGCTCCATACAGACCCAGCGACAGCGGATGACGCTCGGGCAGCGTGCCCAGCGCCAGCAGCGTCATCAGCGTCGGCAGATGCGCATGTTCGAGCAGACTCACTGCAGCCGCCTGGGCCTGGGACTGGGCAACGCCATCGCCGAGCAGCAGCAACGGACGACGCGCGGCATCGATCATCGCCGCCGCCTGGTTGAACAGCACGGCGTCTGCGGCATCCGGCACTTCGCGCGCCGCCGGCATCGGCAGCACCGGCAGGCGGATGCGTTCCGTGAGCACGCTCTGCGGCACGTCGATGAGCACCGGGCCCTTGCGATCGGACTCGGCAATCCGGAACGCCTCGGGCAGCACGTCGAGCAGATCCTCGATGCCGCGGATCTCGAAGTGAGCCTTGCTGATCGAATCGACCAGATGACCGGTGCGCACGCCATGCGCGGCTTCGCTACCCGCCGCTGGCAGCTGCGCGCAGATCGCGACCAGCGGCACACCGTCGGCATTCGCATCGGCCAGCACCGGCAGCAGCTGGGTCACGCCGGCACCGGCGTTGACCATGCACACGCCCGCACGCCCGCTGCGCCGGGCAATGCCCTGCGCGATGAAGCCAGCGCCCTGCTCGTGGCGGGCGAGGACGTGAATCAGTTTGGAATCGGCGAGCGCACGGTACAGCGGCAGCAGGGCATTGCTGCCGGCGGACGCGTGCGCGCCGACGACATGCGCAATGCCTTCGCGCTCGAGATGACGTGTGATGAGTTCAGCACCGTTGATGTCCATACTGCGTACCTGCGGTTCCTGTGTTGCATGGAACCCGCTGGAGCTGGACCGGTGGTGTAAAAAACTGAAACCCCCCGCCGGTCTTTGCGCCGGCGGGGGTTTTGTGTACGAAAAGCGTCCCCTACGGCGCGTCGCTTGCGGCGACGTTCCAAATAGATACATGGACGGCTTTCTGGAAAAGGTTCATGGGTGTTCGGCTTCTTGAGGCGTGCAGACTAATCGGGTCGTGGATTCGGCGTCAAGCGGCGGCTGTCAACCGGGTCGGCTCGTAGAGCGTCGTTGCGGCATCTCGATACACCTGCTTCGCAGGCACTCGATGCGAACGGAGTTTTGTAGGGCCGACACAGAATAGGCCCGTTCGTCTCGAGTGCCGCGCGCAGCGCGGTGTATCGAGAGACCAGCACCGAAGCTCAAACCGTCAGATGGTGCCGGACCATGTCGTCGCTGAGCTGGCCGATCTCTCCGCTGGCAACCACGCGCCCCTTGTCGAGGATGCGGAAGTCGCTGGCGACGCGACGTGCGAACGGCAGTTTCTGTTCGACGATCAGTACGGTCAGGCCGGTTTCCTGATTGAGGCGAATCAGCAGGTCACCGATCTCGGCGACGATATTCGGCTGGATGCCTTCGCAGGGTTCGTCGAGGATCAGCAGGCGCGGCTGCAGCAGCAGGGCGCGACCGATTGCGAGCTGCTGCTGCTGGCCGCCGGACAGGTCGCCGCCGCGGCGCTTGAGCATCTGCTTGAGCACCGGAAAGGTCGTGTAGACGCGTTCCAGCGCATCGCTCGGGCGTTCGCGTTTGGCGATCAGGCCGGTGCGCAGGTTTTCCTCGACGGTCAGCTGCGAAAAGATCTCACGACCCTGCGGCACGAAGCCGATGCCCAGTCCGGCGCGCGCGTCGGCGCTGAGCTTGAGCAGGTTCTGGCCGTCGAACAGGATCTCGCCTGAGCTCACCGGCAGCAGGCCCATCACGCAGCGCAACAGCGTGGACTTGCCCATGCCGTTGCGTCCCATCAGACAGGTCCGCGAGCCGGTTTCGACCTTGAGGTCGATGTCCCACAACGTATGGCTGCCGCCGTAGAACTGGTTGATGTGTTGAATGGCAAGCATGCTTATTCGCCCAGATACACTTCGATCACCTTCGGATCGTTCTGCACGGCTTCCATCGAGCCTTCGGCGAGGACAGCGCCTTCGTGCAATACGGTGACGGTGCGCGCGATCGAACGCACGAAGTCCATATCGTGTTCAACGACAACCACCGAATGCTTGCCCGCGAGCGAGACCAGCAGTTCCGCGGTGCGCTCGGTTTCCTGCGGTGTCATGCCGGCGACCGGTTCGTCGACGAGCAGCAGGGTCGGGTCCTGCATCAGCAGCATGCCGATCTCCAGCCACTGCTTCTGCCCGTGCGACAGGCTGCCGGCGCGCGCCGAGCGATGTTCGAGCAGGCCGATGATGGTCAGCACCTCGTCGATGCGATCGCGTTGCTGTGGCGTGAGCTTGGCGAACAGAATCTTCCACACCGACTTGTCGCCGGCCATCGCCAGTTCGAGATTCTCGAACACGCTGTGATCATGGAACACGGTCGGCTTCTGGAACTTGCGACCGATGCCGGCCTGGGCGATCTCCGGTTCGCTGAGATCGAGCAGGTTGACGGTCTGGCCGAACCAGGCGGTGCCTTCATCGGGCCGGGTCTTGCCGGTGATGACGTCCATCATCGTCGTCTTGCCGGCGCCGTTCGGGCCGATGATGCAGCGCAGCTCGCCCTTCTCGATGTACAGGTTCAGGTTGTTCAGTGCGCGGAAGCCGTCGAAGCTCACCGTGATGCCTTCGAGGTAGAGAATGACGTTGTGCGTGAGGTCGAGCGGTGGCGGTGATTCTTCGCGGAAGAAACTGAACAGACGTGCCTGCGACAACATCGACGGTGAAACTCTCATGCTGTGGCTCCGGCAAGAGGCGTCGTCGAACTGCGTCGCGCACTCCAGGTCTTGAGGATGCCGACGACGCCCTGCGGCAGGAACAAGGTCACGAGCACGAACAGGCCGCCGAGCGCATACAGCCAGACTTCCGGCAATGCGCCGGTGAGTACCGTCTTCGCGTAGTTGACGAGCACCGCGCCGATGACCGCGCCGTACAGCGTGCCGCGGCCGCCGATCGCCACCCAGACGACGACTTCGATCGAGTTGATCGGCGCGAACTCGCCGGGATTGATGATGCCGACCTGCGGCACGTACAGCGCGCCGGCAATGCCGGCGAGCACGGCAGAGACCGTGAACAGCCACAGCTTGTAGTTCTCGACGCGGTAGCCGATGAAGCGCGCGCGCGCTTCGGAATCGCGGATCGCCTCGATGACGCGGCCCAGGCGCGAGCGCACGACGTAGCGGCAGACCAGATAACCGCCAGCCAGCGCCGCCGCGGAGCACAGAAACAGGCTGACGCGCGTAGCACTCGCCTGCAGATCGAAGCCGAGCAGGTCCTTGAAGTCGGTCAGGCCGTTGTTGCCGCCGAAGCCCATCTCGTTGCGGAAGAACGCGAGCAGCAGCGCATAGGTCAGTGCCTGCGTGATGATCGACAGGTACACGCCGGTGACGCGCGAGCGGAATGCGAACCAGCCGAACACATAGGCGAGCAGGCCCGGCGCGAGCACGACCATCACCATCGCGAACCAGAACATGTCCATGCCGTGCCAGAACCACGGCAGTTCCTTCCAGTCGAGGAACACCATGAAGTCCGGCAGTACCGGATCGCCGTAGACGCCGCGGCTGCCGATCTGGCGCATCAGGTACATGCCCATCGCGTAGCCGCCGAGGGCGAAGAACGCGGTGTGGCCGAGGCTCAGGATGCCGCAGTAGCCCCAGATCAGGTCGACCGCAACGGCGAGCAGCGCATAGCACAGATACTTGCCGAGCAGCGTCACGGTCAGCGTCGACAGATGCAGCGGCGAGCCTTCCGGCACGACGAGGTGGAAGATCGGCACCAGGATGGCGATCGCCAGCAGCACCGACAGGAACAGGCTGCCGCCGCGATCGCCACGCAGGATCAGCAGACGTTGGCTCATGGACGTGTGCATCAGTGGCCCTCCGCGGCGCGGCCTTTCTGCGGAAACAGGCCGCGTGGCTTGCGCTGGATGAACAGGATCAGCGCGACGAGAACCAGGATCTTGGCGAGCACCGCACCGGCGTAGGGTTCCAGCAACTTGTTGACGACGCCCAGGGTCATGCCGCTGATCAGCGTGCCCCACAGGTTGCCGACGCCGCCGAACACCACGACCATGAACGAATCGATGATGTAGGCCTGACCGAGATTCGGGCCGACATTGGTCAACTGCGACAGCGCGACACCAGCGACACCGGCGATGCCGGCACCGAGGCCGAAGGTCGCGGCATCGATCCATTCGGAGCGGATGCCCATGGCGCGCGACATCGCACGGTTCTGCGACACCGCGCGGATCTTCAGGCCCAGCGACGTGCGGCGCAGCAGCAGCTGCAGCAACGCGAACACCAGCAGCGCGAACACGACGATGTACAGGCGGTTGTAGGTCAGGCTCAGCGCATCGTTGATGTAGAGCTGGCCGCTCATGAACTCCGGCGTCGCGACCGAGCGGTTCAGCGGCGAGAAGATCGAACGCACGAGCTGCTGCAGGATCAGCGACAGGCCGAAGGTCGCAAGCAGCGTCTCAAGCGGACGGCCGTACAGGAAGCGCACGATGCCGCGCTCGATCGCGACGCCGAACGCGCCGGACACCAGGAACGCCGCGGGAATCGAGATTGCCATCGCCAGGCCGATGTGATCCGGCAGCAGCAGCTGGATGCAGTACGTCGTGTACGCGCCGATCATCATCAGCTCGCCGTGCGCCATGTTGATCACGCCCATCACGCCGAAGGTGATCGCCAGGCCGATCGCCGACAGCACCAGCACCGAGCCGAGGCTCATGCCGAAGAACAGGGTTTCGACGCTGCCGTAGACCTTGCGCCAGTTGTCGATGCCGCGCATCACGGCAAGCGCGGCGCTGCGGATGTCGGCTTCAGTTTCCTTTTCCGACAGATCGCGCAGCGCGTTGTAGGCTTCGTCGCTGATCTGGCCGTCGAGATTGATTACGGCCTGTCGGCGGGTTGCCGCATCGTCGGAGGCGAGGTCGGAGATCGCGAGGCCGACATCGATCTGCTGGCGCACGCGGCTGGATTCCTCGATCGCAGCGCGCGCACGCAGAGCGAGAATCGTCGCGTCGTCGAGCTCGCGCAGGAGCTCGCGCACTGCGTTGACCCGCACATCCGGGTCTTCGTTGTTGAGGTCGAGCTGGGCAATGGCGCCCTTGAGCACCTTGCGCAGGCGGTTGTTGGTGCCGACCTTCTTCAGATCCGCGTCGGCGACCGGCGCGAGTGCGCTACCATCGAGCGGATTGATCAGCTTGACCTGCGCGGCATCCGCATCGTCGACAACGATGACGCAGCGACCGTCGGACTTGAGCGCATGGAGCTTGCCGTCGAGCAATGCGGCGAGCACTGCGCGGCTGCGGGGATCGGCCAGCGTGATGATGCGCGCGACAGCGGCTTCCTTCTCGGCGTAGCTGGCTTCAGGCAGCGCGGCGAGCACTTCGGCGAAGCTTGGCGCCGTGCCCGCTGTTTCCCCGGCAGAGACCGCGACGCCAGGGGCCGGATCGGCAGTCGCAGCATCCTGCGCATGCAGGGGATTGCTCAGTACCGCCCCGATCAGCAACGACAGCGTCGCATATCGCCGGCGCAGCGCACGGATCGCAGGCTTGGCGCTTGCTCTGAATCTGGCGTCGATCGTCATGAAGAGTCTGGATTTACGCGGTGTATTCGTGATTCAAGGACGCTCGGATCAGGGGGCGGTGACGCCACCTGAGCGCAGTTTCCTTGTGTGCATGAAACGGGCCAACCGAGAAGGGGGTGACGCCGCGTAGAGCGCGACGTCACCCAGTCCCCCGTTCTCAGGGGTGATCTTCCGGCTGCGGGGGGCTTAGATCCGCCGCCGTTCAGAGGCTTCAGTTCAGAAGTTCTGACCCGAGCACTTCTTGGTCTTGCTGTTGTAGTTGCCGCACTTGAGCGTGACCCAGTCGGCTTCGATGTCCTTCGAGCCGTCGAGGAAATCGCTCCAGGCGTCGCCGGCGACTTCGCCCTTGGTCTGCCAGACCACGTCGAGCTGGCCGTCATCACGGATTTCGCCGATGAACACCGGCTTGGTCAGGTGATGGTTCGGCAGCATCTTGGCGGTACCGCCGGTGAGGTTCGGCACTTCAAGACCGATGATCGCGTCGCTGACCTTGGCCACGTCCGTGGTCTTGGCCTTCTCGACGGCCTTGGCCCAGAGATTGAAGCCGATCACGGTCGCTTCCATCGGGTCGTTGAACGTGCGCTTGTCGTTCTTGATGAACGTGTGCCAGCTGTCGATGGCCGCAGTGTTCTCCGGCGATTCGATCGACATGAAGTAGTTCCAGGCGGCGAGGTGGCCGACCAGCGGCTTGGTGTCGAGGCCGGCGAGTTCTTCTTCACCGACCGAGAACGCCACGACCGGAATGTCTTCAGCCGAGATCTTCTGGTTGCCGAGTTCCTTGTAGAACGGCACGTTGGCGTCGCCGTTGATCGTCGAGACCACTGCGGTCTTCTTGCCGATGGAGCCGAACTTCTTGATGTCCGACACGATCGACTGCCAGTCGGAATGACCGAACGGCGTGTAGTTGACCAGGATGTCCTCGGACTTCACGCCCTTGGCCTTCAGATAGGCT
>CAZDPA010000063.1:0-9321 GCA_964507195.1 uncultured Salinisphaerales bacterium | reverse complement strand
TTCGCCTTCGTACTGCACCGGGTAGAACAGCAGGCCGTTGAGTTCCTCGAAGACCGGCAGCACCGACTTGCGCGATACCGAGGTCCAGCAGCCGAACACGACGTCGACCTTGTTCTTGGCGAGCAGCTCGCGCGCCTTCTCGGCGAACAGCGGCCAGTTCGAAGCCGGATCGACGACGACCGGTTCGAGCTTCTTGCCGAGCAGGCCGCCCTTCTTGTTCTGCTCGTCGATCATCATCAGGACGGTGTCCTTCAGCGTGGTTTCCGAGATCGCCATCGTGCCCGACAGCGAATGCAGTACGCCGACCTTGATGGTGTCGGCGGCCTGCGCCGCGAAGCTGGCGGCGCCGAGTGCGGCGGCCGTCAGAATGGTTTTGAGTTTCATGAGAGATAGTCCATTGTTGAGTTCTGGATGAAGCGCCAGCCGGTGACAGCTGGCACTTGTGATGACGCTGACGATGTCGAATCAGAACGTGAACAGGGCTTCGAGCGCGATCGTGTCCGAATCGCCGTTGGTATCGGAGCTATCCATTCGGTATTCGGCCACGAGCAGCAGGTTGCCGCCGACCTTGTAGCTGGGCGACAGGGTGATGACGCTGGCATCGTCGGTGACGGCACCGCCGGCGTCCTCGATCTCGAAGTCGTGATAGCGGACCGTGAATCCCAAGGGGCCCGTCGCGTAGTTGGCCATCACCAGGAAGCCGTCGCCCTCGCCGGCATCGCCGTAGTCAGCCGTGTTGTATTCGCCGGCGAAGGTGAATCCCGCGGCCGCGTAGGAAGCCCAGACGTTGACGATGTCCGTGTCGGTGTCGTTGTCCGAGATGTAGAACGCTTTCGCGGTCAGTCCTTCGACGGGCATCAGGGCCAGGCCGAACTCGTAACCCATTTCGTCGTCGACGCCATCCGTGCTGTTCCGGTCGTTCGGATTGAAGGCGCTGGTGACGGCAGACCCCATGACGGCGAACTTGGCGCCGGTGTAGTTGGCCGACACGCCGTTCTGGTAGAAGCCATAGAAATACTTGGCATAGCCGGTGCCGCTGTACTGGAACAAGCCGGTGGGCTCTTCGGTTTCCCAACCGCTGTAGCTCAGAAAGCGACCCACCTTCACACTGAACTGCTCGGTAAACGCCTTGGTGACGAAAGCCTGCTCGACGAAGGTTTCGTCGTCGCTGCCATCAAAGCCCTCGCCGTATTCGATATCGACCTGGGCGGAAACACCGCTCGAACCGGCATATTTGAAGTCGGTCTCGAACTGATCGATGCCGATGCTTTCCGTGCTGGATCCGCCGTCGGGCTTGAAGGATGAATACGACATATCGAGAAAGCCGGCGATGCTGATGCCATTCCCCAACTCGATGTCGGCGTGTGCGACCGGAATGACGGCGAGCATCGCCAGCGCTACTGCGCTGGTCCCCAGATGCCGGACGGCGACGTTGCCGCGCTTGCTTCGATTACCCTTGGACATTTCCCTGACTCCTGTTCGGTTGAGCTGAAGGGCCGACCTTCGATGTCGACCACAAGTGCGTGTGGCGCGGGTGCCGGTTGGGCTCAGCGGCATCCTTCTTGCTTTGCCTACCCCAATGCCCCGTTTTGCAGCCCCGCTGCCATTGCCAGAACAGGCTAGGCGGCGGGTCGGACCGCCGGTATGGGGTAATTCGCGTAGACGGGTGGGGTATTTGACGTAGGTGCAAAGCCGGGGCACCCCGGCATCATTCAGTCGTGCGCAGCGAGCGGGACACCATAAACAAGATGGTCTGGACGGATTTGAGGACGGATAGCGCCAGGGACATGGCAGACCAGGCCCGCTGCGGGCTGGGGGTCCTGTCGTGACGGCACCTGTTCAGGTGCCGCCAGTGCGCAGCCTCCAACGCATCGTCCGCGAACGCCGCCAGTACAACAAATGGGTCGGCAGCCAGACGCTCGAGGACTACGCGCTGCGCTACACCGCGGAAAAGGCGCGCAAGTACTCGTCGTTCCGCGTCGCAAATACCGCATTCGGCGCGATCTCGTTCCTGGCCTGCGAAGCGATCGGCGCAACGCTGACCCTGGCCTATGGTTTCGCCAATGCGGCGACCGCGATCGGCGTGGTCTGCGCGCTGATGTTCTTCATCGGCCTGCCGATCGCACGCTATGCGGCGCGCTATGGCCTCGACGTCGACCTGCTGACCCGCGGCGCCGGTTTCGGCTACATGGGCTCGACGATCACCTCGCTGATCTACGCGTCGTTCACGTTCCTGCTGCTGGCGATCGAGGCCAGCATCATGTCCGGCGCCCTGCACCTGCTGTTCGGCATTCCGCTGTGGCTCGGCCACATCGTCAGCGCGCTGCTGGTCATCCCGATTGCGATCTACGGCATCCGCATGATCAGCCGCGTGCAGATGGCGACGCAGCCGGTATGGCTGATCCTGCAGTTCGCGCCCTTCATCTTCCTGCTGATGTCGGGCGACAAGGAGATGGCGGCGTGGACGCATTTTCCCGGTCGCGAGGGCGCCGCGGACGGCAGCCTGCAGCCGATGCACTTCGCGATCTGCGCATCGACGCTGTTGTCGCTGCTGCCGCAGATCGGCGAGCAGGCCGACTACCTGCGCTTCATGCCGGACAGCGTGAAGATCGGCCGCTGGCGCTGGTGGACCGCGGTGCTGACCACCGGGCCGGGCTGGGTCGTGATGGGTGGCATCAAGCTGATGGCCGGCTCCTTCCTCGCATACTTCGCGCTGACGCATGGCCTCAGTGAAGCCAGTGCAGCCGATCCAGCGGAGATGTTCTTCGTCGTGTTCCGCGAAATGATCGGCTCGCCGCTGGTTGCGCTGATCGTGACCGGCGTGTTCGTCATCACCTGCCAGCTCAAGATCAATGTCACCAACGCCTACGCCGGCTCGATCGCCTGGTCGAACTTCTTTTCGCGCCTGACCCATGCCCATCCGGGTCGCGTGGTCTGGCTGGTGTTCAACGTGCTGCTCGCGCTGCTGCTGATGGAAGTCGGCATCCTGCGCGTGATCGAAAGCGTGCTGGTGCTGTACGCGAACTTCGCCGTTGCCTGGATCGGCGCGCTGACCGCGGACCTCGTCATCAACAAGCGCCTCGGCCTCTCGCCCGCGCACATCGAGTTCAAGCGCGCGCATCTGTATGACATCAACCCGGTCGGCGTCGGTTCGATGGCGCTGTCGATCGTCGTCTCTACCGCGGCGTTTGTCGGTGCCCTCGGACCGATGGCGCAGGCGCTGTCGCCGTTCGTGGGGCTGGTCGTCGCCTTCGTGATGGCGCCACTGATCGCGTGGCTGACCCGGGGGCGCTTCTACATCGCGCGCAGTGCGGATGGCCTGTCGACGCGCGCCGAGCAGTTCTGCTCGATCTGCGAGAACAGCTTCGAGCGCAACGACATGGCGATGTGCCCGGCCTACAACGGCCCGATCTGCTCGCTGTGCTGCACACTGGAAGCGCGCTGCCATGACGTCTGCAAGGACAACAGCCGTTTCAACGAACAGATCATGCAGTTGCTGGGCCTGTTCGTCCCGCGGCGTCTGCTCGGCAACGCGCACAGCGGCACCGGCCAGTTTGTCGGCACCTTCCTGCTGCTGAACCTGGTCATCGGCCTGCTGCTTGGCTTCATCTACCTGCAGTACGTCGCGGCGTCACCTGAGCTCGCCGGCGTCGTCGGCGATACGCTGCTGATCGTGTTCTTTGCCTTGCTCGTCGTCACCGGCGTATCGGCCTGGCTGCTGGTGCTCGCGCAGCACAGCCGGCAGGCGGCAGAGAAGGAGACCCAGCATCAGACGACGATGCTGATGGACGAAATCGACGCGCACGAGAAGACCGACGCGGCACTGCAGAAGGCCAAGGAACTCGCCGAGAGCGCCAACGAAGCCAAGAGTCGCTACATCGTCGGCATGAGCCACGAGATCCGCTCGCCGCTCAACGCGATCCTCGGCTACGCGCAGTTGCTCGAGCGCGGCACCGCGCGGCCGGAGAATGCGATCCAGGTGATACGGCGCAGCGCCGGGCATCTGTCGAACCTGGTCGATGGCCTGCTCGACATCTCCAAGATCGAGAGCGGCGTGCTGCGCCTGAGTCGCGACAAGGTGCCGTTCGCCGAGTTCCTCGACCAGATGGCGGACATGTTCCGCGTGCAGGCTTCGGCCAAGGGCATCGAGTTCCGCTACGCGCGGCCCGAGACCCTGCCGGCAGCCGTCAACGCCGATCAGAAGCGCCTGCGCCAGATCCTGATCAACCTGCTGTCGAATGCGATCAAGTACACGCGCGACGGCCACGTCGGACTCACGGTGCGCTATCCGTCGAGCCAGGTTGCGGAGATCGAAGTCAGCGACAGCGGCATCGGCATCCGCCCCGAAGATCTCGAAGGCATCTTCAAGCCGTTCGAGCGGGGCAGCATGCCCGGCATCCAGGCCGTGCCCGGCGTCGGACTCGGCCTGACGATCACCAAAGTCCTCGTGCAGATCATGGGCGGCGAAATCTCGGTGCGCAGCACGCCAGGGCAGGGCAGCCTGTTCTCGGTGCGCATGTATCTGTCGGAGGCATCCGCAGACCATGTTGCGCCGGAGAAGCGCCGCATCGTCGGCTACCTCGGCCCGCGCGTCACCGTGCTGATGGCCGACGACGATCCGGCGCATCGCGGCTTGATGGAGGGCATCCTGCGGCCGCTCGGCATCAACCTGTTTGCGGCGAGCGACGGACTCGGCGGCCTCGAACTCGCCAGCGAATGCCGCCCGCATCTCGTCATGCTCGATATCGCGATGCCGGGCATGAACGGCTGGGAAGTGGCCGAGGCCCTGCGTGGTCTCGATGGACCGCAACCCAAGATCATGATGGTCTCCGCCAACGCGCATGACTACAGCGCCGGCGGCGACGGCAATTCGGTACACGACGCCTTCCTCGTCAAGCCGATCGACGTTGATGGCCTGCTGGAGCGCGTTGGCTCGCTGCTTGGGCTGCGCTGGGTCTATGAAGGTGACGAACCGGTCCGCGAGCCAACCGCTGCCCTGACTTCCGACGAACGCCCGCCGCCGTCGGCGCGGCAGTTCGTCGATGAGCTGGCCCAGCTCGGCCGCATCGGCCATGTGCGCGGCATCGAGGCAAAGCTCAGGGAGATGGAGTCGCGCGTGCCGGAAAGCCAGGCCTTCGCGCAACGCCTGATGAGCCTCGTTGCCGGCTTCGACATGAAGGGCTACGCGCATCTGCTCGACAGCGTGCGCGAGGAGGTCGGTCGCGATGCATGATCCGGCCAGCAAGCGGCGTGACATCGTGCTCGTCGTCGACGATACACCGGGCAACCTGAGTTTCCTGACCGACACGCTCGACCAGGCCGGCGTCACCGTGTTGGTTGCGACCGACGGCATGAGCGCGCTCGCGCTGGTCGACCAGATCACGCCGGACCTGATCCTGATGGACGCGATGATGCCGGGCATCGATGGCTTTGAGACCTGCCGGCGGCTCAAGCAGGACAAGCAGCTCACGCACGTGCCGGTGATCTTCATGACCGGCCTGTCGGAGAGTTGGCACGTCGTCAAAGGCCTCGAAGTCGGCGGCGTCGACTACGTCACCAAGCCGATCGTCGTCGACGAGCTGCTCGCGCGCATCCGCGTGCATCTGGCCAACGCACGCCTTGCGCATGGCACGCGCGCCGCGCTCGATGCGACCGGCCGCTATCTGCTGTCGACCGATCAGACCGGCGAGCTGCAGTGGTGTACGCCGCGCGCCGCGCAGCTGCTGTCGGAACTGTTTTCGACCGGCGATGGCGATGGCCAGCGCCTGCCGCCGACGGTGATCGAACGCCTGCGCCAGTTGCGTCAGCAAGGCGCGGACGCGCAGGACAGCGCCTTCGTCGAAGTCGATGGTCGCCGGCTAGAGTTCTCGTACGTCGGCACGACCAGTCCGTCCGAGTTCCTGTTCCGCCTTGCCGATGTCAGCCCCGGCCGCGAGGAGCGCACGCTGCAGGACGCGCTGACGTTGACCGGACGCGAAGCCGACGTGCTGATCTGGATCAGCCGCGGCAAGGCCAATCGCGAGATCAGCGAGATTCTCGGCATCAGCCCGCGCACCGTGAACAAGCACCTCGAGCAGGTCTTCGAGAAGCTTGGCGTCGAAAACCGCGCCGCCGCTGCTGCACGCGCGGTGCGCATTCTCAATCAATGAATCGTGAAACTGTGGAGATCTGCATCGTGAAATCCGCCGTCAATGAAAATCCAACCCAGTCGTCATTCCCGCGCACGCGGGAATCCAGGGCGGAGAGCGCATTGGTACGTCCCTGGATTCCCGCTTTCGCGGGAATGACGGGTATTAAGTATCCGCAGCTGTTCAAGCTGATCCTGGGCATCGCTGTTTGTAGCGTCCCGCTCGTTGCTGAGGCGCATCCCGGACACGCCGGCCTCGCGCTGCGCGATGGTTTCCTGCATCCCTGGCTCGGCTGGGATCACCTGCTGGCAATGCTGGCGGTCGGCCTGTGGGCACGCCAGCTGCGGCGCGCCCCATCCGACACAGGCGAGCGATCATCGCTGCTGATCCTGCCGGCCCTGTTCATTGCCGCCGTCGCAGCAGGCGCAATCGCCGGCCAGCAGATCGGCGGCAGCGGCATGGTCGAAACCCTGATTGCGACTTCGCTGATTGCACTCGGTGCCCTGCTCGCCGCCGCACGCAGCGTGTCGCGCGCTGCGGCCATCGCCCTGCTGGTGCCGATGGGACTGGTCCACGGCTGGGCACATGGCGCCGAGATGCCGGCCAATGCGCCGATGCTGCCGTTCTCTGCCGGCTTCCTGTCGGCGACTGCGCTGCTGCATCTGTGCGGCATCGGCGTTGCCAGCGTGGTGCTGAATCGCGGCGCCGCGGGCATGCTGCGTACGGGTGGCGTCGGCCTGGCCGCCGTCGGTTGCGGCCTGCTCGCCGCGATCTGAATACGGTGAGATCAGTCATGTCGAGCACCGCAGCAAGCCCGCTGTTGATTGTCGGTGTGCCGTACGCGCAGCGTCGCGCCTGGCAGGCACGCATCCACATGCAGGTTGATGCGCAGGCCGGCCGCAGCCGCCTGCGCGATTGCGAACACTTCGGTCCGCTGCGCGTGCAGAAGGTTCTGTATCCGCAGGGCGAACACGCGGCACAGTTGCTGCTGCTGCATCCGCCCGGCGGCATCGCCGGCGGCGATCAGCTCGACATCCAGCTCAGCGTCGACGAGAACGCGCATGCGCTGCTGACCACGCCTGGTGCGGGCAAGTGGTACAAGTCCGGCGGCGCGATCGCGCGCCAGGACGTCACGCTGAAGGTCGCTGCCGGCGCAGCGCTCGAATGGCTGCCGCAGGAAACCATCGTGTTCGACGAGGCCGTCGCCGAACAGACCCTGAGCCTGGATTGCACAGGCGATGCGCGCAGCTGCGGCTGGGACATCGTCGTGCTCGGCCGCCAGGCGCGCCGTGAGCGTTTTGCCAACGGCCGCTGGTCGCAGCGCATCGAAATCCGTCGCGACGGTCGCTTGCTGTGGCTGGAGCGCAGCCGCATCGAGGGCGACGACGAGTTGCTGAAATCCGTCGTCGGCTGGAACCAGTGTCATGTCAGCGGGCTGATGTGGGCCGTCGGCTTCACGCCCGACGAGGCGCTGATCGACCAGTGCCGCGACGTGGCGAAGGACAGCGATGTCGTGCTCGGCGTCACCGTCCTGCCGGATGGGCCGACGCTGATCCGCGCTCTGGGAAAGAGCGTGGAGCAAGTGCGTGCCTGCCTGACCCGCATCTGGACGCTGCTGCGACCGCCGTTGCTCGGCATCGCCGCGCAGCCGCCAAGAATCTGGAGCACCTGATGGAACTCACCCCACGCGAGAAAGACAAGCTGCTGATCTTCACCGCCGGCCTGCTCGCCGAGCGGCGCCGCGCACGCGGACTCAAGCTCAACTATCCGGAAGCGATCGCGCTGATCTCCGCCGACATCATGGAAGGCGCGCGTGACGGCCGCACCGTCGCCGAACTGATGCGCCACGGGCGAACCCTGCTCAAGCGCGAAGACGTCATGGATGGCGTTGCCGAGATGATCCCGGACATCCAGATCGAAGCGACGTTTCCGGACGGCACCAAGCTGGTCACGATTCACGATCCCATCGTTTGAGGACGCGACCATGAATCCTGGCGAAATGCTGATTGACGACGGCGAGATCGAACTCAATGTCGGTCGCGCGACTATCACGCTGAGCGTGACCAATACCGGCGACCGTCCGGTGCAGGTCGGCTCCCACTATCACTTCTTCGAGACCAATACCGCGCTGGAGTTCGACCGCGCCGCTGCACGCGGCTACCGGCTGAACATCGCCGCAGGAACGGCGGTGCGCTTCGAACCGGGTCAGGGCCGCACGGTCGAGCTGGTTGCGCTGGCCGGCGATCGCATTGTCTACGGGTTCAATGCGTTGGTGTCGGGGGCGTTATGACAGCTACAACGTATCTCGTTGGCTCCCTCTCCCCACACCAGTGGGGAGAGGGTTGGGGTGAGGGGCGTCTTGCACCCGCGCGCATCTTGAAGATACCCCCTCACCCTAGCCCTCTCCCCCTGCTGGGGGCGAGGGAATCGCGCAACTGTGGGAGTTTCATTTCATGTCCCTGAAAATCTCCCGCCAGGCCTACGCCGAAATGTTCGGCCCCACCGTTGGCGACCGCGTCCGCCTCGCCGATACCGCGCTGATCGCCGAAGTCGAGAAGGACTTCACGGTCTACGGCGAAGAAGTGAAGTTCGGCGGCGGCAAGGTGATCCGCGACGGCATGGGCCAGTCGCAGCGCATGAGCGCGGACTGCATGGATACCGTGATCACCAATGCGCTGATCATCGACCACTGGGGCATCGTCAAGGCCGACATCGGCATCAAGAACGCACGCATCCAGCGCATCGGCAAGGCCGGCAATCCGGACATCCAGCCGGGCGTGAACATCGTGATCGGGCCGGGCACCGAGATCATTGCCGGCGAAGGCATGATCGTCACCGCCGGCGGCATCGACAGCCACATCCATTTCATCTGCCCGCAGCAGATCGACGAAGCGCTGAACTCCGGCGTCACGACGATGCTCGGCGGCGGCACCGGCCCCGCGACCGGCACTTTCGCGACGACGGTGACCCCGGGTCCCTGGCATCTCGAGCGCATGCTGCAGGCAGTCGAGGCGTATCCGATGAACATCGGCTTCCTCGGCAAGGGCAATGCGAGCCTGCCCGCGCCGCTGCACGAACAGATCAAAGCCGGTGCGATCGGCCTCAAGCTGCACGAGGACTGGGGCACGACGCCGGCGGCGATCGATTGCTGCCTGTCGGTCGCCGACGAGACCGATACCCAGGTCGCGATCCA